>JABHSO010000142.1 GCA_018669845.1 Gammaproteobacteria bacterium | reverse complement strand
CTATCTATCATGCCCGATGAATAAAAAGCATACACCAGACCAATCAGCAGTAAAATTGCCATAGTCGGTACGAGAATAATAAAAATTCTTTGCAGACCTTGTTTGAGTCCCTGGGCACTAATTGAAACTATCAAAATGATAAACAGCGTATGCCATAACATCATTGATTCTGAATTGGAGCGAAAGTCTTTAAATAGAGCATTCACTCCATCAGGAGTAGCTCCTGAATAAACGCCCAAACCTGTTTTCACAAAATATGCCAGTGACCAGCCTGAAACCACACTGTAGGAAGATAAAATCAGAAACCCGGCAAGTAAAGCCAAAATGCCTACAATTCTCCAGTAAATAGAAGCGTTATGTTCGGCGGCTAAACTGCCCAGACCATCAACAAGATTTTTTCGAGTCAAACGTCCCAGCATGAATTCGCTCATCAAAAGAGGCAAACCTAGCAATATTAAAAAAAATGAATACAGTAAAAGAAAGGCCCCGCCACCATTTTCACCAGCCATTACAGGGAAAGTGAGAAAATCCTTAAGGCTCAGTGTCGCTCCAACAGAAATAACAATAAATGTTGTCTGATTTTTCCACTGAAACTTCATTTTTTGATTGCTGGTTAGCATAGAGCACTAAATTTAAACAGGAAGTCACATTATCCTGATGAAGGCAACTGGAGTAAACAACACAGGTATAAATTTACCACCTTTAAGGCTTTTCATTAGTTTATTTTTCGATTTATCTGAATGACCAGAATTTATTACCCATAAAATTAACCACTAACGTGATTATGATCATTAATAATTGGGCTAAAAGTGGATTTATCAAAAATAGCTCAACCAGTATTAACATACCGGTTAGATTAATTGTCAAAGAAATCAGGTTAACGATTAAGAACCTGATAAATAGATAACGACTTTTCGTATCACTACCTTTAAAAGTCCAGTGTTTATTAACAAAATAACTGTTCGTTACAGCAAAGCAAAAGCCCGTTGCCGATGCTAAAAGATGATACAACCCCAGATAACTATACAGGTAATAGAAAACAGCATAATGAATTAGCGTATTGAAAATGCCAACTATCGAGAATTTAATAAATTGAGTTAGCATTTAATAAATTGAGTTAGCATTTAATAACAACGATAAATTTCAGAACTTTAATCAAACCCAATTTTTCTTTTGATCAGATAAACCGGTCGCTGCTTAACTTCTATAAAAACTCTACCCAAATATTCACCTAATATACCCAGACCAACCAGGTTGATACCACTAAAAAAAAGTATAATTGACACGACCGAAGCATAACCCGGTAGATCAACACCAAAAATCAGTGTCTTAGCGACAATGAATATCAGATAACATAGCGAAAAAAAAGATAACACCAGACCGGCATAAGTCCACATTCGAAGTGGAGCGGTCGAAAAGGAAAAAATCCCATCAAGCGCATAATTAAACAGTTTCCAGGAACGCCACTTGCTTCGACCCGTTGCTCGATCTGGACGAGAAAAATCAATGACCTCTGTCTCATAACCCGGCCATGAGAGAATACCCTTCATAAACCTGTTTCTTTCCGGCAATAAACAAATACTGTCTACCACTTTCCGGTCCATTAAACGGTAATCACCCACATCTCTTGGAATAGGAGTCGAGCTTAAAAAAGAGATGAGTTTATAGAATATGTTAACAGCTAACCTTTTAATGAAACTATCAGAAGGCCTGTCCAACCTGCGTGCCAACACAACATCAGCACCGGCTTTCCACTTTTCTATCATCTGAGGAATTAGTTCGACAGGATCCTGGAGATCAACATCAATAGGTATAACCGCATCACCCGTCACAAGATCTAATCCTGCTGTTAAGGCGGCTTCTTTTCCAAAATTTCTTGAAAACGAAATGACTTTGACTTGCTGGTTTTGCCCGGCAAGTCGACTCAACAGCTTAAGAGTTTCATCGGTACTACCATCATCGATAAACAGGATTTCAACATTTTCCTGAAGAGATTCCAGCACCGGTGAAATCGTAGCCATAAATCCACTGATACTATCTTGTTCATTGAAGCATGGCACCAGAATAGAGATCAGTTTACTCATATTTTTTTCAGTCATTAACTTTGCTGTGACTTAATCGTTTAATCTATAGATTGTAACTAGTTTAAGCTAACTACTCTATGGTGACTGTAGCTGCTTAACTTTATGGTCAGATTTTTTAAGTTGTTTTTCTCTTCCAATAACCTGTAAGCCAAAGTAGCCGGCATAACAGACATTTCTCCAATCCCTCGAATCAGGCACAATATCATTAAAATAAATACTGCGAGGATATTCCCGGTTAAATGCAGGAACCAGCAGTGAAAAGTGCTGATATGTCACAGCTTGTTTCATTAAAGAGTAACGCTGTTGCATATATTCATTAAAAGGTTCTGCACGTTGCCAGAGATCCTGCTGGGCACGTTGAAATTTGAAGTTACCCAGTACG
>JABHSO010000172.1 GCA_018669845.1 Gammaproteobacteria bacterium | reverse complement strand
TGTTGAAAAAAACCGTCCTTAAACATTGGTATAACAAAAATATTACTTTATTTTTTACTGTAGGAAACCTTCATTAAAATCCCCAATGCATTCCTGAAATCATTTAACTTCAAAATTACTTAACGTCCCCTTTGTCCATTTCAGGGACAAATCGAAAAATGATTATTTTACCAATTTTACCGGTATAAATGGATTTTTTGTTCCCCAGTGACCGGTTTGGAGAAACCTGAAAGTATTCTTTGGAAAATAAATTACGTTAACATGAGAGTATATGGTCTTATACGAAACAGTGATTAACATCAGCATCAACCACTTGTAAAAACTCTTCTAAGGATTTAACTAGCGGTGCTGGTTGGTAACTGTGCCATTTCATGTCAGAACGTTGCCAAAAAACTTTCCAGACACTCTTAGATTTCACATAGGTCGTCTTTGCAATCGGTATTTCTACGCTAACCTTAGGGTCACGCCAATTGGGACGGATTTCAATGATCGTAATACTCTGGTCATCGAGCCTATAACCGATATCGACTTCATTTCTGATATGTTCTGGCGGTCTACGTTTGTTTAAAAACTTTTCTAACTTCCGTTCACACCGTTTTATTTCAAATTCACTTAACGCCATTTCAAAACACTACGATTCTGGGGTATTTCTTCACCATAGACTCCCAGAAACCATGATTCCAATCCATAAATACCACTATTTTCCAGTCTTCAGGAACTGTATTGACAACAGCTTCTACAATCTTGCCACCACAACTTTCCTCTGAAGACGTTATTGCGTAAAAGTCTATGACCTTACCAGGAACATCAACCAGCAATTCAACACCCACGATATTATCCTCACCTATTTTGACTACAGGCTGTTTCTTACCATTATCACTAAGGACGTTTGAAGCCATAATTCTTTCTTTGTAAATCTTCACATAATTTAGTTGATCAATGGAAGATAACCCCTCAGAAATTAACATGTAAACTGGATGTGGCTTTCTAACATTAGAAGCTTTTGAAATTTTATCGTTATTCATTTTGTATCAATTAATCGTCTAAGTGCCCATAATAAATTTCAACAAGACCATCATGGAAACACCACCCCATATTAACCGTTTCAATGACCATTCTTCGGCAATGATGTTTGAATTTAACCTCCAGTCCATTATCTACAATGTAGTTGATTGCTCGCTCATACACACCTCCGGAAAGAAGTCATTCAAAACTTCCTAACTTGCCCAATAAGCTCATATCATATATTTCAGGAATTATAATGTACTACCCTGTTGTGGCGATTGCTATAAATGCTCAAATTACTTGTAATCATAAATCAAAGACTTTGCCCCATTGTCTCAGACAATGCTTCTATCACCATTTTCTATGTTTAACTCAACGACACTTTGATGGATCATGATGAGCCGCCAACCCCTTTAAACACTCAATTTGTTTAAGCAAAATTTCTTCAATTTCGTTTTGTTCGCGCTGTAAGGCTTTCCAATATCCTTCATCGAGTACAATGCTTTCAGACCATTCTTTGGCGAGCTTGTTTCCTTTGGAACCGTTGAGTTTAGCTGGCAGAGGTTTGATGTTTTTAGTGTTGTAAACGACTTCTTTCTGAAATTTTTGTGGCAGTGAATGAAAATCCTTGAGACGTCGGTTGTTGATTATTTCGTGTATTGGGTATACGTGATCCGCTTCTATCGCGTCGCCCGGTTTTATTATTACCACTTGACCTGTTTTAGGATTGCGATACTCTCCAATACCTTTCGCGTATTCCCTTACATCCGGCGTTGTTCTTTGGAAGCTCAGTTGTGAATGAAATAAAGATTTTGCGTCGCCGCCACCGAGATAGACTCGACCGGTTCTAATCGACTCTTCCATACGACTTTTCAGCAAACGCCGTAGTTCTCGATCCATCGGTTTAACCGCATCAAACACGTCTTTGGCGGACTTTAACCTAGCGTTAAACTCTCTGTTACTTAAGCCCGATAATTTCGCCCAATGTGCCTCGTCCGCAGCCGCTGCGATCCGTCTTAATTGACTTTTGGTAATTTTTCCAGACTCAAAAGCATCCGCGATGAGACGAAGTTCACTATCAGGCAATGCTTCTCCCAAACCGGTATTATTTAGGAAGCTTTTTTTAGCACTTTTCTCGAGCCCTTCAGTTACTGATTCGAGCTGCCTAAATGCTTTGGTTCTAGCCGCCTTATCACCACTGGCTTGTGCTTTACGCAACGCCGTTTCCACTTCCTCAAAATGCTTTTTAAGCGTTGGATTATTCGCTAAGTCTGCTTTATAGATTTTACGCAGGTCGTCGCAGTTGCTACAGGCGGACAGTTTTAGACGACCACCAACGTCGGTAAGACAAAGTAGATGCCCTTTTAACTTTGTACTCGACAGTAATTTGCCTTCGAGTCCGACGACCAGTTTGCCATCAATGTTGCGCACATTTGGCGCCATAGAAGTGATGAGCCGCTGAATATCGCGATCATCAAATCCAGCTTTGCGCAGTTGCGCAATTGCGTCGTCCAGATCCGCTTCCATCATTTTGGTGAAACGCCTAAACACACTCAAAATCGCATCACGTTTGCTCCCTCGTAGCACTTCACCGCCGAGCGTTTGTCCGGCTTTTTTAAGCGCACGTTTATCCAAAAGTTTGCCTATGCCAGCTGGCGCCATCGGCAGCAGCCCCATTGATCCTTCAAAGGCCACAGCCTTAAGTACGCAGTCCTGGTAATCCGAAGTTAGATGAGCGCCCTGGTAGTCGGTTGCACCAGGGCACATAGATGGGCCATCGGAAGATTTAGTCGCAGTGCTCGCAAGCGAGAAGACATCGCCACATTGTTCAATCGAATGAGCCAGTCCGCGCCCCATGTCGGCAAGGTCAAGCCCAAGAGCGGCCAGCGTAAAAGCGCGAGGGCTAAGACGTGTTGCGGCTACAGCCCGATGCGCCATGGACGATAGTCTACTAGTGGCTCCGGCTACTTTAGCAACGTTCGCGGCGCTCGCACTTGCACGGGCGAGCGCTACCGCACTTCCCATACCGAGTGTTGCCACGGTTAAGGCGGTACCGGTTGCAAATTCTACATAGGCATCATTAATATTGTTATCAATTTTGCGCATTTTCCGCCGGCATTCTGCGCCAGCTAATTGAGAGTTTGCATAGATAGAATCCAATGTATCGCGTTCTCGTGAAGTGCCACCTGACTCGAGCATTTCCTCGGTCACCGGAACGCCAACAGCAGGAGGAGCTTTTGCGATCACTTCGCGGACTTCGCGTTGATCGCAAGATTCTGGAGCATTTCCCTCTACGCAACGAAGAGCGTGGTTATATTCGTCGAGTTGTTTTGAAAGGGCTTTTCTTATTTGGCGTGCCTCTGAACGGATGCCTCGACAAATAAATTTTTTCCTGACTGCATCGCAGAATCCAGGTCCGATGTGCGGTTCGGCTTTACACTTATTCAGTTCTTTGTCATAACGATCGTTAAAGTGCTCTCCCGTTAGCCATTTGCTTGTGCCTTCGAGACCTGCTTTCATCCCTTCGAGAGCCTTTTCCATCTCTTCGTCATGGCCCCCTCGATCGATTTCCGCTTCGATAACTTCGATCTGACGCATTGCTATTTCACTTCGCTCCACAATACCCGAATAATCTACATTTTGACTACATTGGTTTTTCAAGCGTTCGCAAGTTCTTACGGCCGCCAAAGAGCCTAACTCGCTGCATATCTGTCCTCTGAGAAGTTGATTCTTAGCACTCGCAAAACCCGATGGGTTAGCGCTAGTTAACTCGCAATCCATTGATCTAAGACTGTCAAGTGCGGCCATATTTTCAAGGGTTGCGTGGATGGCATCGTCGAGAGATTTACGGGAGGCGTAATATTCCGCAGTAATTTTGGCCATGGTTTCGGGTATGCTGTCAACGACCGAGCTGCGTAATCTTGGGTCGTTGGCTAGCCTTGTTCGGCAAGCAGCACCTATGGCGGAGGGAGCAGCTCCATTTCTACCTAAAAGTTCGGGACGCCCTCTGAGAAATCGTTCCAGCCTATCGTCGTTGTCTTTATTAAAACCGTATGGGTGTTCATTTACCCTCACATTCTCGCATTTTTTATCTATTTCATCGTTGGCATCATCCAATACCATATTAACAATGAATGAAGGGCAATCTTCAGGGCGAGCCGCTAAGGCTTTTTTTGCTTGAATATTACCGCCACCTTCGCCTCCCCAATTACCGCCAAAGCGGGTATTACCATTGAGCAGGTTAAGTGAGAAACGCCCTCCTTCTCGCCCCGGCGAATGCCAACTCCCACTAGCATTTGCACTCGAAGCACTGCCAGTAATTTGTCCGCCCCCACTAAAACTTCCACTTAAGGAACCATTATGTACTTTCAATTCAAGGGTAATATTTATCATTTGATGTTCGTTGGGACGGACCACTGCAGACCACAAACCATCCCAATCTGATATTGATTGAGGATCAAGCTGCGCCCAGGATTTTGAAGCTGGTAGAAGCACCAGAAAGACGAATACCGCAATACATCCTCGCTGCACGACGTGACGATTTAATCGTCTAACTAGGTGTGTAGCGTGTCCACGATTCATTTATCAGCCCCCAAAGTTAATATTCACGGTACCGCCTTTAAAACTACCACCATCGCCGATACCCTGTAGTGTGGTATCAAGCACCCCCGGGTTAGGGATGCTTAGAGTAGTGTAGGCGGGTAACAGTTTGCCGATCATAGCAGCATTGTTTGCCGCCCAACTCAAGCAATTGTGGTTGAGTAAGCTCCAATCGGGCGCGTCGTTGGTTTCCCCATTCATATGCTCGGCGATCCTATCCCATTCTTTTGGCGTAACATCCCAGCATATTCGAGAACTCCATGGCGTGTCAGCTTCATCGGCAATCATTCCATCAAGATATGAGATTAGACCCAAGCCGAAACCAACGCTCGAACCAGAAGGAGCGGCTTCAGCTCCCCAACTCGAGCCGTTACTCGCGCCTGGAGAGGAGCTGGACGAACCGGGTGTTCCAGGCGCAGGTACAGGAGTTGCGGTCGGAGCACTTGCTGCGCCAGGGACATTCGCGTCCGCTTGTCCACCTGAATTGGCCGTGGGGTATAGGCCGCGCTTCCACTCATTTTGTCCCACACCAAGAGACTTGAATGCATGTCCGCTGTTGGTATAGATATAAAAGCGTAGCGTTTCGGTGGTTGCCACCGAAGTGGAAGGTTGTTTGGGAGGCGTTACCTCCGTGCTACAGCTATACCATTCATTTACGAAGGGACGAGTATTGTCCAAAAATGAACTAAATATTCCGGCAGTGGTTCCAAAAGCTGGTTCTCCTAGTACCCATTCGATCAAACCGTCGAGTGTTACGGTTGCTTCTGCTCGGTAGGCTTCGGGGTCAAAACCTGGTTCAAGCGATATCTCTTCGGGCGCTGGAAGCAGATATCGAAATATAGCTAAGGCATCATCGGTAAGACGCATTTGCACCGCTTCAGGTAATACTGAAAACCCTTCAATTTGATCAACTTCGTGCAAGAGATCAACACATCCATCGGAGTCCGCGTCGAGCGAAGTAATTGCCTGACTTTGCAAGGAGTACATACTGTCATGACAGCCATTGGCGGTACTGTCGATCAGTATCCGACCTGTTTCCACTAGCACAAGGATCGGTGACACCGCAACATCGTTAAGCAGTTGAGCTCCATCAGCACAGACGGCTGAAGAGTCAAGAACCTCTAAAAATGCAGAGGTATCTTTTGAGCCGGACGCGGGTACCGCTGCTATAAGTGCATCGGAAACTGGAGGAGTTAGACAAGCGTGACTTTCTAGTATAATGACTAAATTTGCTAGGTCACTACCACGATAAAGAGCGACTATGTCGGGCAATGGTTCGCTAACTTCCTGGGGCGTCTCAATCTCGGTGCTTCCCGGGCTTGAACTATTCGAACAAGCGAGGAGAGTCATTAAAAAGACAACAACTAACAGTGAACTATACTTTGCTAAAAATAATCTGAACATGGGAATGGGGCCTCTATGCAATGAGACAACTAGCCGTTTTATATTGTGTATTTATTGAGTTGTTTTACTTTCTAAATGATGCTGTTCGTATTACCTTACACGAATTGATTGTCAACACCAAAAAATGCAAAGAATTCTCGAATGAGAAACTCAGTCAGCGTAAATTGATATTCATTTTCATCTATATATGAATGGCTCCTTTGTCCATTTCAGGGTCAAACAGAAAATATTAGTAAACTTACGGATTAGACAATAAACAGAAAGATTTCAGTACCCAATGACTGGTATGGAGAACCCAGGAAATGTAAACCTGACTCTCCCAGATTATTTTTCAAAAGATTTATTAGCTCCGACTTTTCCTGATTACTATCCAGTTCTATTCCAATCACCGGTCATTTATCTGACCAAAGGTGAATGCGTACAAAGTGCCAAAAGCAGACCAATAAACCTTGAGAAAACCCAGTAATGACCTAGTCTCATTATATGAGTATCCTTTCATACCAAACGAATAAAAGAATCTTTGCGGCAATCGTCATTTATCTGCTTTGGGTTACTTACTACTCAGTGAGTAGTTATTTTGATAAGCAGGACAGTCTAATGAATGAGTTTGATAGGCAACTTGTCCATGGCGCAATGTCCACGCCACTAATATTACCAGAAGGCTTTCATCAAAAAGAAATGAGTATGGCATCGGTTTCTACCGGCGAGGATTGGAGTAATGCTATTAAACTAACTCAGTTGGCTGAAAGAAATGAGTTAGTTTATGTGTACACGCTTATCCAACAAAAAAAGAAGCTACTTTTTTCCTCGTCTAGTGTTAGCGAAGAAGAGATTCAACTGAAAAAAAGCACATCACCCTATTATTCAGTATATGATGATGCTCCACAACAACTTAACGATGCATTTGAAACGGGTAAAATACAGTTTGCTGAATACACGGATAAGTGGGGTACGTTTCGTAGTGTATTTATACCACTAGAAACGAAGGATGGGTTTCGTTATGTGACAGCTTCAGATATTGAAATTACTCATATTTCATTAATTCTGCAAGATGCTTTATTGAGTAATTTGTTAAGTTCGCTTTTAGCATTATTATTTATAATACCATTTATTTTGGCCTTTCATTGGCAGTCTTTATTTTCAAATATGCAGCTTAAATCAGCTAATAGTGAAATTGAAAAGGTTAATGCTGAATTAAAGCAGCAACAAACAGAATTAGAAGAAACTATTCTGAATCGTACAAAAGAACTGGAAACTTCCAATATTGAATTAACGACAACATTGGAGGTATTAGCCGGAAAGAACATCGACCTGCAATCCGAGGTTTCACAAAGAAAAAGGATGCAGGATCAATTAGATAAGATGGCCTTATTTGATGGGCTGACAACACTTCCAAATCGAGTGTTATTGAAAAGAGAGGCCAAAAGAATCATTGCTGAGGCAAAACGATATAACCAGCAAGCAGGTTTTATGTTTCTTGATTTAGATGGCTTTAAGGCAGTTAACGATACCTATGGACATGATACTGGTGATGTTGTCCTAGTAGAGATGTCCCTTCGCTTAAAAGATGCTGTACGTGAAATTGATATAGTCGGTCGATATGGAGGTGATGAATTTGTCATTATTTTGCCTAACTGTAATTCTGCATCAGAAATTATAGTGATTGCTGAACGAATTTTGTATTATGTCAAGCAGCCTATAGATTCTGTTGATACCCAAGAAACATTAACTGCAAGTATCGGCATATCTTTTTATCCTGATGATGCAGACAGCTTTGAATCTCTAATTTCATACGCTGATAAAGCTATGTACGAAGCTAAAATGGCTGGAAAGAACCAGTATCATATGACGAGCAATATGTAATTGTAGCAATTTTAGATGGCAGCTTCGGGTCGTGATGAGCCTATTCCAGAAATTTATGCTATGACCGCTTTGTCCATGTCAGGGACTAAGTTGAAATATTGCAGATTTTACTGAATTTACAATTAAAAAATCTTTCCAAGGCCCCAGTGACCGGTATGGAGAAACCAGAAAGCTCTTATTGCTCCCTGAAACCAATATATCATTACAGTACAGATAAGAAGCCATTCGATACTTCTTATTTTTACCCAGGCATTTAAGTACGGAGTATTCATTTAACTTGATGATCTACCCCGACGGCGATACAAGTCGTTGTTTACAATAGTAAATACCTTCAAAGTGCCATAACTTACCAATCCATATTCTCCCCCCCATTCATCACCTCAATTGAAAAAAGACAGTCGAGGTAATATTAAAATTTAACTTATCTCTGACCCCAGTGATTTCTCAGGTACTTTTTATTATGATTTCACTGTGTTAGTTTTTTTGAGCAGACTCGATTTATATCAGCGCTGGACGCCGGAGACTTGAAATTGAGCTAAACACGCTGTACTAATAGCATTTCACTGGTACTACCTTCAACGCCTATTTCAACAAGAAAATTGATCCGAAAAAACTGTAATAGAACATTTCTACTGCTTACATTCAGCAAACATATCCTAGATCAAGAACGCGAACAAAATCCATCCATATTTCTTTTTCGTGGCTATACTATTAACTAACCTCAATTACCTCCCTGACACAGATTATTCCTGCGCCGGAGGATAATAAACCAGGCATAATTTATGGATATAAAAATATTATGTACGATAAACAGAAAGATCATGGCTTGCTGGTCATCAGTGCCGGTACCGGCATCAATCTTGCTTTGGGTGTACTGTATACTTGGAGTATCTTCAAAGGTGCAATTCGGGAATCCATTCAATCCGGCGCGGTGGATGGTTTTAACTGGGACCTAACTTCGCTGAATGATCCCTATGCAGTCTGCTGTCTTGTATTCGCATGTACCATGGTGCTGGCGGGCAACATACAAGACCGCTTTGGTCCACGTATCACCGCGTTCATCGGTGGCCTGCTGGTCGGCCTCGGTTTTCTTTGGATATCGACGACTACTGCATATTGGGGCTGGATACTGGGCTTCGGTGTACTGGTCGGGGCAGGTATCGCATTTGGTTACTCAGCGGCCACTCCCGCTGCTCTGAAATGGTTTTCACCCTCCAAAACAGGTAAGATTGCTGGCATAGTGGTGTCTGGCTTTGGTCTAGCATCAGTGTATATCGCTCCACTGGCTACATGGCTACTGGCCATGTGGGGTTTACAGGATGCCATGCTGGCCTTTGGGCTCGGTTTTTTTGTACTGGTCAGCCTTTTATCCACGATGCTGTTAACACCACCTGAGGACTATACGCCCAAGGACTTCGTTGACCGCCGTCACCCTGGCGAACATAACCTTGAACGACGCGATGATTTTATTGATGTTTCCGCTTCACCCTCTGAAATAGTTAAGATGCCCAGCTTCTGGCTGACCTGGCTGCTTTATTTTATTGGCGCTGGCGCAGGACTGATGGTAATCAGCAGTATCGCTGGGCTGGCCAAAAGCAGCCTCGGCGAACAGGCTTTCCTTGCGGTGGCTATACTGGCCATAGGCAATGCAGGTGGACGCATTATAGCCGGCATCGCATCGGACCATTACGGCCGTTATGCAACCTTGACAGCACTGTTGTTTTTACAGGCGTTATTGATGTTCACCGCGGCGGCGGTGATTGGAGGGCAATCCGATAGCGCACTGATCCTGGTATTACTGACGACCTTCATCGGTTTTAACTATGGTTCCAACCTGGCGTTATTTCCCGCCATCTGCAAGGACTTGTGGGGCATCGAACATTTTGGTATGAATTACGGCATCCTGTTCACCGCCTGGGGCATAGGCGGTTTCGTTATGAGCCGCACATCCGAAGTACTGCGGGTGCAGAGTGGATCATTTACTGGCTCTTTCATTATCGCCGGCATTTTGCTGATAGCAGGCGCATCACTAACCCTGTTCCTGCATTTTCACCCGATTAAACGCAGACGCCGTAAAATCCGTAAGGAAGAGAAACAAATGATGAAAGATTCAAATCTGAAAATAGCCTGAAGTAGGGTAACCGGAATCGGGTGTTGAGAAAACTCTGTACCATCTGATTATAACGACCATGCAATACAATGCAGATTATTGTCAGCTGGTATAAACCCGGTTTCTACTCGATTCCTTAGCTACATATAAATCAATAGGATCAGATTCTATTGATTCCATGTGTTCTCTATATTTCGTTAATATGTAAACGTCTGAGCAATCCAGATATTACACCTACCATTCAGATCTGTGGATATCTGTGAAAGGAAACCTATTAGGAACAGCTCCTGTGTGTTGCCTAGAACCAATTTTCTATTCTAGTTGCAACGGCCGCTAAGTCCACAGGCTAATGGAATGGTAATCACCCAAAATCATAACCTCTCACGAATGACCGTATTAAATAGCCTCCATCTAATCAGTTGGCGAACACGAACTGCATTCTTTCTACGGGTTTACATTGTGCCGAAGTTTCTGCCGGACTTAGGATGAACCTATTTACGACCTGAATTGTAGTTTTGCTTTACTGCAGCATCATAATGCGATCGCTACTCCATATTACTGAGGTTCCAGAGTAAATGAATCAGTATCACTCTCCTTCCCTTTTGTTCTTTTTGAAGTATCATTCAAAACGATTATGTCTGAGCGATTTTTAGACGTCTGTAGAAATCTTTTTGAGGCTGCCGCTAATAATTCGGACATAGCCACCAACCCACCCAGTAAAATAAAGACTATTTAGCGAATACTCTACCACCTCAAAATGAAACTGATTATTGCAGAGAAGCCCTCACTAGGAAGAACTATCGCCGATGCTTTGGGAGGTGGCCGCAAAGGGAATGGATGCATTCACTGTGACAACTGGACCATTACCTGGGCCTTCGGACATATGTATGAACAGGCAATGCCGGATAGCTATCTTGCAGAAAACGTACCCACCACCCAGAAAGGGACTAAGGTGTGGCGACTTGAGGATCTTCCCATCATCCCAAAACGGTGGATACTGAATCCCAGAGGTGATGCTAAACAACAATTGACTATTATTGCTGGATTACTCAAGAACGCCACTGAAGTTACAAATGCCGGTGACCCAGACCGTGAAGGACAGTTATTGATTGATGAAATATTATTAGAGATGGGATGGAATGGTCCTACACAACGTGTGTGGCTGCAGGATCTCACCCAAAATGGTATACGCAGAGCCTTTAAACAGATTCGTTCCAACAAGGATTACAAAGGACTCTACGAAGCAGCTGTGAGCCGTTCCCGTTGCGACTGGTTGTTGGGCATG
>JABHSO010000210.1 GCA_018669845.1 Gammaproteobacteria bacterium | reverse complement strand
TTAAGCCATTAAATAATAATTAACATAAGTTAACTTAGCAAGCATATCTATGAAATATTAATTAATTAACTTATAAGATTTACATTGGTAAAAAATTGGTCGGGGCGGCCGGATTTGAACCGACGACCACTTGTCCCCCAGACAAGTACGCTACCAGACTGCGCTACGCCCCGAATATTTATATAAGGTAGGTTTATCTTTTGAGAATGTGGAGAAGTTCTTCTAATTCTACGAGTGTTTGTTTAATAATTTGCTGACTTTGATTGATATCATCTTTGGCATCATCACCTTCCAGACGCTGTCTGGCACCACCAATTGTAAAACCTTCATCATATAACAAAGATCTGATTTGACGTATCAATAAAACATCGTGGCGTTGATAATAGCGACGATTTCCCCGGCGTTTAACGGGTTTTAATTGTGGAAATTCCTGTTCCCAATAACGTAAAACATGAGGTTTAACATCACACAGTTCAGCGACTTCACCAATAGTGAAGTAACGTTTACCAGGAATTACAGGTAATTCGTTATTATTGCTCGCTTCCAGCATACGCCTCAACTCTTATTTTTAATTTTTGTCCAGGTCTAAAAGTGACTACCTTTCGAGCAGAAATCGGAATTTCTTCACCCGTTTTGGGATTACGCCCAGGACGTTCAGCTTTTGCTCTGGTCAGGAAATTCCCAAATCCAGATAATTTAACCTGATGACCTGTTTCTAGTGCTACTTTTACTTCTTCAAAAAAGTGTTCAACAATCTCTTTGGCTTCACGTTTATTGAGACCAAGCTCGTCAAACAGCATTTCGGCCATATCAGCTTTGGTCAACGACATGTGTACTTTACCTCAAGACTGCATTATGTTCTTTTTCTAGTATTTGCAAGGCATGAGTTACTGTTTCATCCACATCCTTATCAGTAAGAGTGCGTGAAAAACCCTGTAAAATCAAGCCCAAAGCGATACTTTTTCGATTAATTATAACTTCCTTTCCAGTATAGACATCAAATACGAATACGTCTTGTATTATTTCAGATTTAATTTTATTTACTGTATTAATCAGCTCTTGAACAGGAATATGCTCATCAACGATCAATGCCAGATCCCTTCTTATCGAAGGAAATTTAGATAGCTCACTAAATTCAGCTAATTCAGATTGAGTCAAGCTTTGTGTCTCTACTTCAAACACAAATAGATTTTGATCAATATCTAAACTTTTAAGCACAGCAGGGTGTAAAGCTCCAATAAAGCCGATTAAATTACCCTTGAAATATACGTCTGCAGACTGTCCTGGGTGTAATATTTCATTACTTCCAGCTCTAAATTCAAATGCCTGTTCATCGGCTAAATTCATTAAACTCTGCAGATGCCCTTTAATATCATAGAAATCAACAGGCTGTTTGGAACTAACCCAGCTTTCACTCTCAGATAATCCCGTAATTACGCCAGCAATGTGCGATCGTTGCGTTAAATCATCACCCTCTGGTGTAAAACATAAACCGGTTTCAAATAACCTGATACGAGACTGTTGACGGTTTAAGTTATGCTGCACAGCTTGAATAAGACCTGGCAAAAGGCGCGTTCTCATTTCTGACATGTCTGCTGAAATTGGATTTGCTAAAGACAATGTTTGCTGCTGAGGATGCAATATATTCTGTAACTCTGGGGAGACAAATGAATATGTTATGGCTTCGTGATACCCCTGCGAGACTAATAAATCTCTTAACTGGTTTTCACTGACCTCTTTTTCTGAAAAGCTTGCCACAGACACATGTGCAGATTCTTTGGTTCCAGGGATATTGTCATAGCCTATAATACGGCCAATCTCTTCAATCAGATCAGCTTCTAAATTAATATCAAAGCGATACGAAGGTGCTTTAACTAACCATCCCTCTGACTCAGCCATAACGCTCATTTCAAGTTTTTTAAGGATGTTAGCAACCTGTTCTACAGTTACTGTTATTCCTAACAACCTTTCAATACGATGATGTCGTAAATGAACCTCTGGATTAACCGGTAAATTATCATCTGAAAACTGGTGAATAAGCGGACCTGCACGGCCACCCACAATGTCGATTAATAAGGCACTTGCACGCTGAATCGCTTTAATTTGAAGTTGAGAATCTACTCCCCTTTCAAACCGGTGAGAAGAATCGGTATGTAACCCATAACTTCTGGCTTTACCGGCGATAAAGCTTGGACTGAAAAAGGCTGATTCCAATAAAATATTCTGAGTATTATCGTCAACAGAAGAATCCAGACCACCCATTATTCCTGCTATAGCAACAGGCTCCTTATGATCCGCTATTACCAGCGTATCATCTCTACACTCAACTTCAGAGCCGTCTAGTAGGGTTATTTTTTCACCAGCGGTAGCATTTCTAACTCGAATACCACCGTTTAATTTATCCAGATCGAAACCATGCATCGGTTGACCTAATTCCATCATAATAAAATTAGTCACATCCACAACAGGGCTTATGGACCTTAACCCACAGCGCCTTAATTTCTCTTTCATCCATAAAGGTGTTTCAGCACCTGCCTTTACACCCTTGATTACTCGACCAACATAACGTGGACAGGCTGACTTGTTTTCCAGTTCAACACTAAAGATATCATCTATCTCAGGCTGGATCTCTGCAACATCAGATTGAATCGAATCAATTTCATTATTCGCGTAAACTTCTCTCGCCACTCCGGCAATACTCAAACAGTCACCACGGTTCGGTGTCAGATCTATTTCTATGAGAGTATCATTAAGCTGGAGGTAATCGGATAACGGCATGGCTATTGGAGCATCGGCAGGCAATTCCATGATACCTTCCGAGTTTTCAGATAACTGTAGTTCTTTCTCTGAACAGATCATGCCGAAAGATTCTACGCCGCGAAGTTTAGCTTTTTTAATTTTAAAGCCAGGAAGTTCTGCTCCCACCTGGGCAAATGCAATTTTAAGACCTGTTTTTACGTTGCTAGCACCACAGATAACCTGTACGAGCTGATCACTTCCATCATTAACTTTACACAGGTTTAAACGGTCTGCATCAGGATGCTGTTCGCAACTCATTACTTCAGCCACGACAACCTGTGTAAATTCAGGCGCAGCCGATTCTACAGAATCAACCTCAAGACCAGCCATGGTTAACTGAGAAACCAGTTGATCGGTATTTAATTTGGGGTTAGCCCATTCTCTTAACCAGTTTTCACTAATTTTCATTTCAGTGCTCCTTCAATATAATAATTGCGAGTTCAGTTAGTTTGTCAACATTCACAGCAAGGCGCACCTCGCAGACAATGGCCGCTCCCTTGTCAAGAGGTGCAACACAGTCTGTGGGCGTTGACAAGCTAACCCGAAGGGCGGCCCTGTGGTGTCCCGCAGCCGTGTTGCAGTGCTTGCCAAAGGAATAACCGTTGCCTTCGCGCTGCGCCTTGCTGCGAAACACCACAGGGCCGCTGAACCCGTAATTATTATGTTGAAGGAACACTTGGACCTACTCAGGAAAATTGCTGCAAAAAGCGCAAATCATTTTCAAAAAACAGGCGTAAATCATTCACGCCATAACGTAACATAGCCATACGCTCCACCCCTAATCCAAAGGCATAAGCAGTAAATGCTTCGGTATCCATACCCGTTTTCTTGAACACTTCAGGATGCACCATTCCGCAACCTAGTATTTCAAGCCATCCCGTATGACTACAAACTCGACAACCTTCTCCTTCGCACATTACACAACTTATATCCACTTCCATAGAAGGTTCTGTGAAAGGAAAATAAGAAGGACGAAAACGTGTTTTAAGATCATCCTGTTCAAAAAACATTTTTAGAAATTCATGCAATGTTCCTTTCAAATCAGCGAAAGAGACATTTTCATCAACCACTAACCCTTCCACCTGGTGAAACATGGGCGTGTGTGTTAAATCCGAATCACAGCGATAAACTCGACCTGGTGCGATAACTCTTACAGGTGGTTTCTGTTTTTCCAGAGTTCTGATTTGAACCGGAGAAGTGTGTGTTCTTAATAATGTATTAGCATCGAAATAAAAAGTATCATGCATCGCTCTTGCAGGATGATGAGCAGGAATATTCAATGCTTCAAAATTGTGAAAATCATCTTCGACTTCAGGACCAACAGCGACATCAAAGCCCAGCTTCCCAAACATCTTTTCGATGCGTGTCATGGTCAAAGTGACCGGATGTAAACCACCTTTCTCCAGACCTCGACCAGGTAAAGTGACATCGATAGTTTCTGCAGCCAATTTCGCATTAATCTGCTCCTCGTTGAGCACAATTTTACGATCTTCCAGCATCTGCTGAATGGCTTGCTTTACCTTATTGATTTCCTGACCGGCCTCTCGCCTTTCATTTCCGGGTAATTTCCCCAGATTTTTTAACAGCGAAGTAACTTCGCCTTTTTTACCGAGATATCCAACCCGAAGTTGGTCCAGTGATAATAAATCTGTAACAGCTTCAATCTCAGCTGTGGCAGATTGTAATAAAGAATTTAATTCAGACACAATGAGTAAGTCACGTTGATAAACTACAGATTGATAAATATGAGGAAATAACGGGCACAGAAATGTGCCCGTTATTTAAGCTGTTTAAGCAGCAGCGGCTTCTAAACCAGCTTTGGCTTTTTCAACCAGAGCAGTAAAAGCAGGCTTATCAAATACAGCGATATCAGCCAGAACTTTACGATCAACTTCAATAGCTGCTTTTTTCAGTCCATTCATGAAAACACTGTAAGACATTCCATTTTCACGCGCAGCTGCATTAATACGGGCAATCCATAAAGTACGGAATTGACGTTTTCTCTGCTTACGATCGCGATAAGCGTATTGACCGGCTTTAGTTACAGCCTGTTTTGCTACACGAAAAACTCTGCTACGGGCACCACGGTAACCTTTAGCTTTATCCAGCACTTTTTTATGACTGGCATGTGCTTGTACACCACGTTTAACTCTAGGCATTTCTCACTCCTATGAATAAGGTAACATGCGACGTACAGCGCGCACGTCATTAGCATCAACTTCAAGCATCTCGCCTAACTGGCGTTTACGCTTACTACTCTTTTTAGTGAGAATATGACGTAAATGAGACTGGCCTCTTTTATAGTTGCCCGCCGCATTACGTTTGAAGCGCTTGGAAGCACCTCGACACGATTTAATTTTTGGCATTTCAAACTCCCGTTCGATAATTAATAAAACACAATAAAAAACCCTGGACGCCGGAGTCTGCGTCTTTGGGTATACAATTTGCTAGAGAATTTCACACTAGCTATTCTAACAATCAACTGTTTAGATTGTAGGTTATTTGTGCGAAAACAAGGAAAAAGCGCGCAGTGTATAAAGCATACATGAGCATTTTTGACGCCGTTATCGCGCTAATAAACTGCAAGCTTAACAGTTGATTAAGTTATTTCTTTTTGGGCACCATCAACATTGTCATCTGGCGTCCCTGTGACTGTGGGTACTGATCCACAGTAGCTATTTCAATTAAATCTTCACCAACGCGTTTTAGTAAATCGCGTCCTATTTCCATGTGAGCCATTTCCCGGCCACGAAATCGAACTGTTACTTTCGCTCTATCTCCAGCTTCCAGAAATTCGGTTAGTTTTCTGATTTTTACGTCATAATCACCTTTTTCAGTACCGGGTCTGAACTTAATTTCCTTAATTTGTACCTGGCGCTGTTTCTTGCGCTGATCATGCAACTTTTTCTTTTGCTGAAACTTGAACTTACCGTAATCCATTAAACGGCATACAGGTGGCTTTGAGTTTGGTACGATTTCTACCAGATCCAGATCAACTTCTTCAGCTAACTGTAACGCTTCCTGTATTTTTACAATACCTCGCTGTTCACCATCCTGATCGATTAAACGGACTTCAGGAACTCGTATCTCGTCGTTTAAACGAGCTTGTTTATCATCTGCGATTGGAATGCTCCTCCAACAATTTCAACAAAATCTATTCGAACCTCTAAAATTATGCGTTAACGAGTGAAACAAAACTTTCAATAGTCATGCTTCCCAAATCATCACCACCCTGAGTTCGAACAGAAACTTCACCATTTTCCATCTCCCTGTCACCTGTTACCAGGAGATAAGGAATACGCTGCATAGTGTGCTCGCGAATTTTAAAGCCGATCTTTTCATTTCTCAAGTCAGAAATGACCCTAACACCCTGTTTTTTGAGTAATTTCTCAATTTTTTTCGAATATTCAGCCTGTTTGTCCGTAATATTGATTAAAACGGCCTGAACGGGTGCTAACCAGAACGGCATTTTACCTTCGTGCTGTTCGATCAAAATACCAATAAAACGTTCGAACGAACCTAAAATTGCTCGGTGCAACATGACAGGAACCTGACGCGAACCATCTTCATCCACATATTGTGCATCCAGTCTTCCAGGCATAGAAAAATCGACCTGAATTGTGCCGCATTGCCATTCTCGTCCAATACAATCTTTTAAAGTAAATTCAATCTTAGGACCATAAAAAGCACCTTCACCCGGTAACAAACTCCAGTCGAGCTTCTTTGCATCCATTGCTTCAGCTAATGCTTTTTCAGCCTTATCCCAATCTTCATCACTTCCTACACGATTTTCAGGACGAGTTGATAAACGGTAAATAATTTCTGTAAACCCAAAAGCTTCATACACCTCGTGTAAGAAATCCATGAAGTCAGAAACTTCGCTCTGAATTTGATCTTCGGTACAGAAAATATGCGCATCGTCCTGAACAAATGCACGTACACGCATCAATCCATGCAACGCACCGGACATTTCATTACGATGACAGGAACCAAACTCGGCCAGTCTTAATGGCAGATCACGATAGCTTTTCAAACCCTGATTAAACACCTGAATATGACAGGGACAGTTCATAGGTTTGATGGCAAATTGTCTACCTTCAGCTTCCAGAGTAAACATATCATCACTGAATTTGGCGGCATGACCAGATTTTTCCCATAGAGAAAAGTCAACGATTTGAGGTGTATTTATCTCTTGATAACCATACTCGCGTTGTTTCTTACGCATATATTGCTGAATAGTCTGATAAATTGTCCAACCCTTGTCGTGCCAGAAAATTTCACCTGGTGCTTCTTCCTGAATATGGAATAAATCCATTTTCTTTCCGATTCGACGATGATCACGCTTTTCTGCTTCTTCCAGACGATGCAGATATGCATTTAACTGTTTTTTATCTGGCCAGGCTGTTCCATAAATTCTCTGCAACATTTCATTGTTAGAATCACCACGCCAGTAGGCACCAGCCAGCTTCATTAATTTGAAGCCTTTGCCAAGCTTACCCGTTGAAGGCAAGTGCGGGCCGCGACAAACATCAAACCAGTCACCCTGACGATAAATGGAAACTTCTTCCCCTTCAGGAATTATGTCATTGATGATTTCTACTTTAAATTTCTCACCCAGATTAGAAAATGCATTTTTAGCATTATCACGATCCATTACTTCACGAACAATGGGCAGATCACGTTTTACAATTTCATGCATTCGCTGTTCAATTTTTATTAGATCTTCCGGAGTAAACGCTTCATCCCGAGCAAAATCGTAATAAAAACCATTTTCGATGGAGGGTCCGATAGTAACTTGTGTGCCGGGAAATAACTCCTGTACTGCCTGGGCCATAACATGAGCAGCATCATGACGCATAAGTTCAAGAGCCTCATCATCACGACTGGTAATAATAGCGAGAGTCGCATCAGAGTCCATAACAAATGATGCATCAACCACGTTACCATCGACTTTGCCAGCAAGAGTAGCCTTAGCGAGGCCAGGTCCAATATCAGCAGCAACATCCATTACGGAAACGGATTGATCGAAATTACGGACAGAACCGTCAGGGAGAGTTATTTGAGGCATATTGATTCCTGCATCAGTGGTGACCAATACCAAAGGCCACTTGTTAATCAAATTCTAGAGCTTAAGTTTAAAGCTCAATAGAGTCTATTAACCACGAAGCACACGAAGAGCACGAAGAAATATTATTAACTATTCGTCTTCGTGTACTTCGTGTGCTTCGTGGTGAGTATTGCTAAGCTACCAAATAAAATTTGGTAGGCGCGAGTGGATTCGAACCACCGACCCCCACCATGTCAAGGTGGTGCTCTAACCAACTGAGCTACGTGCCTATAAATCAGGAAGCGTATTATATAGAAGAAAACGTATTAATCAACACTCACTTAGAGCCTTTGTTTACAAGGCTTTAAGGTACTTCCTTTCTTTGATGATCTAGTCCTAAGGTTAGAAGAAATATAATTCTAACATCATTCAAGAACTACATTCATAACAATTTTCAGCTCTCTACTGTGACAGGATTGTGACAGACTTTGTAATATCTTATTGGTGGGTATTTTGCTTTGTTGCACAAAGCAATTAGCGGTGATTAGAATCCACTCGCACCGACAAAATATCTTTTTGACAGATGACAGGAATTGAACCCAAACCCATCATTTCTCAATATTTTCCTGAATAACTTCTTGCGTGATTTCTTCAGTATCATCCAGATCAAAAGTGATTTTGATTGGCTGAACAAATTTACCTTCAAACACTTCAGTACCTCCAATCGGCTTCCATCCATCAATTGAGTATTTTTGAAGCAGTAAATTGAGTTCTGACATAGAACTACATCTCAATACCTTAAAATCTCTTTCCGACATAAAAATCAGTAAACTCCCTACTCTCTCAAACATTACTACGATTAGACCATATATATGTTAATGCTTGAATAGAATAGTAGATATTAAGGAGTTGATCTGTAAGTACCACTCTCAACCCACAGGAGCAATTCCTGACAGGATATAGGCACCGGCAATTATGGTCGAGTATTCCAGTTCACATCAAGACTTATCCCAGACTAACCCAGGAGTCTGATTTTGACAGTAACGTTGACTTTTCCGACACTGCATCGGGGGCTCACTTTCGTTTATCTCCATAATATTTACCTTACTATTTTAGGTGGGTAGAGTTGCAGGAAATTTCAGTTATTAAAAGGAAAATAGATGTAATGCTGGAGAAGATTTTGAATATTGACAACTGTGTATAGGTTCTTAATATTTCCTATACTTTGGTTGTTAGGATTGCACCTTATGTCGGGCGATTGTTTTTATATTGGCCTAGAACTTTTATTTCATTAACAAGTTTAACTATTTCCTTTTCTGCCTGGTAGAACAGTTTTTCCTCTGTGACATGAACATCTACGAAAAAAGCGTATTCCCAGGGCTTATCCACAATAGGTAAGGACTGGATTTTACTCATACTCAGATTATTATCATTCAATACTTCTAAAATATGAAACAGACCACCCACCTGATGTGGCAAAGTAAACTTCAGGGATATTTTATTGAACTCTGTTGTCTCTTGAAAACTTGCATTCTCCAGCAGAACAAAACGCGTATAATTTTCCGGGTGTGTCTGGATGTCACTGGCAATAATGTTTAATGAATATATTTGCGCGGCATTTTTTCCAGCTATTGCGGCAATACCCATTAATTGTTTTTGTTGAATAATAAGCGCGACTTCAGCCGTATCCTTTTCTTCTATCAGTTTGATATCAGGGTGATTACGAAAGAATTTTCGGCACTGTTCCAGAGCCATTGGATGCGACCATACTTCCTTAATATCAGTTAGACTCTGCCCCTTTAATGCCATTAACTGGTGTTGAATAGGCAGGTAATATTCCCCGGTTATTTGCAAATTATACTCATCGATTAATGCATAATTTGGCAGTATTGCTCCGGCAATAGAGTTCTCTATTGCCATCACGGCCGCATCTGCCTGTTTCTCAATCAGTAAAGGAGGGATATCAGAAAAGTTGGTGCAAGTAGTAATTTTTGCAGCGGGAAATAAAATGTCTGCTACTGCATGATGATAAGACCCCCTTATCCCCTGTATGGCTATATTCATGGCTAATAAAAACTATTAAAAAAACTGAGCGTATCATATCCTGATAACGCAGCAGAGCGTTAAAAGGTGAAGTAGGCGATAGACATTTTTATTTCATAGTCAATCCATTAAGTCCTGGGGTAATTACCTCAATATTATGCTGGATAAATCAGTTGAGTCACAGAAGTCCACACAAGACCTTGATGCATCATATGAATTTAAAAACTTGCTCATCACAGTATGTATTTCCGACTGACATATCTTGTTGAAACAGATTTGAATAGCTATTGCTGGCCATGGTATTTGCCAGCTATCTCAGGCCATTGTTGCTAATACTGCTGATCCCACTGGGCCTGATCGGAACCATTCTGGTATCAAGGGGGTAGACTCGTTGATTTACTTTCATAATGCTCTCTATAATGTATATCCGAAAAGCTGTGAACAAATCAACTTCCTGAATGGCTCCTTCAGTCCATGGACATGCCGATCACTACAGCCTGTCAGGAACCGCAGCAGTTTGTACATAGCCCGTATTCATCGAGGCTTTAGAACAACGACTGGTATCGTGAATACCTGTCGTTCAGGTCGGCTTCCTCCAATCTCAGCCAGTCATTAATTGACACCAGAGTAATTCCGAAGGGAGAATGTAACAATGACATTACAATACCCCAAAATTATCGATGTAATACAAAACGGTTTATGTATCGGTTGCGGATTGTGTGAGTCTGTTTCTGATGGTTTGGTATCAATGCAGATGAATACTCAGGGAAGTATCCGGCCAACAAATATTGATGTACTGACCGATCAACAACAAGAAGTATTATTAAACAGTTGCCCCGGAATCAGAGTAGAAGCTCGTAGTGATACTGAATCATCAGCGACTATTCAACATGATCCTGTCTGGGGTAAATATTATCGATTGCAAAAAGCCTGGTCCGGCACTTCTAATACTCGCTTCCAGGCAGCAACCGGTGGTGTATTGACTTCTCTGTCCATTCATTTACTTGAAGAAAATAAGATAAATTTTGTCTACCATATTGGTGCAAATCCAATAAAGCCTCTGCGAAACCAAAGTTATAAAAGCAGGACAAACCCGGAAGTGATTAGTAACTGCTCATCTCGCTACGGCCCAACCTCGCCACTTGATGGGTTCATACAAGCACTGGAAATGCAGGAACCTTTTGCCATTATTGCCAAACCCTGTGACCTGAATGCAGTTCATAACTTGTCAAAAATAGATCCTCGTGTGAATCAATACTGCAGGTATCGCCTGGCCATGGTTTGTGGCGGCCAATCCAGACTGACAAAATCCTGGAAAGTGCTGGATGAAATGGGTTTAGCTGAAGACGAGCTGACTGTTTTTCGCTATCGAGGCTATGGAAACCCCGGCAAAATCAGGGCTGAAACTACTGATGGCCGAACCAGAGAATATGAATACAATAGTTTTTGGGAAGACGAAAACAATTGGGATATAGAAACCCGGTGCAAGTTTTGTCCCGATGCCCTGGGCGCCTGTGCTGATGTTGCAGCCGCAGATTTCTGGCCAGGCGGCTTTCCTGTTGGAGAAGACGCCGGTTTCAATAGCATTATAACTCACACTTTACAGGGAGAAGATCTCGTAAATGCGGCTGTAAATAGCCGTCATCTCATTCTAGGTGACAGACTCGACATCGATGAAATGAATAACTCCCAACCACACCAGGTTCGTAAAAAACAGGCACTGTTATCTCGCTTCAAAGGTCTGAAGGTTTGCCAAATAACACCAATCGAAACCCTTGGTTACCTTCTGGGCGAATTGACTCAAATTAAATGTAACCATAAGGAGTAGCAGTTTAGTATCGTTGACTCATATTACAGGTAACCGAAACTGGGGGCTGTAATATGGGTAAAAAGGAACGGC
>JABHSO010000107.1 GCA_018669845.1 Gammaproteobacteria bacterium | reverse complement strand
GAATAGTTGTTCATTCTTTTTGACGGATGGAGTACTCTCATTAAATTGAAGATACCCTAATTCATTTTTTATAACCTTTCTAACCTGCCAGCCTAAAGAGGTTTTACCAAAAATAATTTCATTTTCACTGAGCACTCCTTTTTTATTGACTATGGCACTATTAATTCCATTGGGTAAGGGAGCGTCAACGAATGAGGGGTGCAGGTAGAGTGTTGTATTGTGCAGGGTGAAGTTGTTTAAATTTTTTCTGGATAAAAGTTTAAGTTTAATTCTGTTTTGAGAATCGCTTTGAATAGCGTTCACCTTTACCGCAACTGCTTCATTGTCGGTCGCTAAAATTCCTTTATCACCTACGCTGATATCTTCTTCAATATTTTGTAATAGAAAGGTTACTTCAATGGATTTCTTTTTCTTTTTGGAAAAAATAAGAGGTTTGGGGTTTTTATTCCAGTCCTTTAGGTGAAGGTTGTTAATTAATGCATTGCCTTCCAGCTTTTGTCGGGTTTCAAAAATAACAGTGGATTCACCTTTAGCCGGTTTATTTTTTACCGCAAAACCCTGTTCAATAATTCCACTTTCACCTGGTTTTAGCAGTAGGGCGATATAGGTTTCAGCAGATGCTGGAGGAGAAGGTCTGTAGTCCAGCAGGGCGACCAGTTTGCGTACATTATTCCATTCTACGGCTGTGGGTAGATAAGCTTCATTAGCATAGGCATTGATATACTCGCCCAGTACATGAGCACTACGGGAAAATGTTCTGACAATTTCCCATGCATAATCCCGTCGATCATCATAATATTGCTGCTTTAAACGTTTTGATGTTTGATATGCTGTTTCGCTATTTAGTTCGGGGAAACGTGTGGCTAACTCTGTCCACTGTAATGAATCCTGATGTGTGTATTCTTGTTGTAGTTTTTGGCGTAGGGTTTCCAGATAGGTAATAGCATTGCCATCAATATATTGAAACTGACTGAGACCTGCACGGTTCCATCGGGTTAAATCTTTTTTATCGATTAATTTCATCCCGCCTGGCCTCCATGCAATACCAGCTTGAGTGAGCCGTGTTGAGGGGTGCTGGTTTTGTTTTCAAGCACGGCGACTTCATGCCCTTGCAGCACGATTCGTCCACTGCCTGATTGATCGGCATAAGTAGAACCAATACGTTTCATGCGATTGATGCATACAGACTCGATACCATCCAGTGACATCAGCACTTCAATAATGTCGCTGGCCACTACATCTTCACCAAACTGTAAGTAACCGGGTGCAAAAAAACCATCTGTCTGATTTATCAGTGCATAATCGATGGCATCATTAATTTCTGAGTGATAGTAGTTTGCGCTGATACGGATAGAAATCGATAACACGATCCCCACCAGAGTGGCATCCTGTAATATCACTTCCTGACCGATCATGCGTTGTCTGTTGATGATTTCCTGTAATAAAAAACGTGTAGTGCGGCCCTCGATATCGGGAATGGACTGAATTTCCTGTTGTTGATAATAGTTCTGGAATTGCTGATTGAACTGGGCAAACTGGGTTTCCATATCCTGAGCATCCGGGATAATATTTTCCCTGCTTAAAATATCGTCCAGATGAAGATTGTTGATAAGGCGGGTGACGACAAAATGTGTATTCCATGATCCACTCCAGCGACTATAAGCATCAATGTCCAGTACCAGGGGGTGCTCCAGTAACTGAGTTTTATAATCTTGCAGGGTAACTATGCGGTGTTGCTGATGAATAGACTGAGGGCCCTGTTGTTTTGCCTGTTGCATCAGGTGAGGGTAGTAACTCCATAACATTTCCAGTTTCTGATTGTTGTCGATGGAGTCGTCTGCAATGTCCTTTAATAATTTGGGGTCAGTGTGAAGAACTGGGTTGTAGCCGATCATTTCCAGCATGCGGCGTACCGTATCAGGTCTTCTAGCTGTTTCCAGAAAAGATTCAGCCTGAATTCGATCATGCATATCTGACAGTTGATCGAGTACCACTGAGAGGCTTTCAACCAGTACCACTTCCATTTCGGCGGGTGTCCAGTTATGACGTTCAGGAAATCGAGCGGCCAATTCTTCCAGCATGAACAGGCGGTAACCGTCATAATCTCTGATATCCCAGTCGAAATCATCTCCAATTTCTGGCAAAGGTGCAGGTAATTCGACCTGGCGTTTTGCACAATCTCCACAACCTGGTGAATACTTAAGCTGGGCGACGGGTTCATCTGCCATCATTCATCTCCATTAAGTATAAATTCAAGTTTTTCAGAGTGCTGTAAAGCAGCCATCTGATAGCTGATCAGGATTTTAATTTTTTCATTTTCTCCATCTACTTCGACGGAGAGAGACTCTGCTAAAACTTCACCTTTCAAAGCATCTGCAAGTGTTGCTAATAAACGTTTTTTGACCAGTTCCCACAGCCCGGTATGGTTAGGTTCAAAAACCATGGACATGGCACCGATGCCAAATTCGGGTCGATACCAGCGTTCTGCAGGACTGGTAAACAGAATTTGTTCGATCTGTTCCCTGACATGCTGATTTCTGCTGCTAATTGTCGAGCCCTGATCTCCGATGCTAAATGGGAAGCTCATGTAATCCCGGTTATTGATGCGTGTTCTGGTTAGTCTGGCCATTTCATGTCACCTTGTTTGTCATGCTAAGGGTCATAAATTCACCTTGAGGTATAGGTGGTGACGTGGGTGCCCCAGGGGCGGTGCAAGTATGAATATGAGTGGCAAACAGGCTCAGAAAACTTTGTCCTTTGATCAGTGGTTCTCCTCCCGCTCCTCCAATATTAATCATGCTGCCTTCAATGTTTATGGTGGCGCTGCTACTCACTGTTATTCCGCCACCCTCCATCTTTATTTCATTGCCGTTGCTATCGGAGACGGTTGTGCCGGAAGATTCCATAACGATGGTATTGCCATTGCTGTCCTCAATTTTTATGGAAGAATTAGCTGCATCCATGGTCAGCATTGCCCCATCTGCATCTGTAATTTGTACCACTCCTTCAGGATCAATTTTTAATTCTGCATCAGCTGTATGGAACAGACGGATTTCTTCTTCGCCATCGGTATCATCGAATGAAAGGATATGTCCAGAAGGGGTTTTAAGCTGACGCATATGTGGAGAGCGGTCGGCAGCTTCGGTGGGAACGTCATCAGTCTGTTGCCACAGGGTGCCTGTCCAAATTGGGTTGTTGATGTTTCCTGCTTCAAACTCAACCCACACATGAGCATCTACTTCAGGCACCATAAATAATCCCTGGTCGGTCAGTCCTCCAAAGGGTAAACAAGGTTCTGCCCAATGTGTTTGAGCTTCACTGCCTAAGATAGAAGGAACCCTGATAATCAGTCTTGCGCGTTGTTCTGGATCCTGATTATCGATGACTACACCGCGATATTTCCCGAAATATAGCTCCTGAGACTGTGTGATAACCTGCTGCAATTGTGATTCCATCAGATGACTCCTGCCAGAATATGGCTATCACTGATTTCATCGCCTGCGGAAGAATTACGAATCAATTCAAAGTTGACAAAATAACCGGAAGAATCTAATGCATGAGAAGCGGTGTCCACGTACCATCGACCGTTATGAATGCCGGTGCCACCTACTTCAACCACGCTTCCTGGCATTAATAATGCGCCAAATGCAGTGCCATCTAATTTGCCATGTGCTTTCAGTTTGAATGAGCGCTGTTCTGCCTGCCCCTGTGCACGATCATTTGCTCTTTGCTGATTGTTTCCATCTCCGGGTGGCAGGCACCATTCAAAATTATTGAGCCCGCTTTGGGTTGAATCTGCTGATTCCGTGCCAAATAATTCCAGTGATGGGGCATGGCTGATCTGTTCTATCTCTGTGCCAGTTTGTGCTGCTGCTTCCTGTCGAATACTGTCGGGTTGATAACCGTCAAAACTGATATTAAAAGTCAGACAGTTTGTTGCTTTTCCGGCATGAATCATTAACTTCTGATTGCCGGGTTCGGCTGACAGGCGCGGAGGGCCATAATATAGTTCTCTGCTGCCATCGGCTAAGTCTCGCAGGTACCATTCGTATTGATTTTGTTCTGCCAGCTCGCGGATGAAACGATAATCTGTTTTGTTCTGATGGATATTGTCAACAGAGCCTGATTGCAGGTCTGTATTCAGTGTCAGGCCATAGGGGGTAATAACTTCACGAATGATATCCAGGCTATCTCTATCTTCATCCCAGGTGACCCGGTGGCAATTTCTATCCATTGCGATGAAAATGTCCTGACAAATCAGGGTGACCGTGGCGAGGTTTCCTGTTTCGGGTATATCGGAACTGATTTCCCGGATGTAGCCACTGAAAAATGGTATCTCTGCTTCACCAAAAACAACAATAATTTCGATCTGCGCCCAGGTTCTAACGCGAGAGTCTTCGATTAGTGGCCAGCCTCCTGTGTTATCTCTCATCATTGCAAATGTCAGACTTGCTTCAGCACTATCTTTACGCTTCAGGCTGACCGTTGTTGTCTGCAGGTTTTCATAAAATTCTGAAAATTCAGATCCGCCAATTTTCACGATACATTCGCCGCTATTCCTGGTATTTAAATCGAGTAAACTGGCGAGGTTCATTTGACGGCCTCCCTGGATGCAGGAATAGCTAATACATCACCCTGCATTTCTTTATCGAGTAATTCGAAGCCATACAGAAATTCGGCATTAGCATCCATCAATCGCCACCAGCGACGGTCTGCCTGATAGTAGCTGTGTGCGAGTTGATCGAGTCGGTCGCTATGCAATACAGTATGTTCAACGATACCCGGTGGAGAAGTTAGCTCCCGTTGGGTCAATCCAGAGAAGCCTTTTGCATCACTGAAGGCACGTGTGTTTTCATATCTGGAGCCTTTTCTGCGCATTCGGGTCTCCGCTAAAATGGTAATGGCAGGTTGAGCAGGTTTGATGCAGACATCACCATGCGTTGCACTTGCTCTACCTGATAAAAAGGATTATTACTTTCCAGCACCTGCATGTTAATCGTGACTTTTGCTCGATAGGGTTTTAACTGTGGCAGATGAGCCAGTTCTTCGATATTCATGCTGGTGATGAATACTGGTAAAATATGGGTGCCCCATACAAATAACAGCACAGACAGGTGTTCATCCCTGTCATGTGCGTGAGCATTAGCACCACCCAGAGATGCCATAATCTGAAAAGGGCCAGAGCCACTAATTTTTGGTTCAAGCATGCTGCGTAGGGTAGCGATTTCTGGTTCTATACCGGCAACAAGTGCAATGGAGTGCATCGGGTGGCTGCTATCGCTGAGTTTATCGGTAGCATCCAGTAATAGCTCCATGCTGATGGTTTCAGCTGCTGCCGAGGCGGCCTGGCCTATGCGGTTACTTTCGGCAGGTGTATTGAAATCAGCAATGGGCAGAGCACTTCCGTCAAAGGTGATGGTGCGGCTACGAGTCAGTGTTTCCGGGTTGAATTCAAATTCAACTGCCAGTGGTGGCAGGCTTAATGCATATTCGACCAGCATGCCTTTTGCGGTTCTAATCACTGGTTTTACCCCTGGTGGCTAGCCTGTTATGGTTCAACAACTGCTGGTTAAACAGTTTGGCCAGTTGTTTTGGGTTATTGTTAAACTGGCCTTGTAATGAAATGGAAATTTGCTTTTCACTGTGAAGTTGATTTGCCTGAAGCTGGATTTGTTCTGATATTTTTCGAGCCAGAAACACCGGGTCACCCTGCCAGCCAGCGGCCAGCTGGATAGTCAACTTATCGATATTTAGTGTACTGCTCATGACTCTTCTGCCGAAATAATGTGTTTTGGAAGAGAGTCTTCCAGTTGACGTAATTGATTGGGCCTGGTCTGGCCATCGACTTTTTGTAATACTCTCCACACGCCGATGGTAATGTGTTCAAGAGTGATTGGCCTGGATTCGGCAGCGGCCAGAATTGCGGCATGATGAGCTGCATTTTGAATTTCACCACCCGACAGGGACACTGCTTCTGCGACTTGTCTTAAGTTCAGATTTTTATCGACAGGGGCCTGTGGTGGAATCAAACTTTTCCATAGTGCGAGTCGATGTTTCTTGCCGGGGCGGGGGAAGGTTAATACAAAATGGAACCTGCGCTGGAATGCAGGATCTATTTGTTTGCGCAAGTTGGTGGTTAAAATGCAGGGACCCTGGTGCATTTCGATGCGTGACAATAAATGACTGACTTCCATGTTGGCGTAGCGGTCATGGGCGTCCTTTATTTCACCACGTTTTCCCATTAATGCATCTACTTCATCAAACTGTAACAGGATATCTTTGCCATGCACTGCACTGAAAAGAGCGTTCAGATTTTTTTCAGTTTCACCGATATATTTACTGATTAATGAACCCAAGTCTACACGATAAAGGGGCCAGTCTAGTTTATTGGCAATTACACTGGCGGCAAATGTTTTTCCTGTTCCTGAAGGACCGCTGAAAAGGGCGATGGGGCCACCGACTTTTCGAGCGCTCCAGTCTTTGTTAACTTTATCGGCATTTTGAATCCACAGTAAATATTCTTTCAACATGGTGCGTTGTGCGGCTGGAATGATGAGGTCGTTCCAGCCGGCATCAAGCTTGATTTTTACGGCCCCTGGGATAACTAAATCTTGAGCAGGTAAACCACAGATGGCAGTAATGATGTCCGGATGAGGTTTAAGTTGTTGCAAGGGACCCGAACCTTCAATTAATAATAAATTGTGGGTTATCAGTAGATCGTTTTTATCGAGCAGTTGCAGGGTGGAAAGGTACTCCTGTTCGGTGAAAGCAAGCAGTTGATGTAAAAAAGCCAGGGTCGGATAAATACCGTTATTTTGTTGGAGATCCTGAAACAGTAAAGCTACATTGGGATTAATAAATGGAGCGTATACACAGGCCAGAATATCCTGCGCCAGTTCAGAGAGTTGCAAAGAGATAATATTCTGCCAGCCTGAAGATTCCTTACGTAGAAAATTAACATTATGTTGGATATCAGTTAATTGCTGGATTAATGCTTTAGAGGGTTCTCTGTTTGCCCTTGATTCAACCAGGCATAAAGCCAGAATTTCAATTCGTTTCCATTCGACAGTCAGGCTACTTGAATTTGTTTTCATTTCTGCTATTACTGACATCAGGAAAGCTCCCTGGTTAAAGATATCAATAATGGATTACTGCGAATTCGAATGTCAGCATCGTTGGCTGTAGTATCTGTCCACAGTCCAGTGACAGCATTATATTTGATATGACGTTCGGCAAATAACTGTAGTTGCCAGCTGTGATTGGATGCGCTGATGCCTGTCCAGTGACTTTGCTGCAGGGTGAAATGGGTTGCAGCTGGAGTGGGTAAACTTTTGATATCTATGCTGTCGACATCTGCTGTCAGATTTTCGATGGGTGCTATTTCTATCCAGTGCCCGCTGCTTTTATTGTCGTCCGGGTTTTGCAGTAACTGTCCAACGATTGTTATGTCATTTGTTTTTGCGCTGTCTCCAGCAATCCAGATATCTATTTCCGGGAAACTGCTGAAATCGGCATCAGCTGCATTTCCGGGTACCTGAAAATTAATGCTTAAGCTAGCCTGGCGCTCTAAAGGTGTTCCTGACACCATAACAATAGCCGGTGCCCATTGTGGATTAGATGTATCAACTGTTATTGATGGGACGGCTGGAAACCGGGTGTCTGTATCAGTGGGCCATAACAGATTTTGATTTTGAGTATTACTGTGTGCCTGAGCACCTATGGATGCAACACGAGCTACTTCGGGTGAAGAAGTGACAGGTTCTATAGGAGCCAGAGCAATTTCATAGGCTAGAGAAGGCCGGTAAATAGTATCTCCCTGAGTTGACCAGATTTGATTGATATGTTCGTCAGCCAATGGTCTCTGAATGATCTGGGTATGCCAGACCTCTCCGCTATCATCACCTTCAATTAACATAACAGGTTGTTCCTGAAACAGGCGCATAACCTGGGATAACATTCGAAGTTCATTAAACCCTGCGGAAAAATCCACCCTGTCATCACTGTCGATGTCTTCATCCACGCCAAATGCGGTAATAATGCAGAACATTTTTACCCACTGTACATCACCGGGTAATGCATCGGCAGCAAAGCCGAAAGGTTCGAAACGATAGAAAAATAAATTCAGCGTATTTTTTGTAACGGGTGATGTCTGGTTAATGCCCGGTGCACCGATGGTAACTGTTACTTCCCAGTCGGCAGGGCTGGTGGTTAAACCGAGTGAATCGATGTGTTCTCTGATGGCATTGCAGATTTTAGACAGTGATGAAGTGGGTAATGGCATGTCACAATCCTCTCAATCCAAATGGATTAACTCTGTGTGACGATGTAGTTGTCGAAGTCCTTCTGGTTGATTTATTAACTGACGGATTATCTACTACGACATTGATCTGACCGATGCGTACTTGTGGAGTTTCCTGTGCTGTTGAACTGGGTTGATGTGAAGATTGATTTTTTTGAGCTATCGGTTGAGTTGTTTTTTGTTTTACGGCTATTGCAGCAGCATGTTGTATGGATGAATTTTTATCCTCACCATTGTTAGATGTTGATAGTTGCCCGAAATTGATTTCATTGGCTATTGATGTATTTTCTGTATCTAAACTGTAACCTGATGTATCTGTTTGATCCTGTCTTTTAGCAAAGGCAATATTGGGTACTGATTCAGTTGAGCTATTTTCTGTTGAATTAATTTCTGCTATTTTTTTATGTTGTGTTGAAACCCTGGAAGTAGACTGGTTTGCAAGGGATATTTCGTTTGGGCCATCATGTTGAATGACTGTTTGCAGATTTGAATTTTGACTGGCTGTAGTATTTTCAATTGTTGAAGTTGCTGACCTTTTATTAAAATCTGACAACTTTTCAGTGAATTGAGATTGAGTGTCCCCAGATAGTGGTTTGCTTACCTCTGACAAAGTTTCTGCTTTAGTGATGGGTCCAATGGCAGGGTTAGTGGGTTCAGATAAATGAGTGACTTCCTGTTGCTGTATTGAATTACTCTCCTGTAGCTGCTCTGTAGTGTTAAATGAGCTTGAAGGTATTAATGATGGCCCATCTACTGATTGATCCGTTGCAGTTTGTAGAGCATTGGGATTTCGGATTGTGTTATTTAAGTTTTTGGTCTGGACAGAAGGGCTGTGATTATTTGGGATTACCTCAGTTGGAGTTGACTGATGGTTGGTTACTTCTGTCGGGAAATTCCGACCTGCACTTTTTCTGGCTGGTTGTAAACTCTGAGTGATCAGTGACTGTATGAAATTCATCATAAACTTCCGCTTGACTGAAATTTATTTTCAGTCTGTGAAGTGTTCTGACTTTTTTCTATTAGCTGGAGATAACATTTACGACGGTTTCTGCTCAGGCTCAATATATCATTTTCTGACCAGTGATATTGAGAAGCAAGGGTATGAACCTCTTCATCTATATTATCTGTTTCAGTATTTATCCATGCGTAATTATCAATAAATATCTGCTGTTGATGGCTGCAAAATGGACAACTGATGGAAACTGATTCACCTGGTTGAGCTGCCATTAAATCAAGTGTGTTGTCGATTAATTCCTTATCTTGATTAGTCAGAGAGTGAATGTCCGCAGAAAAATCAGGTTCGTTAAGTAAGCGAGCTAATAAATGCTCCATAGTGCTGGATGCCTGTGTTCCCATTTGTGCAATATACTCTTCATCGCTGCCGTTCGGGACTCTGATACTGACATCGGCAAAACTTAATGAGAGGGGGCCCCTGGGAAAATTTTCACCGGCCAGTTTTACCGGCATGGAACCAGGTTTATATTGAAACTGAATGAGCTCTTTGCAATGTTGACAGGATGCAGTCATCCACTTAATTTCAGGTTTGATGCTGGCTTCCAGTTGCAGCATGAGGAATAGTCTGTCGCCACTACTTAATGATAGAACAAGTTCCCTGTTGACCGCTAAACCCGCGACTTTATTCAGGCTGGTAGTGAGAATGGAGGTAACCTGCTGGGGCAGACCTGATGCCTCAAGTCCGCTTTCAGCTATAGCTCTTTCGATAAAACCCGTCATCGGTTTGAAGCTAAAGTCCCGACGAATTTGGTTGTCAACTAATAGACCACCTGGCAACTCCATTTCATCCTCCAGTGTTAACTTTCAGAGGGTTCACTATTCGCTGTATCACGTTCCCAACCCTCGTGTTGCAAGGTTAAGGTCTGGATACCTACCGTGTTCATTGTATTGGCATCAAGTTCGGGCAAGGCCTGGTATTCAGATACCCATGCTCGATACAGCTTGTAAGAAATAGCAACGGTTCCCTGCAGGTTGAGCACATTAATAATGATGTCTTTACGGAAGTTTTTCAAAGACATGCCTGCATCCCCCTGAATGTTATTAACCAGGTTTGCCCATTCCTCAAAAACAGGGTCATGAGTCAGGCCCTGTTCCAGTGTTACGGGTTCATATTCTGTTCCCCCTGGCAGGATACGTTGATGAGTAGGATCACCGGCGGAACGCCATTTAACTTCACTGACTTTCTTTTTCAGGGCACCCATTTTTTGTAAACCGGCGACCGGTTTTCCATCAATAAGACATTGAAACTTGAAGGTACGGTATGGATCAAACCGGTGTGCATTTACCGGAAATGTTGGAGCAGCCATCTGTTTCTCCCGAGCAATTTGCTACTTAAAATAGTTGTGATAAATATTATATTTACGCTGTATGTTTACTCTTCACCGACTTTTTGCTGGATACGGACGATGACAAATTCAGCTGGTTTCAACGGTGCAAAACCTATAGTCACAATGACCTGTCCCCGGTCTATATCACCCTGGGTCATGGTGTCACCCAGTCCACAGCGAACGAAATAAGCATCATTAGCTGTTTGCCCCTGGAAAGCTCCTGCCCTGAAAAGGCCATTCATGAAAGATCCGATATTGGCTCGTAGGGAACTCCACAGTGGATGAGCATTTGGCTCGAACACGGCCCATTGAATGCCGTTGTAAATACTTTCTTCAATGTAGATAGCTGTACGCCGAACAGGCACGTATCGCCACTCTGGGTCGGCTTTAGTGGCGAGTGAGCGAGAACCCCAGAAAACGGACCCATAATTGGCTAACTTACGTATGCAGTTAATGCCCAATGGATTGAGTTGATCCTGTTCCAGATTGTCTACCTGGTATTTCAAGGAAGCAGCACCAGTCAGTTGTGCCTCTACGCCTGCAGGAGCTTTCCAGACACCGCGTTTGGCATCTATTTTTGACCACATTCCTGCCGCGATGGCAGAGGGTGCTACATACACAGTTTTACTGACAGCTGGGTTTTTATCGGGATGAAATAATGGATTCGACATGCCTACCCAGGGGTAATACAGCACGGTATAGGTCGATGTTGGTAAAGACATTGTCGTTACTGTTCCAGCATCGGTTAACTCGGTGATTTCCGGAGGGTCTAAAATCAGCATGCGATTTTTCATTTTTTCGCAGTGTGAACGAGTAGCGCTGATAATGTCATTACCGGTTCCATCGGCAGCCCAGTTCTGACCCGGTAAAATGATGATGCTGACATCACGGATTTTTCTGAGTGTTTTGTTGTAAAAACTGGTGAAGTCGGATGCTGTTGGAGAAGTTTGCCCGCCAGTCAGTAGAGGGCTTCCTGCACTTGCTGTAGCTGTTGGCATTGTGGTGTCAGTAAAGCTTATTTCAATCAGTGAAGAGCTTTCATCGACAACATCAACAATGTATAACGCTTCAGCGCTGTCCAGTGAAACGCCTTCATACTTTTCTGCCGCATAAAAAGTCCCGGTGCTATTTCTGGTGCCTACTTCTAGATCAAAAATTTCAGCAGTTCCGTCAACATTGCTGATTCGAATGTACAACAGGTTGCCCCAGGGGCCATCGCCTTTTGCAGAAACATCGAATCCACCAAAAGTTTCTGTGGCTGTTACTGAGTCAGTTGATAGTGGACAAATATAAGCGGTTGTCCCTCCGTTCAGATAAAATGCCTGAACGGCCAAACCCATGCTGTCGGTCGATGACAGTATAGGACCAAATTTCGCAAGGTAATCGTCCATACTTCCGATTAATACAGGCTTGTTCTGGTTCAGGCTATTTCTTTGAGTGACACCTACAAAAGCGGTGACAGATGTTGCAACACCTTCTATGGGCCTGGACCCACTGGGGATTTCTTCTATATAAACACCAGGATGTAAATAACTAGGCATGTTTCCCACCTCTTATAGTAAATGTATAAAAATCTGGAAGTTTATTTTGTGCTATGGCTTGAGTACTGGACGCAATGAATGACTTGTAAGTATAGATTTTGAATGTGGGAAATAATAAATGTGAAATGAAGCAATACACGGATTGCAAATCAATAGGTAAAACGTAGGGTTCCCAGATACTTAAGTCAGAATGAAAAAATTTAGCCACGCATAAACTCCTGTTAAAGTGTCAATTATTTTTCGAACAGGGGAGAGGTTTGATTCCATTACAGAATCTGTAGTTACAACCTAATAAACAATCTCCCTATGTTTCAGCTGGAACAACACGATGAAGCTAAATCTTGAAACAGTGTTATTTAAGAACCTAAAATGGAGTTTTGTCAAGAGATCTTGTGGTGGTTTAACAAATTAATTTTGGAAATAATTATCACTTTAGTCATGCTTTAAAAAAGCATAATTAAATTTTATAAAGCAGAGTTGTTTATAGGCATGTGTTTGCTTGAATTATATAAATAATATTTATAGTATGCGCTGTCCAAAAGCACTTTTAATCAGAGCCACAGTTCTATTTGCGGATACATTAAGCTGATCGAGGAATGGATTTAATTCTGCAACTTCCATCGAAATCATTTTTGCACTGTCTGCACAGTGCTCCAGCAGTAAATGAGCTTCACGGAAACTGACTCCACCCGGAACTAAGGTGCCAGAGCCTGGAATGACTGAAGGATCACAAACATCGACATCAAAACTCAAATGAAACCCTGCTGTGTTACTGGTTACTATATCAACTGCCTGTTTACATATTTGAGCCATGCCTTGCTCATCAATATCTCTCATGCTAAATATCTTAATGCCTGAATGTTGAATTAACTTTCGTTCCATGGTGTCTATATCTCTAACACCGACAAGCACCACATTCTCAGCTTTTAGTTTTGTTTTATAGCCCATAATTTCGCAGAGTTGCTTGTCGCCATAACCCAATAGGTGAGCTAGAGGCATGCCGTGTAAATTTCCAGACGGAGATGACTCTGGAGTATTCATGTCGCCATGTGCATCAAACCAGATTAAGCCTATATCCTGTTGTTTTTTCTGAAAATAAGATGCAACTCCTGATACGGTTCCCATGGCTATAGAATGGTCTCCACCTATGACCAGGGGGAATGCCCCGGAGCGTAAAGTCTGAAAAGTGGTTTCAGCAAGTTGTGTGCATACCTGTAAAATTTCAGGCTTGAAATAACTACCATTTTTTTTATCTTTTGTTGTTTCCATTGAGGGAACCGGGATATCTTTTTCCAGTAAAACCTCATACCCCATTTTTTCTAAGCTGGACCCTAATCCTGAAATTCGTAATGCAGATGGGCCTGCATCAGTTCCTCGTCGTGAGGCACCGAGATCCAGCGGTACGCCAATTATCTGAATGGGTTTATGAATGAGAGGCATGCCTTTGAATACCTTTCCTATGCTGCTTTACTTGAATCTGTCGTCAGCTCAGTCTTTGTAAGCAAGCCATATAAGTCTTTTGGATTATCCATCTGAGGAATTAATTCAATATTTTTCCCGATACCTAATTTATTGGATAATTCGTACAGATATTGCAGTGCAGAAAAGTCTTCCAGTGCGAAACCTACTGAGTCAAAAATTATTACCTGACTGTCATTATCCCGGCCTGGTTGCTGCCCTGACAAAACTTGCCATAACTCAATAACAGGATGTTTTTTGTCGAGTTGTTGAATGTCTCCCTCGATCCGGGTCTGGACTTCATATTCAACAAAAATTTTAGCCTGTTTTAAAACGTTAGCATGAATTTCTGTCTTACCGGGGCAATCTCCTCCGAGGCCATTGATATACATACCGGGTTCAATCATGTCGGTGGTTAAAATAGTGGCGAGTGTTTTATCTGCGGTTATGGTGGTGATGATATCCACCCCTTTTACGGCTTCTGCAGTATTGGAAAACTGGATGACTTTTAAAGTTTTATAACTTGAAAGGTTTTGCTGAAATTTATCCATTGCTGTTTTATCAATATCAAAAATATGAATTTCATTGATACCCAGCAGCAGATGAAAAGCGGTTGCCTGAAACTCACTCTGTGCACCGTTTCCAATGATTGCCATGACCCTGGAATTTTTTCTGGCGAGCACCCTGGCTGCCATGATAGAAGTTGCAGCGGTACGAAAAGCCGTCGTCAATGTCAGTTCAGATAACAAAAGTGGATAACCTGTTTCCACTTCTGCAAGAGCGCCAAAAGCCATGACTGTTGATAAACCTTTTGCGGTATTTGCGGGATGCCCGTTGACGTATTTAAAACCGTATAACTGATCATCAGAAATAGGCATTAACTCGATGACACCCACTTTACTGTGACTGGCGAGACGTGCCGATTTTTCAAATTTCATCCACTGCCTATAATTGCGTGAAATATTTTCAGTCATTTGTTGTAGAAAAATATCCAGACCAATTTTTTCTACCATGGCTGAAATCATATTGATATCTATTAAACGTGTCATGAGTCATTCCTGTTGAGTGATAGATTTAGTATTGGTCAAAGTTAGGCTAACTTAAAGATATCAAACTGCTACAAATTGCATATACTATTAGCAATATGCTTATTAAGGGTTGCAAAATGATTGATTTAGATGCTGTAGATAGAAAATTGATTGCAATTCTGCGTTCAAATTCTCGTACCCCGGTGGTAACTCTGGCGAAGCAATTGAATGTGTCACGAGCTACGGTGCAAAACAGGTTGTCACGTCTGGAAAAAAATGGAGTGATCATTAATTTCACCGTGAACTTAAAACCTGGTGCCGATATAAATCCAGTCAGAGCTTTTATGAGTATTTCTGTCGAAGGGAAAAAAAGTGTGATCGTGATTAAGGCACTGCGTGGATATCCCTCGATTATTGCACTTCATCATACCAATGGTCGTTGGGATCTTATTGCAGAAATTCGTACAGATACCCTCGAATCATTCAATGCATTGCTAGGGGATATCAGGCTAATTGATGGCGTGTCATCGACAGAAACCAGTCTTTTACTGGATACACTCAGGTTTTAATTTTAATATCTGAAGATGATGTAATGATATTTTAAGTCTTTGAAAAGTAGGATAATTTGAATTTAAGGTAATATAATATATTTATACTCATATCAATTAATTTATTATATTACGGGAATTAATTCCCTTTTTAATATTTCTTGTGTTAGTCTCTCCCTCCTGCAAGAGGGGTTTAAATATCTGTGAATTTCTTTAAGTCCAAATATTTACATCATTAAAAATGGGTGGATGTTATGGTTTCAAAAAATAATTATATTGGTTTTTTGCTAAAGTTGAGTTTTCTATTTTTATCCAGCTTTTTATTAATATCCTGTTCGGATAGCTCTGCAACGACGAGTTTGTCTGAATCTGAACTCTCAAACAAAAACAATTCTAAAGAAGATTCTGAAGAAGACTCCAAAGAAGACCCTTCATTTTATATCGAAGAAGCGGTGTGGGATGAAGATGATGAAAAATTAAAGATTAAGGGAAAAGGAGATGATGACCAACTTGTTACGGTTACCAATGCTGCTTCAGATAAAGTTATCGGTACCGATGAAGTTGATGATGAAAAATGGCGTGTTCGTGAAAAAGAACCTTCGTCAGTACCTTGCAGAGTAAAAGCAGTACAGCAGGATGGCCAGTCAGATGAAATTGAGGTGGAAGATGCGCCATCTGACTGCGATGGTGGAACAGGTGGCGGCGGAGGCGGTGGAACACCACCAACAGCCAGTAATTTTACTATTCTTGCCGCAAATGATTTAGGCATGCATTGTGCGGATCAGGATTTCCGTGTGTTTAGTATTCTGCCTCCTTATAACGTCATGAATGCACAGGTGCTTAGAAAAGGCGCAGAACCACAGTTAATGTCACCTGCCGATGGAATTCATGTGACTTATCAGGCGGTTGCTTCCAACTATTTTGAAGATTTGACTGATCCGAACAGATTGCCAGATTTAACGGATTCAATTACAGCAACGGGAGGTAATTTACCCGGTGTGTTTAAGAACAATTTCTGGAATATAGATGTAACAGCGTCTTCAACAGGAGTCGATAAAATTGGTTTTAAGGCATATGAAAACCTGTATCCACCAGGAATTTTAGCTAAATTTTCTTCAGAAAATGATGTTGGGCTTCCAGCACCAGATGTGGCCCATTATTATTTATTGAGCAGCCCTGGTGATCCTACCGGGCGAGAACTCATTGCTGAACAATCGGCTATGCCGGGTGTACTGACTAATGAGCCTCAGCCATTTCATGGTTATGTTGAAAATTTCCCATTTTTTGTAGATTTCCCATTTGGTTATACGGTAAATAACTTTAAGCGCTATACAGCAGAAGGTTTTCCCATATCTTCGATAGATGATAAAGGTTATTCAAACCCATACCCATTATTAAGAGTTGAGGCAAGAGATGAGTTGAATAATGTACTAGCCTCAGTCGACGCGGTAGCACCTGTTGCTTCAGAAGCAGATTGTGCAATTTGTCATGCTTCTCAGGATGTGTGTGATCTGCAAACAGAAGGACTGACCTGTTTAAATATCCCTGCTTTCAATCTTCCAGATGTTGATTATATTGAAGATGCTTCGGTTGTAATTGGTGACACTCCGGAGCAGCAAGTTATAAACAGTGCTAAGACCAATATTCTTAGGTTACATGATGCCAAGCACCTTACATCTCTTGCTGGATATGCTGAAAGTGGAGCAAAACTGGATGGTTCAACGCCTAATGTAGTTTGTGCTAACTGTCACTATTCACCAGCACTGGATCTGGCTCATTTGGGGCCAACCGACATGAATGGTAAAGAGCAGACTCAACATATTAGTATGTCGAGAGCGATGCATGGAGTGCATGGTTCGCTAGCAACAAATCCTGATTATGCTTCCTTTAATCTATTTCCTACCATGCCTGCTCCTGGAGCTGGACGTGATCCTTCTTTGGCAAAAAGTATTCTTATGGATACCTGTTATAACTGTCATCCCGGAAAGAAAGCAGAGTGTTTACGTGGAGCAATGGGCGGATCAGGCACTGTTTGTCAGGATTGTCATGGTCAGCTAACACAGGTTGGAGATGACTTTACAGAAAATTTTCCAGATATTCATTTTCCTGCTGAAGGAAGTGCCGATCTATCTAAACGTGTTTCGTGGGCATCAGAACCGGGTTGTGACAGTTGCCATGTGGGTGATGCCATGCAGGTAGCTCAACTGGATTTGAATGATACGGTTATTAATGCGCGTGACACCTACGGTAATACTGATGGGTTACGTCTGTTGATGACCTATAAGTTATCTGATCATAAGGATAATGGTGGCCCGGATAATCTACCATTAATGAAATTCCCTGAATCACGATTTGCGACAACCGAATCGCTATATCGATTAAGTGGTGCAGACAATTCTGGTACTGGAATGGAAAAAGGTCATGGTGGATTAAGTTGTGAAGGTTGTCATGGTAGTACACATGCAATCTGGCCAAATGCAAATCCCTATGCCAATGACAATAAAGCTGCAAATGATATTCAGGGGCATTCAGGTCCAATTATTGAGTGTGCCAGCTGTCATGAAGGGAATCTGGGCAATACACTTGAAGGTCCACACGGAATGCATCCAGTGGGTGATACCGGTTTCTCCGATGGCGGGCATGAAGATATGGCTGAACAGAATAATGGTAATGCTTGCCGGGCCTGTCATGGTCTGAATGGTGAAGGCTCGGTGTTAGCACGTGCAGCTACTGCTCGTGTTTTACAAAATGAAGGTAAGACTGTCTCACTATCTAAAGGTGAAATTGTGACCTGTACACTTTGTCATGATAATGAGCTTAATTAATGAAAATAATTCTTGCCAGGGATGGCAACTATTTAAATATGAGGAGTAATTCTTTTCTATTCAGATACTGATATCAAAGTAACAGCATGCCGTTTATCCTGGCATGGAGAAAATTGGTGGTTTACTAGTTAGTTACCGACCATAAATAGCTGTTTTTCTTCAACATGTGTCATATATTACATTCACAAGATAAATGTGCCGGAGTGATTATTGGTCAGCTTTTTTCAGCAATACCCTCACAGGCCGATAATACAGCTTTCCTGCCATTAT
>JABHSO010000068.1 GCA_018669845.1 Gammaproteobacteria bacterium | reverse complement strand
CTTTCTTCCGGGCATCCCTGGCTAATACTTTTAATTTTATCCTTCTTTACGCTCTTAGCCAGTACAAAGCTTGCTGATTTAAGAATACAAATATCTGCTGAAAGTTTATCTGTGGAGGATGACCCGGTATGGGTTTCATATCAAAAAAGCCTCGTAAATTTTGATAACAGCACCATTACCGTCATTTTATTTGAGGATAAAGAACTATTCAGTAAAACAAAATTAACTGCGATTCAGTCTGTTATAAACAAGCTATCTGCACTACCTGAAATTTCACAGGCCACCAGTTTATTTTCAGTTTCAAATATTCAACTTGAAGATGAATACATTATTACAAAACCATTTCTTGATACCATTCCCGAATCTTCTGAAAAGCTAAAAACAATCCTCAGACAGGCCAGCCTTAACCCACTGGTCATCAATAATCTTATTACAGAAAATGGCCAGGTATTCGCAGTAAATTTAACCCTGAAAAATAACAACAATGACCCTGATTTTGATAGCAGAGTCAGTCAGTCAATCGAAAATATCTTAAGCCAAAGTCGCTCAGAATTTAGCAACTTAATTCAAATTGGCTCTCCTTTTATCCGTGACACTATCACTCGTAAAATATCATCTGACCAAACATCAATCATGCCGTGGGTTGTGGTTATTATCATGCTGGTATTAGCTCTGGGCATAAGAAGCTTTAGCGGGGCACTTATTCCCATTTTCACTGCAGGAGTTTCTATTATATGGACCCTTGCAGGCATGGTTTTACTTGATATTCCAATAAGTGTCATGACTTCAATAGTACCTGTTTTATTGATCATCATTGGTTCTACCGAAGACATTCACATTATTGCTGACTATCGAGCTAACCGCTCAGCAGGTTTAAACACCATCGAAGCATTGGAGAAAATGTCCAATTCAATTGGCATAGCTATTCTTTTAACTTTTATAACAACATATTTTGGTTTTATATCAATCTACACCAATGAGATAAAATTATTACAGGAATTTGGTCTGGTAGCTTCCAGCGGATTACTCATTAACTTTATTGTTACATCCCTTTCGGTACCGGCCATTTTAAAAATACTTCCTGACCCTGTTAACAAGCAAGACAACATCACCCAAACCAGTAACATCTATCAAAAGTCAGCTCTGTTTATTTTCAATTTATCGCTAAGACATATTAAATTCACATTATTCCTGTTTATTTTTATTACCATAACATCCATTTACGGAGCATTATCTTTAAAGGTTAATAACAACCCTCTGGCATACTTTAAAAGCAATACTGAAGTTGTTAAAAATTCTAATAGACTGCACGAAGCCCTCGCTGGCGTGGAAACTTTTTCCATTATTATCGAAACAGGTATAGAAGGTACTTTTCAGAAAGTACGTTATCTGGAAGAAATTGATAAAATTCAACAGTACCTGCAATCATCTGACTTATTTGATAAATCATTATCCTTTAATGACTTTATTAAAGTCATCCACCTGGTCATGGAAGAGGATGAAGTTGAAAAAATAGAGCACTTATACTTACCTGACTCAGATGATCTGATCAGAGAGTACATGCTATTCATCAAACACGATCTGGTGAAAAGTTATGTCACACAAGAATTTGATTCATCCCGAATACTTGTCAGACATGCTATCAACGATTCCAGCGAGCTGAAAAAAGCCGTTGATGACCTTGAGTCATTTATTCAGCACAATATTGATCCAGCTCTAAAAGTAAGTGTTACAGGGGCATCTATAGTCAGGTCAAATGGCGCTGACTATATGGCAGCTGGTCAGGCAAAATCATTGATATTGATGTCATTAGTCATCATTAGTGTGGTTGCCATATTATTTGTAAACTGGAAAGCAGGCCTGGTTGCACTCATTCCTAATTTGTTTCCCATCATTGTACTATTTGGAGTGATGGGTTTTACCAACATTGCACTGGATACAGGAACAGCCATGGTAGCGGTGATAGCACTGGGTATCTGTGTGGATGATACTGTGCATTTTATGACCCGTTATCATCACAATACCCGAAACCACAATAATCCAGAGATTGCATTAAGTGATACAGTGGCTGATGAATCTGTTCCTATTATTACCACTTCTCTTGCTTTGATGGCTGGCTTTGTCACTTTAACAATGTCTAGCTTTGTCCCCATTATTAATTTTGGACTACTCAGTGCCATGGTGATGCTACTTGCAATGATCACTACTTTTATTATCACCCCCTTGTTGCTTTCAACTATTTCACTTATCACCATGTGGGATATGTTATCCCTTAACTTACAGGCAAAAGTTATTAATGACTGCCCTCTATTCAAGGGTTTATCACCCTGGTCAATTAAACAGACCATCTTAATGAGTGAAGTTAAAAATTATTCTGCTGGCGATACAATAATTACACAAGGCAGTATTGGAGATGAAATGTACGTTATTCTTGAAGGTAATGTTTCTGTTCAAATTGTTAGGGAAAACTGTTCAATGGTTACGGTCAATGAATCAACGGTCGGCAATTTATTCGGTGAAATAGCATTGATATCAGATGTACCAAGAACAGCCAATGTTATCGCAAAAACCAATAGTCGATTACTGACATTAAAGTGGGACAGCATCAAACGTATATCAAAATTTCAGACTCGAATTTCTACAAAATTGTTCCAGAATCTGGCATCTATAGTCGGTAAGCGGTTATCAAATACCGAGAGTTTGACAGCCATTAGAGACGAGTGCTCAGGAGCAATCAACAGTACTGTTTTCAAAGAACTGGTAAATATGGAGATATCCAAAAGCCAGCGATTCAAAGAACCACTATCCTTTATTTGCTTTACCATTATTTCCGAGCTTGACAGCAATCAGTTCAACGACATGTTGAGACAGTTTTCAAATGACATCAAACTCAATAGCAGAGAAATTGATATCTATGCTAGATGGGGAGATTACCGTTTTGTCATTTTACTGCCCAGAACAGGCTTAACACACTGTGAAGATATTGCCGGTCGTATTCAAAAAAATATCATTAAGACCATGACTCTTTTTACAAAAAATCCTGAACTTAAAATGACTACATGGAGTTATGACGGTATTGAAACACGCGAAGCCTTAATGGAAAAAATGAAATCTATACTAGATTCCCCGATAGAGAAAAGTTTACATTAACAACTTATTTAAACTTATGATAAGCTCAAACCTAACAATAAAATTTATATTGGCATAAATATTTATGGGTACTGGACAAGAGTGGCACCAGAGAAAAGGTCAGTTTTTTAAACTATGGCCCCAAAATGACCTACCCAAAATTGAAAATATTTGGAATATATTAACAAAGCATTATTCAGAACCTTCTCGTTTTTATCATACCCGCGAGCATATCCTCTGCTGCCTTCAACAGTTTGACAAAATTAAGGACCTGCTAAACTCTAGTGACGCTGTTCAAATGAGCATCTGGTTTCACGATGTTATCTACAATATTGAAGCAAAAGATAATGAAGAACAAAGCGCATTATTTTTTAGCCAGTTATCCAAAGGAATTCTGGATGATAGTTTCATTAATAAAGTATCTGAATTCATCAATTCTACAAAACATCTTACCGCGACACCAAGTTTTGACCAGGCTTACTTGCTGGATATTGATTTAAGCAGTTTTGGTTCTGAACGAGTTAAATTTTATCTTAACGGGGATAATTTACGTAAGGAAGCTCAACATCTGACAGACAAGCAATACACCAAAAATCAGATCAATTTTTTTCAAATGTTATTAAACAGAAAACAAATATTTTTTACTGATTATTTTCATAAAAAATATGAATCTATCGCTCTGGGTAACATTAACCATCAAATGCAGGAAATGCTTACTACTATCTAATAACTGAAGCTCAGTCCTGCACAATCATTAAGCCGTCACATCATCCCGAGTAAACTGTAACCCCCGACGGGATGCCGATGTAATAGAATGCTGTCTTCCCCTGTGTTGAGCAGCCTCGGCCTGTTGCTCTCCAATCTCCTGACGTACAGCTGAAAGTTTTTCACTTAGTTCTTCTTCCAGAGTAGGATTACGTGGCGATTTAATTTCTTCTCTCATTACGTCAGCCGCTCCTAAGAGCTCAAACGCTGTTCTCCCCTGCCCGGTCATTGCTGCCATCACAGCAATATCTTCAAGTAGAAAAGCCAGATCCCAATGATCATCATAAACACTATATGCTTCCAGACTGGAGGCATAATGTTTTCGAGCAGCAGTAAAATCACCTAGTTCCCTGGCAGCATTGCCCAGATTATTCTGTGACACAGCAATACCCCAGCGATCACCAATTTCTCTACGGATATTAAGTTCCTGTTCATTAGATGCAATTTAACACCTGTATCCATCAGCGTAGATACCCATAGAACCGGCAGTATCAATGAAAAAGAGATTGAAGCACTAGTAATGGATAGATTTGATCTGACACCCTCTGGCATCATTCAGCAGCTTGATTTACTCAGGCCCATTTAAAAAGACACTTCGAGTTTGGGGCACATCGGTAAATATCATGATCCATTGATGCATAAGTGGGCGGGTACTGGTCAGATAGCTTAGCTATTAACAACTTGCTGTTTGAGTGTGAATATCTGTACGGCAGCTTTCGTAGTGCTTTGCAGTCATACCTAACAGCAAGTTCATTAGGCTCTTCACGACCCAAACCGGTCAGTCCTTACAAGCTGTAGGCTCTGACGGGTTCGTGGCGTAAGGAGCCATTCAAGACCTTAGCTTTAAATCAGGTACGATCCGTATTACTGTGTTTTAATTTACAGAAATAAACCTTCCCTTTTTACACTGATTAGTCTTTAAAAATTTAAAAAGTATACGTTAGTATTCAAGCGTTAAGATGACATTAATCGTCATCATCGTCATGCTCTCTTTTCTTATAGCGATTTCTATCATACGATCCTGACTTTCCTGCATCAAAGTCTTTAGACCGCCAGATGCGTTTTGCTTCATCTTCATCACCACTACGATGACAATCCACACAAATTTCATAGTCCCTGATGCCTTCTTCATAATGTTCCTCTCTGATTTTTGAACGTGAGTGTTCATGGCATCCATAGCAGGTATAGTTACTGTAGTCGCTGTCTACATGGCAAGTCTCACATTCAGTTGTGTGATCTCGGTCAAATCGAAAATACTCATCATGTTCAAATGTTGCAGGTGCCCATGCATTATCACTATGGCACTGTTCACAGTTGCCCTTAATTTTCTGATGGAGAGCATCACCTGGATTGCTATGACAACCTTCGCATTGTTTCTGCAAGCCCGGTTCCAGCAATTTATGGGAGAACTGGCTAATTGGACGAAATGCCTTAACTCCCTTGTGATCGCTGTGACAGGCAACGCAATCCTCTTCGACCAGCTTCTGATGGAATGCGACGTTTTTCTTTTCAGCGGATATCACAACCCCTTTAGTGGTTTTCAATCCAATTTCGTCTACCTTATGGCAAGCAATACACTTCTCGGGGGTGCTGCCAATTAATGGTGAATGACAGGCAAAGCAATCTGTAGCCAGCTCTGCATGGGCATCAATAGGCTTACCAGGACTTATCATCAAGTTTGGAAAAAATATGGCCAGCAAAACAAGGATAAGGAGGTTGATTGAAACGATGATAATAACGGTATTGTTCTTCATCTTCATCCCCACTGCCAGAAAAGAAAGATACTCAAAATATGAGCAATACCAAGCACGGCAAAAGCCAATGTTATTGGCAAGTGAACTACACGCCATTTTTTCATGACATCAAAGGTAGTGGCATCCCAAAACAACTTCTTTTCGAGCTCCTGTTCCGATAGTCCCTGTTGCAAATAAGTCGCTTTCTTTTCTGACATGTGCCTACGTGAACGATCTAGAAGGTATTTTCCAGTCATTCCACTGATAACATTGATCAGCATAGCGATCAGTGCCAGCCAGGGCAGGATAGAGTAAATATGTACTCCTGCATGCACTAAAATCATTAGCGCCCCCATCCAGGTTAGAGTTTCATGCAGGATGAGTAGCGTCTTGGGTTTACCAAAACTGATCATCTTACGTTTTCGCATTGAGTAGAAGAACGACAGTAGTATTAAAATAGTACCTGGTATACCAAGCCATCGCCCAATCCATGTAAAACCGAGCAGGTGCAAAATGGCATCTGTGATGATTGTCGCCAGAATAAGCGAACCAAACATCATCAAAAATGGCATGACTTCTTTACGTACAAGCGATCGTTCCATAGGTATCTCTATGCTTCTAATGTAATATTACCGATAGGCGTTGATATGCATAAAAGGCAATGACCTGATTCCACATCCGCATCGGGTTGTTGATTATATTCTGTCTCGCCGGCACTCACTGCGGTTTGGCAGGAACCACAGCTACCGGCACGACAACCCGAGTCCACATCAATGCCGTTATCTTCGGCAAGTTCAAGTAATGAGTCGAAAGCAGGATTCCAGGCAATATTTTTACCTGATCGGCTAAAGCTAATGGTGCAGGGTTCAGATGTCACAGGCTGAAGTTTAGTTTTCACATGTTTAATTAACGCAGCAGGCCCAAAGGATTCGTAATAAATATCATCACTATTTACCCCCCACTCTTCGAGTCCAGGAACCAGGCTCTCCATCATCGGTTTAGGACCACAGATATAAAATTGATAGCGCATCATTTTGAGGGTAGCTCTCAGCAAAGGAATGCCCACTCGGTCGCTGTGCTGATAATCGACGCCTTCCATATCGTTCTTTTTAGCTGCGCTGTAGCAAATATGAAGATGAAAATTATTATGCGCTTCATCAAGTGCTTGTAAGTGCTGCTTCATGATATGTTCATCTCCATTACGAATACCGTAATACAGCCATACTTCTCTGTTTGACCCATTTTCCAGTAGAGTATTCAGGGTGCTTAACATGGGAGTGATACCGATACCGCCACCAATTAATACTATAGGCAGTGGCTCTTGCTCCATTAAATGAAAATGTCCGGATGGAGCTTTAACTTGTAGCAGACTTCCCTGCTGTAAATGATCATGAAAAAAATTAGATGAAACACCTGCAGGTACATCAGGTTGATCTGTTGGCGCTGGAACCCGCTTTATAGAAACCCGGTAATAATTGGGTCGTGGCGCATCAGACAGGGAATAGCAACGCACCACCGATTTTGTTTTGTTACTGATCGGATCATCTATCTGCAACTTGAAAGTCAAAAACTGACCAGGTTTAAAAGTTGGTAAAGGCTTACCATCAGCCGGCACCAGATAGAATGAGCATATCGACTGATTATTATCTTCCATCTCCCGACGTTCAACAATAAACTCTTTAAACCCTTCCCAGACCTGATCTGAGTTTACAACCTCAACTGAAGTAATCGGATCAGCTAGTTCAGTAGCAGGTGCAGTCTGTACTTCACTTGCCTGATTAGTCAGAGTTTTGTACTGCTGTTTACGTCGATATAACCCAAGTAGTATTACAACAGCGACCTGAGCTAAAATAACCAAAAAGATAATAATTGCTAGAGTACCAGTTGACATAATTACTAACTATCAATACGTAAGTGTTGTTAAAGAAGTTTAAGGTGTAAAGTATTTAAAGGTAGATTAATACAGTTACCTTAAATGAAGCTGAAAAAAACAGGATAAATGCTCGAAAAGAAGGGTAAAAACTTCCAGGTTGCCGCCATTCAACTAAATATACTGAACTAGTGCTATCACCCAAAAACAGTCACTTTTTATGATTTGAAACCAAGTGTTTTCCTTTGTTATGTAAGCTATAAATCAGATGATTTAGAACCTGTTCTTCTAAAGTACTCCCTATACTCCATATCTTCTTCAAAAATGTGCCTTATCCACCAATTGTGTAAAAACTCCACCAACTTTTTATCTACACCATTCTCACCCTTGGTAAGTCTATTGTTCTGGTCAAGTCCAACCGGACACTTTCTTTAAAGAATTTTCATAGTTAATTGGTGACTTATCACCATTCTTAGTATGCAGCCTCTCAAGGTTGTAATACCTCATGTAAGCCGCTACATCTTTTTTCATATGCTCTCGGGTTGGTTGAGCAATTTTAAATATCCAGTCATGCTTGAGGCTTCCAAAAAAGCGCTCAACCACTGCATTGTCATAACATGTTCCGACATCCCCCATGCTCGCTCGTACGCCATAATCATCCAGTAACTTACGATAACGCTTACTGGTGTACTGAGATCCGCGATCACTGTGAAACACCAGTCCTTTAGGCGGTTTCCTCAAGTTGTAAGCCATGATCATTGCTTTGCATATCAAATCCGTTGTCATACGTTTACTGATGGCCCAGCCCACTATACGGCGAGAGTACAAGTCCATGACGATAGCCAGATACATCCAGCCTTCACCGGTCTTTAAATAAGTAATATCGCCAGCCCATACCTGATTGGGTGCAATAGGGTTGAAGTTCTGGTTTAACAAATTATCAGCTACTTTATCACTATACTTTCTTTTCGTAGTTACTTTGTAGGCAATGCGCTGAGTCACTTTTAAGCTCAGCTTTTTCATTAAGTTACGCACTTTGTAACGACCTATTTCAATGCCTTCTTTACGTAGTTTCTTCATCATTTCACGGCTACCTAAGCTATCACGGCTCTGCTTAAACAGCTCTTTCATACGACGATGGAGATGCAAGATATCAGCGCTAATTAACTGCCCTGGACGTTTCTTCCAGACGTAATAAGCGGAGGTACTAACCCGCATAACCCGGCATAGAACAGTCACTGGGAAATGCGATGATTCGTCTCTGATGAAACCAAACTTTACTTCATTTCTTTCGCGAAGAAGGCACTGGCCTTTTTTAATATCTCTTTCTCCATGCGTAAATTCTTAACTTCTTTACGCAGTCGTTTGAGTTCTTCACGTTCATCTTCAGCAAGTGATTTTCCTTGCTGTTGCTCCTCAATATGCTGCTTCCATCGATACAGTATATTTGAAGCTATACCTAATGATTTAGCCGCTTCTGGCACTGAGTAACCTTGTTCTCGAACCAGGGCTACCGCTTCTTCTTTATATTCTTTAGAATATTGTTTGTATGTTCGTTTCTGTCCCATTCTGACACCTTAATAGTTGATAAATATTATCTCTTATTAAAGTGTCCGGTGCTATTAGACCACTACAAACTGATTATGATTTCGTTGATAATGAATTAGCAGACTTCTTTCGACATCATGATCTCGCTGCCATGAATGCTGGACGTCCTCAGGTAAATGAGGAAGAAGTAACCTTTGCTGATGATGGTCACAAAGAACTACTGGAAACAATAAAAACCCCTATGCTCAATAACGAAGGTGAGCTGGTTGGTGTTTTGGGTATAGCCAGAGATATAACAGACAGAAGAAAAACTGCCGAACTTATTGAACATCAGGCTGCATTTGATTCTTTGACTGATTTACCCAATAGACGACTGTTGATTGTTCGACTTAATCAGTCAATAGCAAATTGTAATAGGCATAATTATTTTTCAGCAGTCTTATTTATTGATCTTGATAATTTTAAAAATGTAAATGATTCTCTTGGACACCCTGTTGGTGATGAACTTCTAAAGCAGGTAGCTAAGCGTATGGTCAGTGAATTAAGAGAGGGTGACACTGCCTCTCGTCTGGGTGGTGACGAATTTGTCGTGTTATTGATGGAGTTATCAGAGGATTCTGTACAGGCAGCTGAATTAGCCAGGTTAGGTGCAGAAAAAATCAGAAAAAATCTTTCCAGATCCTATGCGATCGACAAAAATACGCTTCATATAACCGTCAGTATCGGAATAGCGTTAATTCCTATGGAAAATGATTCAGCTGATGATGTGCTTAAGTTTGCTGATACTGCAATGTATCATGCCAAGGAATCAGGGCGAAATGCAATACGTTTTTTTCTTCCCCGAATGCAAGTTGAAGTAGATGAAAGACTTCGTTTACAAAATGATCTTCATCAAGCCATGCTTCACAATGAACTTGATTTATTTTTTCAACCAAAAATAAATTCAGAATTAAACATTATGGGTGCAGAAGTTCTATTGAGATGGAATCACCCTGTAAGAGGTAATGTTGCACCAGATATGTTTATCCCTGCAGCCGAAAAGTCGGGACAAATTCTTGAAATTGGTCAATGGGTATTAAAAAACAGCTTTATTCAAATGGACTCATGGGCAAAGCAACTTTCGCTGCCTGAGAACTTTCATATTGCAATTAATGTTAGCCCCCATCAATTTAGGCAGAAAAATTTTATCGCTAATATTGAACAATTATTAGGTGAAACAGGTGTTGACCCTAAATACCTTACTTTTGAATTAACAGAAGGTGTATTGGTAGAAAATATCAAAAATACTACCATTAAAATCAATTCTCTGAAAAAGCTTGGGATCCATTTTTCTATTGATGATTTTGGAACAGGTTATTCCTCTCTCGCATATTTGAAACAATTACCGGTGCAGGAATTAAAAATTGATCGTTCATTCATACGTGACATAAATATTGATCAAAGTGATGCGAGTCTGGTTGAAACAATTATTATGCTTGCTTCTCAATTTAATCTGGATGTTGTCGCAGAAGGTGTAGAAAAAGTAGAACAATATAAGTTTTTGTCAGCAAAGGGATGTAGTAGTTACCAGGGCTATTTTTTTGAACGACCCATGGCGGAAGAAGCATTTACCAGGCTTTTGATTAATTACCCTAACTACTCAAAAAATATCAAATAAATTTACTAGCTAGTTACCGACCATAAATAGCTGTTTTTCTTCAACATGTGTCATATATTACATTCACAAGATAAATGTGCCGGAGTGATTATTGGTCAGCTTTTTTCAGCAATACCCTCACAGGCCGATAATACAGCTTTCCTGCCATTAT
>JABHSO010000072.1 GCA_018669845.1 Gammaproteobacteria bacterium | reverse complement strand
TTATTTCTAAATTCCAATATATTTAGAGCATGAGATGCTTTCTTAAGCTTAAAAAAACTTTTTACCTCTGTGTGCTCCGTGTCCTCTGTGGTGAAAAGGTTTTAAGAGCTTTGATGGCTGAAGCTCAGGGGTAATCAGGTAAACATTTCATTTCGGGAAAACCCAGCAGATATTTATTTTGAATATGCAGGTAATCCAGACACTTCACAAGTATGATTAGGACAATAGCCACCCGGATTTTTCTCAAGATATTGCTGGTGGGACTGCTCGGCATAATAAAAAGAGTTTAACTTTAGAATCTCGGTGGAAATATCGGGAAACCCTTTTTCAGACAATGTCGATTGATAGCTTTCTCGAGATTTAACAGCCTGCTCCTGCTGCAGATCAGTGTGACAATAAATTGCAGAACGATATTGTGTACCCCGGTCATTTCCCTGACGCATTCCCTGCGTAGGGTCATGAGATTCCCAAAACAGGGTTAGTAGCTCTTCGAGTGATATTTGCTCTGGCTGATAGATAACCAGCACCACTTCATTATGCCCGGTTAAACCACTGCAAACCTCTTCATAAGTCGGATTCTCTGTTGTACCTGCCGAATATCCTACAGCAGTACTGAACACTCCATCCAGATTCCAGAACAGTTTCTCAGCACCCCAGAAACACCCCATACCAAATACAATGGTTTCACTGCCAGCAGGAAATGGTTCAACCATACTGCGACCGTGTACAAAATGTTCAGCCGTGATAGAGACCGCTTGAGTCCTGCCTGGCAAAGCATCTGCTGGATCGGGCATAACCATTGATTTATTCATAAGCAATGTCCACGGGAAACTTTATAAGTATATGCGAGAAATTTACAAGATCCTATAAACCGGGCTGATCAATACAAGGTGCAGCACTTCTGAAGTAGAGCTTTTACAGCAAGTCAAAAGTTAATACAGCCTATAAGTTAATACAGTAGCAGGATCAAAATTACCCAGTTTACTAAGAGCATCGATATCATGAATTTTTAAACATTTGGATGAAATTTCCATCAAGCCCTTTTCACGCATTGCTTTTAAAGTGCGATTGACATGAATCTTAGTCAACCCGGTGGCATCACCAATATCTTCCTGAGAAAGTGGAAAGAAAATATCATCACATTGTTGTTCGCTATAGATCGCTTTCATTCTGAAGAAAAGTTCGCAGCAGCAAAAGGCTATTCGCTCAATAGCTGATTGCTGGCCTATGGTCAGCAACCGGTTCTGACAAATATTCATATCCCTGGCATTAAGCTCTGTCAGGCGCTTAGCAACACTTAAGTTTTTACGTAATAAGTCTGGCATCTCATGCCTAGGGAACGCACACAATACTGCATCCGTTAAACTAATCGCTGAATGGCTCATGGGCGCTTCTAAATCAGACTGAAATCCCAGCATATCACCGGGTAAAGCAATTCTTAATATCTGCCGTTTTCCATTTCCCAGTGTTTTATAAATAGCAAACCAGCCATGATAAACCGTAAACATAAAGTCACTGAGAACCGATTCCCGATAGATTTCTTTGCGTGCAGAGATAGTGTATTGACAGCTTCGAAAGGTCTGAGTCCAGGACAACTGGTCCTCTGGCACTCCATGAAAAAGCGCAAGACGACGAATGGAGCAGTCAGTACAAGTTGTCTGATTATGCTCTACTTCAATTAGATTAGATTTAATATCAGCCATAGGTTAAATACTTAAGTTATTTCAATCCACGCAGGTGCATGATCTGAGGGTTTTGGCATCGAACGTACATCATAATCGATTCCTGCATCACTCACACCTTCTTTTAATGCTTCTGTCACCATTAAATGATCAATCCGCAAACCTCTTCTGGGTTCACGGTCAAACCCTTTGCTGCGATAATCAAACCAGCTAAATAGTTGATCTTCATTCGGGTGACAAAGACGAAAACCATCGTAATAGCCTAAATCACAAAATGTCTGAAACCATTCTCTTTCTTCAGGTAAAAAGCTTGATTTACCCGCTTTTAACCAGCGTTTGGCATTATCGGCACCGATACCTATATCCCTGTCATCAGGCGCAATATTATAATCACCCATAACTACAACACGTTGATCTTTATTATGTTTTTCAGTCACAAAGGCATTTAAATCCTGATAGTATTTCTGTTTGGCTGGAAATTTTACCGGGTGATCACGGGATTCTCCCTGGGGGAAATAACCGTTATAGATGTACCAGTCCTGTCCTTCAACCTGATAATGACCACCGATAAACCTTTTCTGAGATTCATCATCATCCCCCGGAAAACCCAGCTGACTTTCTACACAGGCTGTTCGGGATAACAGCGCCACCCCGTAGTGAGTTTTTTGCCCCATGTAGATGGCCTGATATCCCATTTGTTGAATCGCATCCAGTGGAAAATCATGATCCTGAACCTTTGTTTCCTGCAATCCAATAAATTCGGGGGCATGCTTTTCAATAACGACTTCCAACTGGGGCAGCCGCAAACGCACACTATTGACATTGAATGAAACGATTTTCATACCATTACTCTTTATTTGATAACACCAGGTCTTCCAGTGATTTTTCAGCTAAAACCTGTTGCTGACAGCTTTCAATATCCTGTTGCAACAGAACAAGCTCTGGTCTTTTATGCAATTGATCCAGCAAACCATGATCATCAACGGATCGGGCTACCCGAAGAATATCGATCAATTTTATCTGGTCGATAGATTGTGCCGGCAAGTATCGACTATCTTTATCAACAACCTGAACAATTAGACCACAATTTTCAAGGTTATTTAGCATACGAATCGTCATGGTATGTGGAATATTCAAATGTTCTGCTAAATTATCCCGGCTCGGTATAAACTCATCCCGAAAATAAAAAGCACTGCCAATTTCCAGCATCAACTGAAAAGCCAGGCTTTCCTGTATCTCCGCACTGAAACTTTGTTGATCTGATTTCCAGCGTAATCGTTCGGGGTGCTGGTGATAATATGAAATACTCGCGCCAATCAGCAAAATTAACCAGCCTAGATACAACCAGATCATGAATAACAGCAAAATGGCAAAGCTGGAATAAATAGCGGTATAACTGGTAGAACCTGCGGCAAACGAAGCAAACAGGGCACCTGTCCAGCGCCACATAATACCGGCAACAATAGCGCCATAAAGTGCAGACTTAACCTTAACCCGGGTATTCGGAACCAGCACGTACACAAAACTAAATGCAGCAATAATCAACACATAAGGTAGAAACTTTCCAGCAAGCTGAATAAATTCACCCGCAAAAGGCAAATTTTGAATGGTATCGATAATGGGCTGACTTTTTAACGATGCTGTAATACCCACAGCAGAAAAAATAAGCACCGGCCCCACCATGATCACACTCAGATAACTACTAAAACGTTGAGAAAGGTTTCGTACGGTACTTATTCGCCAGGTAAAATTGAAGGCTGATTCAATCTTCTGAATTAACGAAATTACGGTGTACATCAACATACCGAGCCCCATAGCGCCCAGCACACCTATCTTCATGTTTTCGACAAACCCGACAATATTAGCGGTGATATCTATGCTTTTTTCACCCAAAGGCTCTAGCAAGGTGAGCAGCAAAGGTTCGACCTGGTTATGTACTCCAAAACCTTTTAATACCGAAAAACTCACCGCAATTAAAGGCACGAAAGATAACAATGTTGTATACACCAGGCTCATAGCCCGGAGAGTGAGCATGCCACCCGACAGATCACGACCAACCTGAATCAGAATTCGTATCAGGCGGATAATTTTTTGCTTCCAGACCGGGAAAGCAGAAACATCATCTAACCAGAGCGTTTTATTAATCTTAGGTAATAAGGTTTTTATCACCGGTTTTACCAGTTAGCCGTTTTTAAATACTCAAGTTCTTCTTCACTGCTTTCTCTGCCTAAAGCTTCGTTTCTATGTGGAAAACGACCAAAGCGCTTAACGACATCACGATGATGTTTTGCATATCGCAAATTATCATCCAGACCTGCTTTTTCATAGAGTTCCACCGACCGATCCTGATCTTCGATTGATTCACTGTGCATGAACGGCAGATAGAAAAATGACTTTCGAAGTTTATCCATATCCTGATCAAAACCTTGTTGAATAGCATGAGTCGCAATTCTTCGAGCATGTGCTTCAGTCGAATACTGACGAGCATCTTGACGAAACATATTGAGTGGAAGTTGATCAAAAATAATGACCAGTGCCAACGCACCATCCGGTTCCTGCTCCCAATGGTCAAAGCTATCCGCACGTGCCTGTCCCCAAACTTTTTCAAAACGTTGTCGAATAACTTCATCAAACTCAGGGGTGGAGTTAAACCATTTCGAGCGGGACTGCTTAGAAAACCAGAATTCCAGGATTTCCTGAATTAAATCATCATCTTTTTTCATATCGGTGACTACATTCCATCTTAAATTGTAATAATACTTTGGTGCGATATCATTGTAACCATTCAGCCAGGTAATAAAGAGACTGCCCTTCCGAAGATTTTGAAGGCCCCATCACCCTGGCGGCAAAATACTTTTCATCAGGATCAGCTTCGCTTACTGCCTGCTCTGAAGACTCTTTTATCTGAACACAATTTGCAGAAAACCTGTTTCGACTACGCCCTGGCACATAGATCACGGCAAATTGATAAGTTGAAACCGTAGTCTCAGGGTCAGGGGGGACAAAACCTTTCAAAACAAACTTGTAAACCAGACGAATGATTAGGGTATCCTACCACCTTCATCAGTTAACTGAATACTATGGCAACGATATTTATTACCGGAAACAGTAGCGGTCTCGGACTAGGCTTAACTCAACTTTACCTAAATCAGTCCGACCAGGTCTACAGCTTAAGCCGTAGCGACTGCCCGTTAAAACAGCCCGCTTTACATCATTGCAAGCAGGACCTGTCGCAACTCGAAAATATTGAACAGCAACTGGAAAAACTACTGCCTGACTCATTAGACCTGGTTATTCTTAATGCAGGCATACTCGGGCAAATAAATGACCTTGCCGATACATCAATGCAGGAAGTTCAAAGCATTATGGATATCAATGTCTGGTCCAATAAGGTCATCATCGACTGGCTGATTAAGAACAACATCAAGGTCAAACAGCTGATCATTATTTCTTCAGGTGCTTCCATCAACGGCAATCGCGGCTGGGGTATTTACTCCATGTCTAAAGCCGCCATCAACATGATGGCAAAACTGTACGTGCATGAAATGCCTGACACTCATATTACAGCCTATGCACCCGGCCTGGTACACACTCAAATGCAGGAGTACCTGTGCCATGATGTCGACACCGTTAAATTCCCTTCAGTAGCAGGGCTTGTTAGTGCCTATCAAACTGAATACATGCCGGACATTGATACTGCAGCAAAACTCATCGCTGAAAGTTTTGAGGAATGCCTGAAATTTGATAGCGGCAGCTTTTTGGATATTCGCCAGCTTATAAAATCATGATTGTTCTGTGCACACTTAATGCCCGCTACATTCATAGCTCTCTGGGCTTGCGATACCTGTATGCCAATATGGAGGAATTGCAGGATCAAACTGAAATCATGGAATTCATGATCAACCAGAGACCCATCGATATTGCAGAAAATATTCTCAATAAAAATCCGTCTATCGTGGGCATGGGTATTTACATCTGGAACATTCAACAAAGCACAGAAGTTATTTCCATACTGAAAGCCCTCAAGCCAGACATTAAAATTATCCTAGGTGGCCCCGAAATAAGCTATGAAACTGAAGAAAGCCCGGCCTATCCATATGCTGATTTCATTTTAAGGGGGCAGGCTGATCTCGATTTAAAATTACTGTGTCAGGACATTATTAATAACAAACCCATACTCAATAAAATTATCGACTCAACACCTTTTCATCCTAAGGATATTAAACTACCTTATATTTTTTATACTGATGAAGATATTCGGCAACGGGTTTTATATGTAGAAGCATCCAGAGGCTGTCCTTTTAAATGTGAGTTTTGCCTATCCGCTCTGGATAAAACCTCACAGGCTTTTGACATCGATGAATTTTTACATGAAATGGATGAACTGTATTTACGCGGTGCCAGACATTTTAAATTTGTTGACCGAACCTTTAACCTGAATATTAAAACGAGTCAGAAAATTCTGAATTTTTTCTTGCAAAAACCACTGCATGATTTATTTCTGCATTTCGAATTAATTCCAGATCGCTTACCCGAAGAGTTAAAAGATTTAATCCAGAAGTTTCCCGCCGGTGCTTTACAATTCGAGATTGGCATTCAAACTTTCAATCCTGAAATACAACAAATTATAAGCCGTAAGCAGGACCATCAAAAAACAATTGAGAATTTAGAATATTTATTTACCCAGACAGAAGTGCATTTACACACCGATTTGATTGCAGGCTTACCCGGTGAAGACATTCAAAGTTTTGCCAAAGGTTTTGATTTACTGGTTTCCCTCAAAGCCCAGGAAATACAGATGGGAATATTAAAACGCCTCAGAGGAACACCCATCATCAGACACAGCAAAGACTATGGCATGATATTCAATCCCACGCCTCCATACACTGTATTAAGCACTGCACATATGGATAGTAAAACCCTGTTCCGTATTAATCGTTTCGCACGCTACTGGGATATGATTGCTAACTCCGGGCGCTTCTCCAATACCTTGCCAGAAATCCTCAGTGACAATTCATTTAATAATTTCATGGCTTTATCCGACTGGTTATTTGAAACCACCGGGCAAACTCATAAACTTGCTTTGCCACGTTTATTCAAGCTAATTTATCAACACTACGATTCTTCAGAAAGCATAACAAAACATCTGGAAATAGATTTTAATAAAACTGGAATCAAGAGTTTATTTTCATCGGTCATTGGCGAAACGCAGTTAAATACGAAAACTGGACAAGTTGCATCTTCAAGACAACAAAGACACTTGAACTGACGGCGCTGGAATCAGCTTGAAAGCAAATCCATTAGCCCCAGTATCAAGCCATAACGCAAACCTTTTCCTATAGCGACTAGTATCAAAAAATAAATAAACCGGACTCGCATTACCCCGGCAATAAAAGTCAGCGCATCACCAATAACAGGAGCCCAGGCCAGTAACATCGCCCACACCCCGTAAGACTGAAACCAGCGTTGAGATTTTTCCAGTGACTTCTGTTTGAAAGGAAACCAGCGTTTATGCTGATAATGCAGCAAGTATCGACCTAAACCCCAGTTCACAGTAGATCCCAGCGTATTACCAGCCGTTGCCCAATACCAGAGTGTTAAAGGTTCATAACCTTCAGCTAAAAGGCTAACCAGTAGAATTTCAGAAGTCCCTGGCAATAAGGTCGCAGATAAAAAAGCCGCCAGAAAAAGCCCGAAAAAAACATCCATACCCTACAGTGAACTAACCACAGCTCTAACGGCATCCGTCAATTTCTTTAAGTCTATATCAGAAATAATAAAGGGGGGCATTAAATAGACAAGCTTCCCGAAAGGACGAACCCAAACACCCTGATCTACAAAAGCCGGTTGAATGGTTTTCATATCAACGGCTTGCTTCAGCTCCACTACTCCAATAGCACCTAGCACCCGAACATTCTGCACTATCGGTAAATCAGCCAAAACTAACAGACCTGATTTCAAACCACTTTCAATTTTAGTGACCCGGCTCTTCCAGTCAGAGTCCAGCAATAACTTGATACTCGCATTGGCCACTGCACAGGCCAGTGGATTAGCCATAAAAGTTGGCCCATGCATGAAAACACCTGGTGGATTCTGACTTATTACTTGACTGATTTTGTCAGTTGTTAAAGTGGCAGCCAAAGTCATGTAACCACCCGTAAGAGATTTTCCTACACACATAATATCAGGTGAGATATTGGCAAATTCACAGGCGAATAGTTTCCCAGTTCTGCCAAAACCCGTGGCTATCTCATCGGCAATTAGCAACACATTAAATTCATCACACAACTGACGAGCCTTAACTAAAAATTCTGGAGAATAAAAATGCATACCCCCTGCACCCTGCACTATGGGTTCCAGAATAACGGCAGCTATTTGTTGTTGATGCTGCTCAAGAGTTTTTCTTAATGGCGCTAAGTCATGTTCATCACAGGCTTCATTAAACAAACATTGAGGAGACTCTACAAAAAACTGTTGGGTCAATGTTTCTGAAAACAAACTGTGCATTCCCGTCACCGGATCACACACCGACATGGCGGCAAAAGTATCTCCATGATAACCAGATCGCAAACTGACAAACCTTTGCCTCTTTGACAGCCCTAAAGCCCCCCAGTACTGAATAGCCATTTTCATGGCTGCTTCCACAGAAACAGAGCCAGAGTCCGAAAAGAAAACTGTCTGTAAAGGTTCAGGCGTAATTTCAACCAGGGTAGCGGCCAGCTGAGCAGCGGGTTCATGCGTCAAACCACCAAACATAATGTGAGACATATCTTGTAGCTGATCAGTCACAGCCTTATTTAAAACAGGATGATTATAACCATGCAGAGCACACCACCAGGAAGACATGCCATCAATTAATTTACGCCCATCCTGTAAAGTAATTGTAACTCCAGAAGCAGAACTAACCGGGAACACCGGAACCTCGGAATTCATCGATGAATAGGGGTGCCAGACATAGTCTTTATCGTAGTTAACCCACTCAGCTTGTTTATTCATTTAATTTAATAATACTCAGTCGTAATTGTTTTAGAATTTCTTTTTTACCGTGGTGATTCGAACTTGCACCTGAAATATCACTCCAGTCTTTATTTAATAATATTTTTTCAATTAATAATTTATTATCAAGGTTTGATAACCGGGCATCAATCAACCGACTTATCAATAATTTTTGTAATACTGCCTGGGATAAATCAAAGCCCCTGTAACCTTCTCCAAAGGCCATGATTTCATCTTCATCAAGTGAAGTAAATTCATTCTCAGCATTTAACAATCCAAGCAAAGCATACACATCTTGCCACACCATGGTTTGACAATAACAAAGTAACCATACAGGTAAATAGCGTGTGACTTTTTGCATTAACAAATTCATTACATTAATCACCTGTGGGTCTACCGACTTGATAACAGCAACCGTTTGCCGTCCGGTTGATTTTCCTTTTCCAGAACCAATATGCACCAGCCTGAAACCCATTCTATTCCAGAAAAAACTCATAGAGGGATCGAGTGCAAAACTACTGGCAAGATAATTCAGCTGTAATTTTTCAACCAGTTTTTCTGCCGACTCTATTAGCAAACGTCCCACACCCTGTTGCCGATAATTTTCATCTACGGCTATACGCTGTACTCGAAGTCCTTTTAAAACGGCAAAGCCTTTAACCCCGGCCTGAGCCGTGATCATTTGTGCAAACAGGTGCCCCTGTGGCCGACGCTTACCCATGAATATTTGATGGCTTAACTCATCATCAAACCCACCTTCTTCATTTAACAGTAAAACACCGACAATCTGGTTTGCAGATTTAGTTACAAAAATTTGCTGATTATCATCTTCCATCAATTGACGTAAATCCGAAGGCCTAGTCCGATAATGAGCCGAAATCAGTAGAGCATAAATATCCGATAAGGTTTGATTATCATCAGCTAATTGTTTTTTAGATACTTGCTGAATCGATAGATTGTTTAGCTGCCCATTGTATTCCTGTTTATCCGGCTTCAGCATCAATACTCTGTTAAACCAGCTTTCCATTTCATCAGCCTGTCCCCATCGAATAGCCTCAGACAATTGACGATGTATCATTTTATTGGTTTCGAAATTATGCATAAACTTAATCAAAAACCCCTGACCCGTTCCCTCATATCCACCTGTGGTAGTAGCCAGAACTATTTTATTTGATAAGGCCAAACATTGCTGAAGCATACTGTTTGGCAACATTGCCGCCTCATCAATAATTAAACAGTTTATGACCTTATTGCTACGGATAATTTCATCAGGGGCTATAAATTGAACATTCCTCTGATTGTCACCTATCCTCTTAAACAGGATATTGACCTGAGCCTTCGACGCAGCAGTCACCACAATATTAAAATCAGCTTGATGCTTTAGCACAAACTGCCCCAGCAACGTACTTTTACCTCGACCTCTATCTGCAGTTATTACGAAAACAGGTGTTTGTTTTCTTTCCAGCCAAGCATTCAAATCCTGCATAACTTCATGCTGCTGAGCACTCAGATCAT
>JABHSO010000209.1 GCA_018669845.1 Gammaproteobacteria bacterium | reverse complement strand
CTTTCCCCGGACAAACTCATCGAGCAATGGCCCGTTAATTCTCTATCTCAATTAGAAACAGAACATCTGCAATGCATTTTCGATATGAAACCTGATGTCATTTTACTCGGAACTGGAGAAAAGCAGATTTTCCCTGACATGCATATTTTAGGACATTTTGCTCAACGTGGATTCGGTGTTGAAGTCATGAATACCGGTGCACTTTGCAGAACTTACAACATACTAGTGGCCGAAGGTCGCCATGTTGCTGCCGCATTTATTCTGGAAATAAACTAAGCAGAAGCTTAGTGAGTATTTTTCAGGGTAACACCCTCTTCCGCTAAAGCTCTGGTTCGCTGCGCATAACATTCACGAGCATCTTTCACCATGTAGTGCTCACCCGAATGACGAAAACCCAGCTTACTGTAAAAGTGTTTAAGCTGCTTCTTAAGGGCTGGTGTTCGTTTTTCTTTTTCACCCTCAATAATGGGATAAGCCTTTAACGCAACCAGCGTTTTATTCATATCCACTATCTGGCTCATACGCTTAAGCATTTCGGTTCCGATGCTACGGTTACGAAAGTCATGATCGACAACCAGTTCATCGATATACACCAGGCTTCCACAGGGTGTTGTTTCAGGTTCATCTTTACTGCAACATTCAACAAAGCAATTATTATCAGAAACAATATGTGAACCCAGGTCAGATATTTCCGGCGAAATAGAATCAAATAAATCCTGAATATCACCATAAGCCTTACGCGCACTGGAAATATCAAGTCGATGACCTTTCAGTCGGGCAACAACTTTCTCTTCAGCATCATCATCCCAAACTACTGCCTGACCCTTAAAGTCAACCAGTAAATTACTGAATTCTTCATTGTCTGAAGGTTTGAGGGAAAATTCAAATTCCAGATCAGAAAGGATATCTGCTTGCATAATACTCATTATCTATATTAGTTCTTACTAATATAGTATGGAAAACATAATATTCAAGTAATTTTTACGCATTTAGTGTAATGTAATTATTATAAGTTAAGCACAAGTCATCCTCATTACAATGCCAAAACCATCTACTGCCATCATATCCGGTGCTGAACTCGCTGATTACCATTTTGGAGACAAACACCCTTTCGGTCCACTACGTCACCAGGCTTTTCTGGATGGCATTAACACTATGGATCTGCAAGCCCAGGTAGACTGGTTACCACCTGTTCAATGCAGTTTGTCAGACTTACAAACCTTTCACACCACTGACTACATTGAAAGAGTTAAACATTGCTCTGACCAGGGAGAAGGATTTATCGATCATGGAGATACACCTGCCCGAAAAGGTATCTATGAAGCAGCCTCGACAGTAGTTGGTTCTGTTCTTGATATAACCGATAGAATCATGAGCAAACAATATAAAAGAGGTTTTGTGCCTATAGCGGGACTGCATCATGGCTATAAAGATCATTGCAGTGGATTCTGTGTTTTTAATGACTGTGCAATTGCCGTAGAACATTTACGCAATACCTATCAATTACAAAAAATATTGTATGTCGATATTGATGCCCACCATGGTGACGGTGTATTTTATAACTATGAAAGTGACTGCAATCTGTACATCGTTGACTTTCACGAAGATGGACAATTTCTCTACCCCGGTACAGGTGATATCGATGAAACAGGTACGGGTCCAGCAAAGGGTTATAAAATGAATTTCCCCATGCCAATGCAGGCAAAGGACAAAGATTTTGAGCAGCTTTGGACGGTTGCTGAAATGTTTATTCGTTCCATTGAACCAGATTTTATCATCCTTCAGTGCGGAGCTGACAGCATGAAGGGAGACCCCATCACACACCTTGAATACTCACAAAAATCCTATCAATTAGCTGCAGAAAGTTTATGTAGCATAGCTGATGAATTTTGTGATGGTAGAATCATTGGGCTTGGAGGAGGCGGTTATAATATGGAGAATATATCAAAAGCCTGGCCAGTGGTTGTTCAGGCCTTTCTTTCATAACAGCCTCCACCAGTTTATTATTACCCCTTAATACTCTAAAATACTTTTCCTTCTGATGTTCACGCAATAAAGTATTGCGTCACTTTATCAAGTGACCTTGTTAACTCAGCATTATGGACATAAAAAATATAATTAAAAAAAGGACTATAGATGAATTTAATCACCAAATTTAACCTGATTCTGTTTTTCACCTTTACCATCAGTTTTACCATCGGTGGTTACTACTCTTATCAATTAACCGAAGATAACGCATTACAACAGGTAACAGATCAAGCTGAATTAATTATGCAGGAAGCACTGGCTATTCGCAGTTATACGGTGAATGAAATAAGACCCCTGCTAAATAAAAATAATGACGGGTTATTTCACCCACAAACAGTTCCAGCTTACTCAGCCACTCAAACATCCAATTTAGTACGCAAAACGCGCCCTGAATACATCTATAAAGAAGCAGTTTTCAACCCAACCAATCCGAGAAATAATGCTACTGTCAGAGAAGAAAAAATAATTAATAAATTTAAAGCTGACCCAAAACTGGTGAAACAGGTGGGTAGCTATACACTTAGAGGAAAGAAATCTCATTATATCGCCTACCCTATAAAAATCACCAATCCAAAATGTCTGGGCTGCCACAGTTCATCAGAAAATGCTCCCAAAGCCATGTTAGCAATCTATGGTGACAAAGGTGGTTTTGGCTGGAAATTAAATGAAATTGTTGGCACTCAGATAGTAGTAGTACCTTACAAATTACCCGCTAAGCTAGCCCGCAAAACATTTTATAGCTTCCTTGTAGCTCTAGCTCTGTTATTCATGACCTTATTCATTGTCATCAACATTATGATTCGCATATTAGTACTAAAACCTATTACTGTTATGACACAGTTAGCTGATAATTTAAGTAAAGGTAATATCACCGGAAGTGAGTTAGAAATATTAGGCGAAGATGAAATTTCCGACCTCTCCCGTTCATTTAATAGAATGCGCCGAAGTGTGATCAAAATTATCCAAATACTGAGAAAACAGAAAAAGTCAGGGCAATGAACTTTAGATGATTAATGTAACCATCAATTTAATCTGTACTCGTAAGCCAGGAACTCTATCTCGATTAATTCGTGATATAAAACTATTCGGTCTCATATACAACTCACATGATATTGAGTACAAAGAAAATAATAGCCTGATTACCGTTCATGGTGCTGGTGAATTAAACTGCACCCGGGAAAAGCTAATGGAAGTGCTCAATCATTTACCTGAAGTCATCTCCATCATGGCTGTAACTATCATTCAAGATGGTCAGGAAATTGAACAATTTGAAACCAGAAACTCTAATGAGTTAATGCATTCTACGGATCAATTGACACCTGCCATATTACTCACTGCCGAAAAGCGTCTAGCAGAAATCTTGGGGCCAATAGCTAATTACCTGGTTGAAACAGCAGCAATGAGCAGTAGTAATACAGGAGAATTGTTTCACTTATTGGCTGAAGAGCTAAACTCTGACAGTGAAAGAAAGGATTTCTTATCCATAATAGAATCTTAAGTCTCATCACCTGATGTTTTACTTAGCGACTAATACTAATTTACATCTTAGAAATATGAATTTAACAGCCATTTCGTGATAAAAATCAAGTATTCCAGTAATTCGACAATGCTAGAATCCAGCTTTCATATAGATACTTTCTCAGTTTAAGAGCTTGATAAAATGACACTGTCCAGTTTAACCCCTGAATCTATTCCTCTTGTCAGTATAAATTTCATGAACCAGACCCACCTTGAAGAGGTGGACATGGTTAATGCGCTGATGGATGCTATTAGAGCAAAACAGTCTGGCACACAAAATGACAATGAAATATCCAGTCAATTGACTGAATGGCTGGAACATACGAAAGCACATTTTGCTCGTGAAAATGAATTGATGCAGGAAACCGGCTTTCCGGCAATGCCAGTTCATGTAGATGAACATGAAATTGCTTTCAATCGCATGCAAACCGTCGTCACTGCCTGGGAGCAAAACAAGGACCTCGACCTGCTAAATGATTATGTGTTTACCCTGTGGCCCAACTGGTTTAAAGCTCACGTGAGTTCAATGGATAAAATTACCGCAGAATTTGCTTTGATGAACGGGTTTAGTGAAGACTGAAGCAATAACTATTCATTCTAAAAACCAGTATTTTCCAGATAATAAAGTTAGTTTTAATACACAGCAATAAACCAGTTTTTTTGCTTTCTCCGGTCAGTTTTTACTTGCCAATTTATGTAGCTGAAAGGTATTCAGAGAGCATTCCTACGTGCTATTCGACAAGAAAATGTTTTTTTAAAAATATCGACTATTATTTAATAAGTTGGCAATAAAAGGGTTTTAGCCTGATAAAAGCCAAACTTAGAACAAATAATAAATTTATGGATAAGAAACATGGCAATAGAAGAAGTCAATATCGATAAAGTTAAAGTAGGAATGTATCTAACTGGCATTGATATGTCATGGATGAAAAGCCCTTTTCTGAAACACCGTTTCATGATTTCATCTAAACAGCAGATCGATAGCCTTAAAAAAACAGGTGTTAAAAAAATCACCATCGACACTGATAAAAGCACTATCAGGCAGTCAGACGATTCAACTGCACCACCTCCGGTAAGCCCACGCAAAGCACCCAAACCAAGCCCATTTGGAAAGGAACTGGAAGCTGCTAAAAATATCAAAAACAGATCCAATAAGTTTCTCAATAAAACCATTGAATCAATGGTTTCCGGGGATGGCAATATCGATACTAAAGAATTGATCGCTGTTGTGAATGATTCATCTGAATCCCTGCTTAGAAATACCCATGCCCTGCTTTCTCTATTTCACATAGGGGATGACATGAGCGAATTAATGAGCCACTGTTTTAGCGTCATGAGCCTGTCTCTAATTCTGGGGCAGAGAAATGGACCTTTCAGTGAAAGAACTGGAGAACCTCGGAACAGCAGCCCTGTTAATGGATGCTGGCTGGTGCAAGGTGCCAAACCACCTGTTTACTCTTCAATCTGAATATACCGATGACGAATATGAACTAATACAGGAACACATAGATCACAGTGTAAAAGTACTGGATGACGCCGGTTTTGACTATGATGTCACGGGTCTGGTTGTTAAACATCATGAACGTTTTGATGGCACGGGGTATTACTCAAACTATGAAGGCAGTGATATCCCTCTTATGTCACAGATTCTCAGTCTGGCTGATCATTATAATAGCCTGATTAAAGGTTATTACTGCACGTCATCCATTATTCCAGCCCACGCCCTGAAACAGATCTATCTAAAAGCCAAACAGGGTTCACACGATATTGGGCTGGTAGAACTGCTGATACAAGTTGTGGGCGTCTACCCACTGTCCAGTGCCGTTGTACTAAACACTCAGGAAAAAGCTGTTATTACCAGAGTTAACTGGCGTGATGGCATGAGCCCAACTGTTCGAATTTTTTATGATAAAAATGGAGTGAATCGGATGAAACCAATGGATGTAGATCTTTACAATATCCGTGAACAGGATAATCCACGAAAAATTCAGAAGATACTGGATACCAATATTGCGCAAAATGATCCGGCAAACCTGTTGCACTTTTCAGTTTAGATTTCTGATATTACTTTTATGTCCTGCTACTTTATTTTAAAAAAGATAACTCACCACAGAGGCAAGAAGAACAAGAATCTATAATAAAAAATTAATGAGCAATTTTATTTTTCAAGCTTGATATCCGGGCCATACCTTGCTGTTTCTGATTTGCAGTTATCACACGAGATAACTCTATCAGAGAATCAGTAGCAAGTTTATAACCTCCTTCTAAAGCTATTTTAAACCAGGCATATGAATCGACATAATTAATACTTACTCCCTGCCCCTGCATGTTCATTTCACCCATCATGTACTGAGATGTTGCTACACCTTTATAAGCACTTTGCTTCCAAATATCATAGGCTTTTTTATAATCCTGTTTCCATTCAGGTTGAGATTCAAATACATCACCGCCGTAGTAATACTTTAATGCCAATAAATTTTGGGCCGGAAGATAAGACTTCTCAGCAGCCTTTATCCACCATTTAGCAACAATTTTCTGATTTGCGACGACGCCATCTCCAGCATCATACATTTCACCCAGCATAGTTTGTGAAGCTGCATCTCCCTGCTCAGCAGCTAACTGGCAAGCAGTCACTGCAGATGAATAATCGGCATCATTAAATAGCTGTAAACAATCATCAGCAGAACTATTAGCAACAGCCTGATGGCTAATTATCGACAATAAAAGCATTAAAAACAGTTTGAAAAATCTCATGAAGTTTCCTTGTATTTTAGAATTAAAAGCTAATCCAGCCCATGTCATGGTTATATTTAAGCAACATACCCAGACACATAAAAACGACGATAAACCTAAGTATTCTCGGATTAATTTTAAACAGAAAGTGTGAGCCAAGCCAGGCTCCAATAAATTGCCCAAACATCATTAACAACCCGATCACCCACACTACCTGGCCAGCCATCAGGAATATTAGCAATGATGCAAAGTTGGTCGCAAAATTAAGTGTCTTTGCAATAGCGGTAGAGTTTATTAAGCCATGTCCTCGTAATGAGACACCTGCTAAAGCAAAAAAAGAACCTGTACCAGGACCGAACATACCATCATACCAGCCAATAGATGGAACGATTATTGTCTGGTACTTTTTACTGGATATCTTAGGTTTCTTATCATTTTCATCCGCATGCGGAGAAATAAGAAAATAAATGGCAATTAAAAAAAGAATGGACGGTACGATAAAATTAAGTAGATCAGTGTCCATAAATTGAACCGCAATTGAACCTGATGCCGAGCCAATAAATGCAAATAACATTAGATATTTAACATCTTCAAACCTTACTTTTTTCTTTTTCAGCATCATCAATGTTGCTGTAGCCGTACCCATGCTACCTTGAAGTTTATTAGTTCCGAGGGCTGCAAGTGGTGGAATGCCACTAAGTATTAATGCGGGCAATGAAATCAATCCACCACCACCCGCAAGAGTATCCAGAAAGCCCGCAATCACAGCTATAAGAAATAGCAGAAAGAGGATATCTATGGAGAAACTATAAAGCTCCAAAATTCTGTCCTGAACAGTTGAAATCTTTAAAGAGAATTAGATCCATTCCTTGCGTAAGCGTTGTCGATTAAGTAATAACCACTGCATGCCAATAATACTGGCAGCTGAATTTATGGTGCCATCAAGCAACCATTCTTCAGCTTGCTTAAAATCAACAGCTTCGACCAGAATATCCTCAAATTCATGATCAAGGCCAAACACACCACCAACACCTTCACTATTAACTCGACCACAATACACAGCACATTGCTCGGTTGTGCCACCTGGGCTAACATAGAAATTGCAGACTTTTTCAAGTTGCAGAATTTCACAGCCAGCTTCTTCAATACTTTCTCTCTTAGCTACATCCTGCTCAGTTTCACCGGTATCGATGATGCCGGCGACAATCTCTTTCATCCAGGGCTGTTCCAGGGAACCAATTCCACCACAACGAAACTGCTCAATAAGCACAACTTTATCCAGAACAGGGTCATATGGAATTACGGCAACAGCCAAACCACGTTCGAAGATTTCGCGTTGAAAGGTATCTGTCCAGCCTCCTCCATATTTTTCATGCTGTAAGTGATATTTTTCCATGCGGAAATAACCCTGGAAAATAATATCGTGCTGAATGATTTTCCAGCCATATTTCATGATTGAAATTCCTTTAATTGTTGAGTAACCACGAGTAAGTCCTGTTCTGTATCGACCCCAATACCAGGTGTTTTTATCGCCAGTTCAGTATGAATATTGTAGCCATAATATAAAGCACGGAGCTGTTCCAGTTTTTCACTCTGCTCTAACATACAGGGTTTCAAGCTTGCATAAGTTTTTAAAAAACCAACTCTATATGCATACAATCCAATATGGCCAGAATAAGTGACCATCGGGTTTTCACGTTCAAACGGTATGCTAGAACGACTGAAATACAAAGCCCTGCCATTAATATCAGAAACAAGCTTTACCTGGTTGGGATCTTCAGCAGAATTAGCATCAATTGGTTTATGCAAGGTGGACATTTCAAAACCAGAATTTATCAGGTTAGAAGCTACCTGGGTCAGATTTTCAGCCGGCATTAAGGGTTCATCACCCTGCAAATTCACAATAACGGTTTCATCAGACCAACCCATAAGCTCAGTCACTTCAACGATGCGATCCGTGCCGGTTTCATGATCATCACGGGTTTTACAACATTCACCACCAAAAGATTCAACTGCATCAATAATACGATCATCATCCGTTGCAATAATCACCTGTTGTGCCTGACTGGCTTTGGCAGCCAGATAAACCCACTCGATCATGGGTTTATCTAAAATTTTAATTAACGGTTTACCCGGTAAACGTGTTGAAGCAAACCTGGCGGGAATAACGACTTTGAAGTCCTGATTTATCAAAGGTTTTCAATTTCCTGGGCATTAAGCTCACGGGCTTCTTCAGGTAACATCACCGGAATGCCATCTCTAACAGGATAAGCAAGCCGGGAACTACGGGATAGTAATTCCTGATTTTTCTTGTCATATACCAGCGGGCCTTTGGTGACAGGGTCTACTAAAATATCGAGTAAATGTTTATCCATGAAGTCTATGCTCTAAAAGTGTTAACAGACGATATTGTAAATCATCTGACAGGGTTAATTCGAGGGGTACCACCCAAATATTTTCGGTGGCAAATGGTCTAAGCTTTACTGCATCTTTATGGGTGACCAAAAGTGGTGAGTTTATAAATGGTTGTAAATGCTGAGCAGTAAAATTTTCATGATCACTAAAAGACTGACAATCATTCAAAGTTAGCCCCTGTTTGCGTAAGGCATCAAAGAACAACTCTGGAAACCCTATTCCAGCCAGTGCATTAACTTTCTGCCCCGTAAAATCGGAAATTTCACAATGTAGGTCAGGCTTTTTTAAATTCCAGCAGCTTCCCAGCCTTTCAGAAATATCAGGCCCATCTCGATCAATGATTATATCTGCATTTTTTAATCGAGTTTTGGGTTCACGTAAAGGGCCGGCAGGCAAACAAAAACCATTTCCATAGGCCTGTTGTCGCTGCACAATAATTTCAATATCCCTGTCCAGGGCGTAGTGTTGCAAACCATCATCTGTAATCAGCAAATCCAGTTCAGGAAATTGTTTCAATAACGTGGTGGCCGATTCAACTCTGTTAGCACCCACCGCAATAGGGCATTTACAAAGTTCAGATAACATATTCGCTTCATCACCTGCTTTATCAAAAGTATGCGCCTGACTTAAAATCGTAGTTTCCTGCTCATAATCACTTTTATAACCACGCGTTAAGATACCAGGTTGATATCCCTTATCTTGTAAAAGTTTGAGCAAACTGACTACCACAGGTGTTTTGCCATTACCCCCGAGTGATATATTTCCAATAATTAGAACAGGGATTGGGAGTTTGGTACTTTTGAGAAAATGCCATTGATAAAGCAGAACTCTGACTTTAACCAACAGGCTAAAAATTAACGATAGCGGCCACAACATCAGAGAAACCGGATTTTTACTCCATAACCACCAACCTTGTTGTCGGGAATTTTCTGCCATGGCTATAACAATTCAGTTTTAATGTTCAGTGGGTGACAAATTTTTATCGGTAAACTGCATAGCATGTAATCGGCCATACACTCCATCCTCTTTTATCAGTTCGCTGTGATTACCCTGTTCAACTATTTCTCCATCCTGCATAACAATTATTAAATCGGCATGTTCAATGGTTGATAAACGATGTGCAATCACCAGTGTTGTACGATTTGAAATCAGGTTTTGAATAGCATGCTGGATATGTCGTTCAGACTCAGTATCCAGTGCTGAAGTCGCTTCATCCAGCACTAAAATGGGCGCATCCTTTAATAACGCTCGTGCAATTGCAAGTCGCTGGCGCTGTCCTCCCGACAACAGAACACCTTTTTCCCCAACTTCTGTATCCAGCCCTTCAGGCATTTTTTGAATGAATTCCCAGGCGTAGGCTTGCTTTGAAGCTTCAATTATTTGCTCTTCATCTGCTTCATCAAGAACACCGTAGGCAATATTGTTGCGAATAGTGTCATTAAATAAACGTACATCCTGGCCTACATAAGCAACCTGTTGACGCAAATCAGCCAGTTTGTAATCACGAATATCATGATCATCCAGAATTATATTACCCTCGGTTAATTCGTATAAACGCGGTAATAAATTAACCAGTGATGATTTTCCACTGCCAGAACGCCCGACAATAGCAATTGTTTGATTAGGGGAAACTGAAAAACTAACATCATCAAGTACCTTGTCGTCATGCCCTTGATATGAAAATGAGATATTTTTAAATTCAAGCATTCCTTTCGCTTTGGTAATTTCCAGATCTCCACTGTCCTGTTCATCGGGTTTAGCAATAAATTCAAATACAGATTCTCCAGCAGCTATGCCTTTTTGTATTTTTTCATTCACTGATGAGAGACTGCGCATCGGGGCTAACAAACTAGTCATAGCGAATAAAAATGCTACAAAGTCACCCGAAGTTATTTGGCCTTGCATGCTATCAGATGTTGCAAATGCGACGATACTGGCAAAAGCGACAGCTACGATAAGCTGAATTAACGGCATGCTAATCGCCTGAGTTACCGTCAATTTCAAATTAAGCTTGAGGTTTCTCTGGTTAATAACCTTAAACTTTTCTGTTTCAAACTGCTCTCCACCAAAAATCTTGACCACTCTATTTGAATCAATCACTTCCTGGGATATATGCGACACTTCTCCCATTGAGTTTTGAATATTTTTACTGATCTTGCGAAAACGCCCGGACACTTTCACCACAATAAAAAAGACTAAAGGGCCGACTGTTAGAAAAATGGCTGATAACTGCCAGCTCAACCAGACCATGGTAGAAAACAATACAACTATTCGCAGTGTATCCTGAATAAAAGCCGTTAACGCGGTGGAGACTGCAGCTGCAATCTGTTCGATATCGAATGAAAATTTGGTAATGATAGAACCAGAAGACGACTGGTCATATTCTGTGGTGCTTAAGGTCAGTAACTTCTGAAACATTTGCTTTCGCAATTTATTGATGACCTGTCGACCAATATAAGCCATGCAATAGGTTCTTATAAAAGAAGCGACCATGCGGATGATAAAAATAACGATAATAGCTATCGGAATCAATCTGATCATTGTTGCATCACGATTGATAAAACCATCATCCAGTAGAGGTTTCATCATATAGGCAAAAGCGGCCTCGGTGAAAGCGAATACGATCATACCGATGATTGCAAAAACAAAATATGAACGAAACTCTAATGCAATGGATATCAATGCAGCGTAGGCATTTTTACCCGAGAGTTTATCTTGTATTGGCTGCAAAATAGTATCCTGTGAATGGTCTCATTTAGTTGTTTTAGTAGTAGCAATAGAAAGCCTGGTTAGCCCCATCTGCCCCACGGTATCCATCGCAGTCACCAGTGATTGCACCGGGGATTTAGCATCCGATTGAATAACCACCGGCATTTCTTTGTTACTACCAATCAAACGATGTAACTCAAGCAATAATAACTCTGCCGATTGATTCTGCAATCTTTTACCATTCAGGTAATAAAATCCCTGAGGATCAATCATAATCGTCAATTTATCCTTTTCAGCAGAATTAGTGGCTGTTGCTTCGGGTAACTCTATTTTCAGCTCGGAAGTATTATCAAATGTTGTTGATACCATAAAAAATATCAGCAGTAAAAATACAACATCGATTAACGGTGTCAGATTAACACTGGTTTCTTCTTCCTGCACCTGACTGCGAAACTGCATCTAAACAGCCTTTTTACTTTTAGACAGGTTCCTGTCTCCGTGCAGTACTTCTACCAGTTTCATGGCTTCCTGTTCCATTCCGACCACCAGTTCATCAATTTTACGTTTCAGATAGCGATAAAATATCAGGCTGGGAATAGCAACACTTAAACCGGTAGCGGTGGTGATCAATGCTTCAGAAATGCCACCGGCTAATACTGCTGGATCACCTACACCCACAGTCGTGATGGCGGTAAAAACCTTAATCATTCCGATAACGGTGCCCAACAGACCCAGTAAAGGCGTAATAGTCGAGATAGTACCCAGAGTGTTTAAAAACTTTTCCAGCTCATGAGTAACAAACCTGCCTGTTTCTTCGATACTTTCGCGCACCAGTTCTCGTGACAGGTGGCGATTGATAAGCCCTGCCGCTAACACTTTACCCAGCGGAGACCCCTGCTCTATTTCAATAATATTCTTTTCAGTCAACTGCTCTGTTTGTAGTAAATTCCAGATACCTGTCATTAATTTTTCGGGAATTACTTTTTTGGTCTGCAGAGTCCACAAGCGCTCTGCAATAATACCTGCTGCAATTATTGAACACAGCAAAATGGGGTACATTAACCATCCACCAGCCTGAACCAGTTCTAGCACATTAATCTCCTGATAATGAATACGGGTTTGATATCTTAATTAGGTGAAACTATCGTCACCTTAAAATCATGCGGCATAATACTGATAATAAAGCTATTTGTCAGTACCAGAGTCGAGGATGTTGAAGGCGAAATTTCACCAGACGACAATCTTCTTTAGAACATGTGAGTTGAATTGCTCCCGTTTTATCCGTTTGCATGACCTTACTACCTGATTTTACATACCTTTGAACAACTTCAGGTCGGGGGAATTTCCACCTGTTTAAAAACCCCGTAGTAAAGATTATGTGTTGTGCCGACACTGCCTGAATGAACGCAGCCGATGAAGACGTCAAGCTACCATGGTGAGGAGCAACTAAAACATCAGCTTTTAAATCGAGTTGATTTGTCTTAATCAAAGCTAATTCCTGATTAAGCTCTATATCACCCGCTATCAGAAAGCTGTTGGTATTGAATGTTACTTTCAATACACAGGAGCGGTCATTTTCTGAAGCTGATAAGTCCGGCTGATTACTAATAAATTCAAATTTAACACCATCCCATATCCAGCTTTGTGTGGTATGGCAATTCAAAACTTTACTCAATTCAGGAAATTTTTTAATAATTTCCCCAGGAGTTCCTGAATATAGGGGTACACTTTCATAATCATCCATAAGAGCAAAATAACCACCGGAATGATCCTGATCAGCATGACTTATGACAATTCTATCAGGTTTCGATATACCTTCATTTAACAGAAAAGGTAGAACCACCCATTCTCCCAAACTGTATCCGAATTTATTACCAGGCCCAAAATCATAAATAAGACTATGATGAGATGTCTGTAATATTACCGACGTTCCCATACCAACATCAAGAACTGTCATTTTAAGCTCGTCAGCAGCTTGACCGGGTATTTTCCAGTAGATTACAGGGGCTATCAGAAATAATAAAAAAGCCCTGGAAATAAGACCTTTAGGTAACAATATTAGTAAAAACAAAGCGCATAGCAGGATCAATTTCCATTCATCTAATTCTGCTACCTGTATCGCTTGAAAGCCGTTATTCAGTAATAGTTTAAGATAACCCGTTAACAGACTGAGTAGATTATCAAGAAAACCATACAGAATATTCAACAGGTTCTGAGGCAACCAGAAAAATATCAATAAGATAAAGTTAAACGGCACAATGATAAAACTAACCAATGGAACCGCTAACAGATTGGCTAACAGGCTGGCGCTGTGAATTTGCCCGAAGATAAAAATACTTAACGGGATAAATAATATTGAGAATAACAGCTGAATAATAACCAGTTGTTTAAAACGAGAGGTTTCCCGTTTCAACAAAAAAGATCCGAAAGCAATTATCATTAATGCAGAAAAAGTTAACCAGAAAGATTCCGTTAATACAGCCAGCGGTGAAACAATAATAATCAGTACTAGTGCCGCCTGGATACTGTTTAACAGGTTGAAAGGAGATCTTACAAACAGACTGACTAAAACAACTGTCAGCATCAACATGGCTCGTTGAGCGGGTAAATCAAAACCTGATAACAGGCTATAACTTAGCCCTGCCAGCCATCCCAAAAACAGAGCAAGTTCTTTTTGCTTTAAACGACCAGCAGAAAAAAATTTTGTCCACAGCAACATTCCTAATGAATAAAAAACAGCCGCAACAATACCGATATGCAACCCTGAAACTGCAATTAAGTGAGCAGTACCTGTTTTATTCAATAAAGTCCGTGTCTGATGTGATATTTCTCCTCTGAACCCTATTGCAAGAGCCTGAATTAATCCGGTATTTTTACAATTTAAACAGGAATTTTCTATATGCTGTTTTACAACCTGGCGAATAGCATTTAGTGAAAAGGATTTTTCATCCAGTAAACTGTTTTCTGCTGACTTCACTACATAACCCGTAGCTTGTATACCCCGGGCAAACATCCAGCGTTCATAATCAAATCCGCCTGGGTTCTGATACCCATGAGGTTGTTTTAATTTTAATTTCAATTGCCAAATCTGACCTGGAGCAAGACCATCTGGAGCATTACGCCAGTTTAATTTGACCTTTTCAGGTAAATTATTTGTACTTATATTGAAAGATATTGGTTTAAAAAGGAAATTAGTTGATATAGGTGAAGTTCTTGGGATATTTATAACTTCCCCAACTACAATAAGTCTTTTATTATTCAGCTCTGTAGAAAGTCGATGATCCAGTTGCCAGTAAATTGCAGCAGTCGTCCATAAAAAACTGCTTAGTAATAACCCTATAATTCTTAACTGCGGATTGATATAGGCCACAAAAAGGCAAAACGGAAGCCATGAGATCCAATAACGATCTATGAGCTGTGGTGCTAAACAGGCTGCAACGGCAGCCGATAAGATGACGATCCCTGTTGTCAACATAAGTCCCTTTCCCGATAGTAGGAGAAAGTAACTTAATTGAAATTAGAAAATATTACAATCGAGATATGCCGAGGAAAATTATTAGAAAGTTTATGCCGCATCCAACGAGCATAACTGAAAACCCACTGATAAAAAAACTGGGTCCAAAGCTACAGGACCCCGGGATCTGGCATATAAACCGTCGATCAGTATCCGGTGCAATCGCTATTGGTTTGTTCTGCGCGGTTATGCCTATACCCTTCCAGATGTTACTGGCCGCTTTATTTGCTATTCTTTTTAGAGTTAATATTTTAATCGCTGTACCTACGGTCTGGATCAGCAACCCTTTCACCATTCCTCCAATATTTTATTTTTGTTATCAGGTGGGAGTTTCTATCTTAGGCACCACGACGAGTGCTTTTAACTTTGAGCTGTCATTTTCCTGGCTGGCCAATGAGTTACAGTTTATCTGGCAACCCTTTTTGCTAGGTTGCCTGGTCGTTGCTTCAGCCAGTGCATTTCTTGGATATTGTTTTATCCGCTTACTTTGGCACTATATGATCTGGCAGCAGATCAAAAGGCGCAAAAAACGCTTTGGCAATTAAAACTCTTCACTGTTAACACATTATGTTCGATATCTTATTCAGTTTTAGCTTTGTCTGGATAACCGTATTAACTATCATTTTAGCCACCGCTATAGCCTATTTCTGTATTTTTTTACACCAACAGTTCCTCTACATCAGTGCGGCAGAGTGGCTGGCAGAGCATATTTATTGCCCAACACTCCGGGTATTACTGTTAATGTTTATGGCTTTTCTGCTATTTCCATTAATGATCGAAAACACCGGCTACAGTCAATTATTTCAACTTTTTTTTCAACCTGACTTTCTGATAAACATGGTCAATATCCTGTTTTTAAGCAGTTTGATCTTTTCATTTATAACCATACTAAATCAATCAGTTACAGCGATGCCAATACTAAGCTGTATTGCAACTGGTTTGTTCTATCAGCATCAAATAGCTATCCCGGCACAAGTTGAATTTAGCTGGATACCGACCGGTAGTGCTTTTGGTAAAATTGTAGTATGGATGATTTTGACTTATATGCTCAGCCGTTGGTTAAGCGAAACAATTTCAGAGTGGATTGATTTACGCTTTATGGTGACTGAGAGTAAAAATCTGGTCACCGATATCAGTTATCTAGTTTTACAAATGCCGGTGATACTGGCTTATGGGCAGAGCCTGGCAATTCAAGCTACAACAACCTGAGTTTTAACTGCTCACTGAACGCCAGCAAGTTTGCCATCATGCATTTCCCATTGAAACTGCATACTGCTTGCAATGGACATATCATGGGTAACTATAATTAACGCAGTGTTTTGAGACTCATTTAAACTCAACATGAGGTCCATCATCGCTGCGGCTGTTTTTTCATCAAGATTACCTGTGGGTTCATCTGCCAGCACACAATCTGGATGGGTTACCAGAGCACGGGCCAGTGCAATTCGCTGACGCTCTCCGCCCGATAACTCACCCGGTTTATGAGTAGATCGGTGTTCCATACCCACCTGTTGTAGTAATTTCATCGCCTGCTCTAAGGCTTCAGCATGGGACTGTCTCCTAATCAGCAGTGGCATCATAATATTTTCAACAGCGGTAAATTCAGCCAGTAAATGATGGAACTGATAAATAAAACCTAAATGCTGGTTACGCAACAGTCCGAGCTTTTTTTCTGATAGTGTTTCTAGTGCATTTCCCATCACCGCGACACTGCCACCTGTAGCTCTATCAAGCCCACCAAGCAAATGTAATAACGTACTTTTACCAGCCCCAGAAGCTCCAATGATGGCATGCCTCTCACCTTTTCTGACCTGAAAATCAACTTGCCTTAAAACTTCGACAGAGAGTTCACCCTGTTGATAGGTTTTACTCAGACCCTGTACATCAAGTACTAGATCACTCATAACTCAATGCCTCTGCTGGTCGAGTTGCGGAAGCTTTCAGTGCAGGATAAATAGTCGCAATAACCGATACCGTAAATGACAAAATAGCAATACGGATCACATCAGATGATTTCATTTCAGCGGGTAACTCGGTAATTGGATAAACACCGGTGGGTAAGAACTGTGTCTGGAAGAAAGTTTCCAGCGCCGGAATAATAACATCGATATACGATGCTATCGAGATACCGGCAATGAGGCCAAAAAATGTACCTACAAAACCGATCATTGTACCCTGAACCATAAATACCAGTGTCACTGACCCCGGTGATAAACCCAGAGTTCGGAGTATCGCAATATCTGCCTGTTTATCAGTAACCACCATCACCAGTGTTGAAACGATATTAAAAGCAGCAACGGCAACAATAAGTGACAGAATAATAAACATAACCGTCTTTTCTGTTCTTACCGCTTTAAAATAATTACTATGCCTGAGCGTCCAGTCTGATACCCAGTAATCTACGCCCAGTTGATCCCGCAATTCATAACGTACTTCAGGGGCTTTATCCATATCCGCAATTTTTAAACGTAAACCTGTCATAGCGCCATCAAGTCTAAATAACTTGGAAGCATCCTGAGCATGAATAATCGCTGAACTGCGATCATATTCATAAACACCAATTTCAAAAAGACCGACCACCTTGAAACGTCTAAGTCGGGGTAAAAACCCTAATGGCGACATACTTGATTGAGGAGTAATCATTGTGACTCGATCTCCAGGAACCACATCCAGATTAGAAGCTAAACCTGTACCCAGAATAATGCCATATTCACCAGCAACCAGTTCATCAAGGCTGCCGAAAACCATATGTTCATGAATTTCTGAAACTTGAGTCTCGGATTCTGGCAATATGCCACGGATAATCGCACCACTGACTGATGCGAGGTTTGATAACATGGCTTCAGCATCCACATAAGGAGAGGCACCAATAACCTGCTCATTCATCGAAGCTTTTTCACTTAGCTGTTGCCAGTCCCGTAATTTATTATCATAACTGGAGACTGTCACATGCGAAACCATGCCCAGTATCCGTCCTTTAAGCTCCTGCTCAAATCCATTCATCACTGATAAAACAACAATTAATGCCATCACGCCTAGCGCAATACCCAACATTGAAATCATGGAAATGAAAGAAATAAAGTGGTTACGACGTTTAGCACGTGTATAACGTAACCCGATTAGTAATTCGACTGGTAGATTCATGGGCGGCATTTAACCACGATTAACCTTTAGCTCCAATACTCATTGGAAAATATCATCACTGCTCAGTTGCTGAACCAGAGAGTCATGCTATAGTTAAGTTATAACGACTTAATAAATATAGGCTTATGGAGATTCAACGAATGCCTTTTAAAATAAATTTAATTTTTGCTTTACTCTTTGTTTTATCTACTCCCTTGCAGGCCGATAACCTGAGTATTCCTGGCCATTACCCATCTGATTCAATGATGGTTATGCCTAAACGTGGGATAAGTATGGATAGAGTTCTGGAACAGTTTGGTGAACCTCAAAGACGCATAGAGGCTATTGGTCAGCCACCCATAACAGAATGGGATTACGGTAATTTTAGAGTTTTCTTTGAATATCAAACTGTTTTACATTCATTGGACTTAACTACGCTTATTACCCCTAATTAATTAAAATACTATAAGAACAGTTTTTACAGGGTTTTGTCGCATTAACTCTTTTAATTTATATTATTTTTAACAAGGTCCCACAAATCAAAACGTTAGCAATTTTATTATCATTGCATCTTATATGCATATCATTACAATTGCCGGCACAATAATAAAAAAAACACTTAAAATATAACCTTTCAACTTTTAGGAGTACCTATGAAACATTTTTTAGCTATTTTAATCACGGCTTTTACTTTTTTAATTATTGGTCAGGCCTCAGCTGCAACAGTACCGTTTAACGAGAAATCTCTTGATTCTTTCAACTCACCTTTAGTTTGTGCTGATGATGAAGATAAAAAGAAGAAAAAGAAAAAAGGTGAAGAAGAAGAGCCCGAGTGTGAGTAAGATCTAAATATAAACCATAATAATAATTATCTGGTCACAAAATTCCTTCCCATGCGTTTTTTTACAACTGAAAAAACGCATGGGTGAGAATAAATTGGCATGGAAGCTTCCACACTAACCATTAATATCATATCCCTTTTGGAGGATAAACTATGAAATTAGGAAAAATTCTGACTGCAAGCACTATAGCTGTAGGATTAGTCTTCAGCACATCAGCTTTTTCAGCAGCTGTAAATATCACCCCGAAGCTTGAAAGCGTTACCGTTCAGCATGGCGGAAAAAGCGTTAAAATCATGCGTAATCAAAATCAAAAGAATACTGTAAATCCAGCTTTTGCTAAAACATCACGCAAATGCCCTCCTTTCTGTATTCAACCTTCTGCACTTGCTCCTGGTGTGGAAACTATCGGTGAAGTTGAAGTCATAAACTACCTTAAAATGAAGAATGATGGTGATGACTCGATTCTAGTCGTTGATTCACGTACTCCTGACTGGGCTGCTAAAGGTACAATTCCTGGAGCAGTTAATCTTCCGTGGACTAAATTGAATCCTGCAAAAGGCGCTGACCCGATTTCAATTGGTGAAATTATGGAAGGATCTTTCAATGCACAAAACCTGGAAGGGCTTTGGGATTATTCAAAAGCAAAAACACTGGTAATGTTCTGTAATGGAATGTGGTGTGGACAATCTCCAAATAATATAAAGAACCTGCTTAAGTTTGGTTACCCTTCTCATAAGATCAAGTGGTACCGCGGCGGCATGCAAGACTGGGAAATCCTTGGTCTTTCAACGGCTAAAGCAGCAAATTAATCAAAAATTCATTGATTACCAAAAAGCGACGGTTTTGACCGTCGTTTTTTTTGCCTGCAATACCGTTTAAAAAATATTTCACCACGAAGAGCACGAAGTACACGAAGGAAAAACTGAAATTCAGGTTGAGAGATCAGCAACTTGCTTGCATGAGTTTATGCTTTTGCTGAATTGTTCCTATTTATATCAAAGTGAGCAATAAATTTTGTTCTAGTGCTCCGGTCTTCGAGATTAACCCAGACATTTCTAGCCAGCATTAACAAATAATAAGTTGATCAAAATTTACTACATGGAGGCAACTTAAGAGATTATGATATTCCTTCGTGCTCTTCGTGTACTTCGTGGTGAATCAATTTTTCTGTTTCTCCTGTGCGTCAGGGCTTCCCAAGCCTCAACTAAAGTGTACAATCTCAGACTTTTTAAATCTCTATCAATTCAATGATCCACCGGCCTGTTCCAGAAAAACAATGTATCTTCAAAACTGGACAGCTTTATGGAGCTAGCCGAAGCCTTTTCGTAGCGCAGCAAATAAAACAATTCAAGGGTTTATCAGTCGTAGTTACTCACGACATGGCTGAAGCAGGGCAACTGGAAAAAGAAATACGGTTTTTTCGTGACGGCCAGATGTCGTTACTTAATTTTCCTGATCTGGAAACCCTTCCTTATGATAATTTTTCACCTCATCAGGATATTATTTCAGACCGTTTACGTTGCCTTGCTACATTACCTCAAATCTCCAATCGAGCAGTATTATTTCTGTCTATTGGCACTTTACTACAGAAAGTTTCACCTGCTGATTATATATCCGGCCGCTCTTTTTCCCTTAAAACGGGCGATATACTCGATTTAACAGCTTTTAAAATTCGTCTGACTGAACAGGCTTATCAGAGCGTTTCTCAAGTTGAACAGCATGGTGAATTTGCCGTTCGAGGATCCATAATTGATTTATTCCCAATGGGTTCATCAACTCCTTTTCGACTCGAGTTTTTTGATGATGAAATAGAATCAATTCGTAGTTTTGACGTTGAAACTCAACGGTCCATAAAAAAACTCGATTCTATTGAATTACTACCAGCTCGTGAGTTTCCACTGGATGCGGATGGAATTAAGCAATTTCGTCAGGGCTTTCGCCAAACTTTTGAAATAGATCCCAAAACCTGCCCTGTATATGAAGATATTAGCCAGGGCATATCATCACCGGGTATAGAGTACTATCTGCCTCTGTTTTTCGAACAGTTAAATACCCTGTTCGATTATTTACCTACTAAAACTCAATTTTTAATTGAACAATCAGCCTACGATGGTTGTGATCAGTTTCTTCAGCAAGTTGAGCAGCGTTACGAATCCCGACGTTATAACCTGGAACATCCACTTTTAAAGCCAGATCAATTATATTTGACCAGTAATAACTTCAAACAGGTATTAGATACTTTTCCCGTTAGCCTGTTTTCAAGCTTTAAATATGAGAAGGAGAGCGACACAACGGTTAATACTGCACTGAAAGCTCCTCCACTATTAACTGTTAAACACCATAATGAAGAACCTTTAGAAGCCTTAAAACAATATTTACAGCAGATTACACATCACAAAGTATTATTTTGTGCAGAATCCAGTGGTCGACGAGAATTTATTATTGAACTATTTCGTCACCATGACATCAGGGTTCATGTCGTTAACAGTTATGGCGACTTTCATTCGAACACAACTGATAAGCTATTTATAACCGTTTCTCCACTCGAAGAAGGTTTGCAACTAAATGATTCTGCTGTCACCTTCATCGCTGAATCACAATTATTTGGCGACCGGGCAAAACAGACCCGTCGCCGAAAATACCGCAAAACCCGTGATGCCGAAGCCATCATCAATAACCTGGCTGACCTTAGTGAAGGCGCCCCGGTTGTGCATGAAGATCATGGAATCGGTCGATATCTTGGACTCAAAAATATAACCGTAGCAGATGTTGAAACCGAATTTCTGTGTATTGAATATGCAAATCAGGACAAACTGTATGTTCCAGTTTCATCATTACACCTAATATCCCGTTACACCGGAGCTGCTGAAGAAAAAGCACCTCTGCACAAACTGGGCACTGATCACTGGATAAAAGTTCGTAAAAAAGCCCAGCAGAAAATTCATGATATCGCGGCTGAATTACTTGAGATTCATGCTCGTAGAGAAGCGTTAAAAGGCCATCAGTTTTCACTCAACAATGACGAATACCAACAATTCTCCAGCGATTTCCCATTTGAAGTAACACCCGATCAGGAAACGACTATCGAATCGGTCACTACCGATATGACATCGATAAAACCAATGGACCGTATCGTTTGCGGAGACGTTGGATTTGGAAAAACAGAAGTCAGCATGCGAGCTGCTTTCATTGCCGCAAATTCTGGAAAACAGGTTGTGGTACTCGTCCCAACCACATTACTGGCTCAGCAACACTATCAAAATTTTCTTGATCGCTTTGCAGAGTGGCCTTTTAAACTCGCCCTGCTTTCACGTTTTACTTCCCGCAAAGATTTAACTGAAACTTTATCTCAAATAAAACTTGGTAAAGTGGATATTGTTATTGGTACCCATAAATTATTATCCGACGATATAAAATATAAAGATCTGGGTCTTGTCATTATCGATGAAGAACATCGTTTTGGTGTACGCCATAAAGAAAAATTAAAAGCTTTAAGAGCACAAGTTGATTTATTAACTCTGACCGCAACACCTATCCCAAGAACATTGAATATGTCTTTGGCAGGCATGCGCGACTTATCCATTATTGCCACTCCTCCCATGCAACGACATGCCATCAAAACGTTCGTTTCCCAGTGGAATGATGACTCCATCATTGAAGGTTGTCAGCGAGAACTAAAACGTGGTGGTCAGATTTACTTTTTGCATAACGAAGTTAAAAGTATTGAGAAAATGGCTTCAGAAATACAGGATTTAATTCCTGAAGCTCGAATTGGCATCGCGCATGGACAAATGAAAGAAAAAGAGCTGGAACATGTCATGCTCGATTTTTATCATCATCGCTGCAATCTTCTGGTTTGTACAACCATTATTGAAAGTGGTATTGACGTGCCTACAGCCAACACCATTTTTATTAATAGGGCCGACAAATTAGGCCTGGCCCAGTTACATCAAATACGAGGACGTGTCGGGCGATCTCATCACCGTGCTTTCGCCTATATGATTACACCACACCCGAAATCAATGACATCTGATGCACGAAAACGCCTTCAGGCTATAGAGTCACTGGAAGATTTAGGTGTTGGTTTTACTCTAGCAACTCACGATCTTGAGATTCGGGGAGCAGGTGAATTACTAGGTGATGATCAAAGTGGCCAGATAACCGAAATTGGCTTCACGTTATATTCCGAATTACTGGAAAGAGCGGTACACTCACTGAAATCTAACCGTGAACTGGATTTTGATCAGCCACTGATGAGAGCCTCCGAGATTGACTTTCATGTACCAGCTTTAATACCCGCTGATTATATTCCAGATGTTCATCACCGCCTTATTGAGTATAAACGTTTATCATCGGCGGCTAATTCTGATGATATAAAAAATCTAAAAATGGAAATGATTGATCGTTTCGGAGTACTACCAGAACCATTACAAAACCTGTTTCAAATAACGAGCCTTAAGGCTATCACTAAAGAGATGGGAATCAAGAAAATTGATTTTGGAGAGAATACCGGCAAGATTATATTTTCTGAAAAGCCTAATATAGACCCGATGAAAATTATCCAGTTGATACAGAAAAAACCTCTACATTATCAATTTGATGGAAAACAGACGATGACGGTTACCGAATTGAATGAAAATTTAGAAGAAAGGTTCATTCAGCTTAAAAAATTACTCACAGAATTGACTGCAAATGACTAAAAAATTACATCTTATGTTTGCCCGGAAAAGTTTAATTAAGTCGCCCCTGCTTACTTCTCAGTTGCTTGCCCGGAGACTTGCTTTACCAATTATTCTACTTTTTAGCACTATTACTTTTGCTGAAGAAACTATAGATTCCATCGAACCAGAACCATTGAAAGTTTATGACATTGAAATCATAATCTTTAAAAATAAATCTGTACCAAAGGGTCAGGAGCTTAACTTACCCTCGCCATCACCCACACGTACTGAACTTACACTGGACTTGTTAAACCCTGAAAATATAGAAATAAATGCAGAAATGGGTTTTTTCAATCTGCAACCCGAAGAATTAAGGTTACAGGACATCACGCAACATATTAAAAGATCCAGCCGTTATGACCTGCTAATTCATACTGGCTGGCGTCAGCCCGGTCTGGATAAGGAAAATAGCATGGCTATCTGGATAAAAGGCGGTGAAAATTTCGGCTACGGATATTCATCAATTGACCACTCAGAACCTGTTCCTGTAGAACCACCACCCGCTGAACTGGAGCAAGTAAATCTAGAACCTGTAGAACTAACAACAGAAGACACACCTTTAAGCGATACTCTACAGGCTCAGCCTGAAAAAGATATCGGGGGACTTTTCGAACTTGAAGGTCAGATTATTATTTCTCTTTCCCGTTATTTACACACTCAGGTCAATTTAGTACTACGCAAACCGGCAACTGTACGAAATTTAATTGAGTCTAGCGAGAACCAGTCAAATGAAAATTCTATAGAGACAATAGATGGTAATCGACTATTGAATTATGGTTTAAATGAAAAACGTCGTATGCGCAGTAAAAAATTACATTACCTGGATCATCCAGAATTCGCCATGCTGGTATTGATCACACCTTATGAAGCTCCAGAAGAAGAGGAACTTGTAACAACTGAAGAAACATCCTCTCTTCCCGAAGATGTTCCTGTTGCTCAGGACTCAGAATAAATAGCTGGATTGATAAGTTTCCTCTTAATAGGTTCTCTTACGAGGTGCATCATAGGCACCACCGGTAATAGCAAACGGTGTCGTTCTACCAACCAGTTCTTCAATCAATGCGAGCTCAATATCTGTATGATCGATAAATGGGGCTGGCTGAATTATTTTCCCAGAATTAGCTGGTAAGATATATAAAGGTTGATCATGGTGTTTGGATATCACCTCTTGTTGGGTATTCGGGTCATCAGCCGCTGCTATAAGGGTATGCCCATAACAGGTACAGACATAAGATTTTTCCTCATTCGACTCAACATAAATTCCTGTTCCCCTGATACCAATCGTTGCCGTTACAGTCTGAATTTTATGAGGTACAGCCCGTTTAGCAAAGACAGAAAGCAACTTACCCGTTAGCATTCTCATTCCCTTGATTAATAAGCCATCGCCGTTTAGCTGTAATTCACTGTTGCTGCGTAAAATAAAAGCATCACCACCAACAACAAAAATAACCTGGCTGGAACGACCTGTTCTTATAATTGAATTAGCTGAAATTTGAGTTTTAATATTGGCAGCCACTCCATCCACCAAAACGGAGCCTTTAAGTTTATAAATAGACCTTCCAGGAGGTAATTTTGCAGGTATATCTCCCAGGCCATAGGCTGGTTGCAAAAGACCTGTAATAGTACCACCAGAGAATAAACCCAGACCCAATGCCCGGATAAGAAATTCTCGACGAGGGTCTTCAATATGATTAGGCATTATTTTTCCTATTAATTATTTTATAAAACAAGCATAACCCATTAAATATTAAACCTGAACCAGTAACTTTAGAGCAATAAATTGAATTCACATAACATCACTTACTCGTAGTAAATAGCCAATTGAAAAAATATTTACTATTTTTAGTTTAGTTGCCAGCCTTGTTGTTTTTAGTGTTAACAGGCACACTATCACTCCTTCAGTTATCGTTATTTTTAGCTATTGAGACAGCACATGAAATTGTCAGGGAAACTATTAAATAGTGCTATTTATTTTTGTATTTTAATCTCTACAAGTTTAAATGCTGCTTCACCAGTATATAATTTACAAATTGAACTGGCTTCAGAAGACTTTAAAGGTAATACCGAAACATTCAACCAAATTACTGGCTCTGTTCGATACGGCAAAGGTCTAAGTCGACATTCGGTTATCAATTTAAATGCTGATTTATTTACTCGTCACTTTGCTGATATAGACAGTCGCGACAGTAACGGTGTACTGACCGAGTTAGTTTACAGTTATATCCCCGGAAAAGGTTTTACTAAACCTGTTTATTCCATTGCATTAAGACAGGAATTTGAGGTTTTTGATGAAAGCAGCCAGGACTTTTCTAAAACATCACTTATCCTCGCCGATACAATCCGCCTGGATGACAGAATAACATTCACCGCAGGTCTAGAATATTTGACAAAATCTTCTGACCTTGAAGACATAACATCTAACGGGTTATTTTTAAATACCGATCTCCAGCTAAACTCAAAGTTAATTGTGTATATAAACCTGAAAATTCAAGATGAAAAAATTGAAACCATTACCATAAATGTCGCTAACGTACCTCAATTTGCGGAGAGATATGATATGTCAGGACATCATACACCCGGTGAAACGGGTTTACCCACTCCAAGCTTACCTGACTCCAGTTCTGGCTCTGATACCAACTCTGATAACTTTATTTCAAGATTGGGGATAAACTATTTTTTCAGCTCAAATCAATCGATTGATGTTTCCTATGAATACAGTCAATATGCTCTGTCAAATAATGTAGACATCCAGGGCAATGTAATTTCATTAGATTATTTTTACAAATTTTAATTCAAAACCATGTTCAATACTTTCTCTTTCAAAACCGTCATAGTACTTATATCCTTCGCTGTCAGTTCACTGGCCTCAGCACAGACACGCTATGTAACCGATCAGTTCGAAGTCACTTTACGCAGCGGATCCAGTACCTCTAACAGTATTATCTCCATGATGAAAAGTGGTGATAGGGTTAAAGTTTTAGAGCAGGATCCAGACACTAAATACTCCATGGTTGAAACATCAAAGGGGAAAAAAGGTTATATTCTTACACGCTTTCTAGATGATAAGGCATCAGGTCGTGACCGTTTTAATAAGTTAAAGACTGAAAGTGAAACGTTAAAATCTACTATCAAGAGTCTGAAGCAGGAAGTGGATGAAAGTAACAGGATAAAAAATAATGATACCAATGAAATATCCATTCTCAGTTCAAAGTTAAACCAAACTGAAAATGAATTACATGATCTAAAAACGGCCACTCATGACACCCTGTTGATCATTCAGCAAAATGATTCTTTAAAAACCCGCATCAATGAACTTGAGACAGACAAACGCCAACTGGTTGAAGAAAATACCAGTTACAAAGATAGTACCGCAATGGACTGGTTTATTCGTGGTGCATCCGTATCCCTGATTGCATTTTTATTAGGCATTATAGTTACTAGAATTCGCTGGAAAAAAAGAGATTCCTGGAGTAATTATTAATATGAGCAGAACACCATCAACAATGTTAGAACTTGGCACTTCAGCTCCCGATTTTTCACTACAGGAACCTGCAACAGGCAATCAGATAAGTCTGGCAGATTATGCAGGAAACCCTTTACTGGTTATTTTCAGCTGTAACCACTGTCCCTTTGTTTTACATATCCTCAAACAATTTTCAGACTATGCCAAAAACTATCAGAGTGAAGGTTTATCTATAGTCATGATTAATTCTAATGACGTTGGGAACTATGAGGCTGACAGCCCCGAAAAAATGGTTGAGCTTATTGGCCAATATGATTTTAGCTTCCCTTACCTTTATGATGAAACACAACAGGTAGCAATCGCATACCAGGCTGCCTGCACTCCTGACCTTTTCCTGTTTGATAGTCAGCATAAACTGGTTTATCGGGGGCAATTTGACGGTTCAAGACCAGGCAATGATATTGCAGTGACAGGGCAAGATTTAACCCTGGCTACTGAAGCTTTATTAAATAACCAGCCAGTTTCTACTAATCAAATACCTAGTTTAGGTTGTAATATCAAGTGGAAACAGGGCAATGAACCAGACTATTTTTAATCATTTTCCTGAAGCAGGGATGCTTCTTTAAGTTAAAAGCTAAGGTGATAGACACTTATAAACTATCATCTGACAGATCAATACCATCAATTAGATCATCAATACCTTCGTCAAAAACCTCATCCGGCTCAGGTTTCTTAGGCTCTTCTTTCTTCTCAACCTCTTCTGGTTTTACAATTTCCATATCGTCGAAACCGACATCTTCATCAATCGGATGATCCATTAAATCTTCATGCTCAGAAAGATCATCACTATCTAAATCATCACTATCGGCTTCATCAAGTTGAAGATCATCAACACTTTCTGTTTCGTTAACCTCCTCAACTTCATCTTGCTCCTTCGACTCTTCAGTGCTTTGTTCTGTTTCCGCCTCCGCACCAATATGTGCTATTTCTGCTGTATCACCAGTAGTTTCTTTAACTTTATCAATAACAGCATCACTTTCTAACTCATGCTCTTTTCCTCCTCCAAACATATTACCAAATTCAGCAATCATATTGCCCATAGTTTCCTTGGTAATGCTTAATTCATCAGCCAGCTTTTCATTCTTTTCTTTTAAACTTTCAATTTCTTCAGTCAAACCTTCAGACTGCTCATTATTTCCCGAGGCCATTTCTGCAAGCATTTCTGCATCAGGCATAACCGGTGACAATTCTTTATAAGTTTCAATCAATTCAGCCACACCGGCATCCATAGCAATAAGACCATGGGTATCCCTTTTCAGGTATACTTTAATCATCTTTTGGATAAATTTCTTTTCTGCTTTATCGATAGCTTTTACTGCTTTTTCCAGTTCATTACCTTCAAATTGATATTTATCACTGAGAAATGAGCCTGTTTTTTCCAGCCTGATTTTTGACTGTTGTTTAATTTGTTCAACTAGCTTTTTAACGGCCTCTGTATCCTTATTTTTACGTTTATAAAGTAAAAACATTGAGACTGATATCACTATCAATAAAGCAACGAATCCTTCAACCAATAAAGTGAATAAAACGGTAGATACTTCAATCATTCACTTCATCCTCTTCCTCATCAAGCTCATCTTCAAACAGTTCTATTTCATCTACTTTCTTGCGTTTTCGAATGAATATTATTGAGCCCACTACAATTAGTATGACAATTAAATTTGCTACTCCTACATAAATAAGTGTATTCAACCAGTCAGAGTCCGTTTCATTTTCACTAGTTTGTTCATCTATAATTTCTGCAGGTTTTGAAACTTCACTGTCAGATTTATTATCTGTTGATTTGACTTCAGGAGACTTATCTTTAGATTCTATCTCTTTTTTACTTTTTAACTCCTGTTTCACACCCAGTACTGAATAATCATCCAGTGTATGTTCGATAGTTTTGCCTTCCACAGTTTCAGCCTTCATTTTTATCTGGATTTTATGAACCCCGTCCTGCTGATTAGCTAAAACTTTTAATGCAGGCTGATTTCCAGGATTTTTAACGACCAGTTTATCCTGAGAACCATCTGGCTTAATAAGTAAGACATCAAGCTGTAAAGTCTCTGATTTAATATATTCATCTCTGCCTGTAATACTGAGATTATAGGTAGCGGGTTGTAAGGCTTTTTTAACATCTACTTTAATGGGCCATTGCACCTCAATAATAAATCGTTTGCTCCGAGTGAATGTTCGAGCATCAGCTTTAACCACGACTTCATGTTTACCTTCTACCAGAGGAGCCTGAACCTGTTGAAGATATATACCCTTATCTTTAACTTTTCGTGATTTTTTTAGTTTTAGCGGTAGATTTTTAGTTTGCTCACCAACACTGTGTTGAAGGTTAAAATCGACAAACTTTAAAAAACTTTTTTTGTTTATTTTTATATCATCACTGTGTAACTCAACATTTAAATTTAAAGCCTTGTCAGGCGTAACGTAAGCCGGTAAATCAGCAACAATCAGTTTTAACTTTGTCACTATCATTACCCGATTATCCTCATCCACCTCCGCATCCAGAGACCATTTACCCGGTTGTGGTTTCGAAACAGTAATCAGGTCATAACCTCGTTCAAAACGCCAACGTACATTTTCTGCATGTTTTGATTGAGAGTTTTTCTTCTTATCAGGCGGCTGGATTAATGCAGTTTCTTTTTTCCCTTTTCTAAACACCAGTAAAGTCATTTCACTGATGCTTTCATCAATAGTAAAGGTATTATCTTTCAGTGGCACGGTATCCGGTTTAGTTGCCCGCTCAAACATGTGCAGGAATATTCGTTGTAAATCTTCAGCAGACTTCGCTACTTCAAATGAACCGGATGTTTTAAGTGCCAACCGTTTTAACAAGGCTTCATCTGTCTTATCTGATAACGCTATGGTATGAACTTTTATACCTTTTTTAATCAGCTCAGGAATAGACTTGCTCAATACATTTGAACGGGACAGCGCATTTTTTGCTTTATCCTTTGAGATATCTACTTTGCCATCAGTCAACAAAATCAGGTTCCGACTGGTTTTAATATCCTTTTTACCCCAACCTTTGCTAGCACGTTTAAGCGCACTTTCAATATTGGTGAACTGTCCCCTGGAATGAATTTTATTAGCACCCTCGTCAGCCAGCTTACGCCATTTAGAATTTACCGTACCCCACTTAACCTCCATATTGACATATCGTCCAAATGTCCAGACTCCAGCCTTTGAACCTGTTGGGATTAATCCATTAATTAAACGTAACGCAGGAGCTCGTAAATTATTCGGATCAGTTTGTTGCATGCTGCCAGACACATCGATAACAATACGAATGTCATCTACCTGAGCGGCAAACAACGGGACGGCTATCACCAGCCACAGAAAACCATTAAAGAGAGAAGCTAATCGGATCATTTGCATCTTTACGCATTGTATTTATCATTATTTCGGCCGATATCTATTTATATTTAACATTTCTATGCACATTTATTTAATTCACAAAATGAACACCGGCACGAGTAGACTTGTCTTATACTGAGTATAGAAGCTTAAAAAGGAAAATGTTGGATGGCTAACAACTCGAATGAGTTTGACGATTATGACATTACCAATACCTATGATCTTTGCATCAGGGCATTTCGAACTACGCGTAAACTTCTCAAACTCAATATCAAATTACATGATGAGTCCCGGCTGCCCTGCAGACAAACTATTGAGCAGGGAGATATTTTCCTGTTTAATCATTTTGCCCGCTTTGAAACATTCATTCCCCAGTACCTGATTTATACCGAAACAGGTAGTTACTGCCGTTCAATAGCATCAGCCGAATTTTTTAATGATGAACGCTTTGCTCCTTTTCTGAGATCTATCGGCGTTGTGCCCAATACTATGCCCGACCTGTTCCCCTTTATCGCAAAAGAAATATTACACGGTAGAAAGCTTGTTATATTTCCCGAAGGCGGCATGGTAAAAGATAAACGTGTGGTTGATGATAAAGGTAAATATGGAGTTTATTCACGAACAGCCATGGAAGTTCGTAAACATCATCGAGGCGCTGCAGTCATTGCTTTGGCAGTCGATGCGTTTAAAACGGCTTTACTACGTGATTTTTCAACAGGTAACTACAAACAGGTTGAGCGCTGGGCAGAACAACTGGATTTTGCAGATACAGAAAGTTTGATGATAAAAGCTCTCAAACCAACCACAATTGTACCCAGTCACATTACTTTTTATCCTATAAGGGTAAATGATAATATTCTGCACCAGGCAGCAAAACTATTTAATAAAGGCATCAATAAACGTTTTGCCGAAGAATTGATTATTGAAGGTAATCTATTATTTAAACACACCGACATGGATATTCGTTTTTCTTCACCTTTAATCATGGGAAAATACTGGAAATGGTGGGAGAAAATGCTGTTACCCAATGTGGTACATCGTTTTCAATCCATTGAAGAACTTTTTAACCTGACCCCTGCTTCTGGTCACTGGGGTGGTCGCATCCACTCTTTAGGCATGCAGGCCAAATCCAACCTGGTAAGAGATGATTACATGCAGGCGATGTACAAAAGCGTTACGATAAATTTAAGCCATATTGCTTCTTATATTATTCTCAAATTTTATCATCAGGGTATCAAGCATATTGATTGTGATGTATTCCATAAAACCCTATACCTGTGTATAAAAGCTATTCAAAAAGAGACCATTTACTTGCATAGAAGCTTAAAAAACCCACAGGAGTATGGCGTAGTCATTGAAGGAGGCAGCAGTAGATTACAACAATTTGTAGATACTACTCAAAAAATGGAATTAATCAGTATCATCAAACAACCTGGTGAAGCTGATGCTTACCACTTTCATGATAAATTAACCGATGAGTTTCATTTTGATGAAATACGGACAGAAAATATTATCAGTGTTTATGCTAACGAACTGGCTCCACTTATATCTGTTACAAAGCTGTTAGATAAAACATTCAAAACCACCCAGTCTGTAGATGCCAGGCAAATAGCTAATTTTAGATATGATGATCAACTACTTGCATTTGAGTGGGATAAAAAACAATATGACAAACCCCGATATGAAGAGATCAATAAGTTACAAACCTTCACCAGAGATGCTAACTGGTTCCGTTTTTTAGCCGAAAAAGAAAATGCCCCGGCGGTAGTATTAATCCATGGTTTTATGGCTACACCAGCTGAGATGTTAAGCCTGGGTGAAAAGTTTAAACAACTTGAATTTAACGTGATCGGTGTTCGCCTAAAAGGCCATGGAACATCACCCTGGGATTTACGTGATCGTGACTGGAAAGACTGGGCTGCTTCTGTAAAACGAGGGTATGACATTTTAAAACCTTTTAGCAGTAAAATTCATATCATCGGTTTTTCTACGGGAGGTTTGCTAGCGTTACATCAGGCCATTGAATACCCCGATGACAAGTTAGCTTCTGTCACCTCAATAACAGCCCCTGTTGAATTCATGAGCAAACAAATGAAGTTCGTGCCGCTACTGCACCAGGCCAATAAACTGGTTCGCTGGGTCAGCTCTGAAGGGCTTATCCCCTTTAGACCTAATGACTCGGAACACCCAGAGGTAAATTATGCTCATATCCCCATTCGGGCTTTATATCAATTACAGAAATTGATTGAGCATCTATTTGCAAACCCTGCCCCCATCCAGTGTCCGGTTAATTTACTACAATCAGATCAGGATCCGGTGGTGGTTCATGAAAGTGTCAATCAGTTATATCAACTTATCGACTCTAAACACAAACATATAGAAATAATTGAATCACAAAGGCATGGCATTTTGTATGAGGATATTGATAATACTCAACAGAAAATTATCGATGCAATTTTAAAGCTGGAAAATTCATTTCAAACAACACAACAAACTCATGCCTAAAATACTCAAAGAGCCCAAAGTTTTAACCGACTTCAATAATGATGCCGTTTGCATATTACCCATTGGTTTTGATTTAACCGATGATAAATGGAATAAAATCTGGGAACTGCATGAAAAACTGAATCGTTTCATGGGTCATGAAGAGTTACTCGAACTATTCCCTGATGATGAATCGCTTAAACCCAAAAAACTTAAGCCAAAAGCACCCAAATAAACTATTTATAGAATTATTTTATCTCACACCAAATTGCAAACTCCATCACACTATTATTTAAACCTCACGACTACTATCGATAAACACAATAATTACAAGTATGGAGAGAGATGTGATTTACGCAGAGGAAAGGAGTTCAACCACTCAGTTCGAACTGGGACAAATGTTCAGAAAAGCTTCAGAAGAATCCAGAGATTATAATCAGGCAGCAGAGTGGTTTAGACACTCGGCCGAACAGGGTTACCGTAAAGCTCAGTATAAACTGGGTTTGATGTATGCCCGTGGATTAGGTGTTTCCTGTGATTATGTTCAAGCTTATGCCTGGTTAAAAATAGCTGCAACTCAGGGCTCAAAAAAAGCATTTTTCTGTCTTAAAAAATATTCTTCAAAAATTCCTGCCTATCAAATTGATGAAGCACATGCATTAAGTCGACATTATTACGAAAAATATGTAGTACCTTTTGCCATTTAGCGCTTTTCCCAGTCTATTCGACCATCGGTATGTCTTATTGCGGTAAGGCTATGAACTGGCAATATCTCAGCATCAGCAGCACTATTATCTATAAATAATTTCAAACTGTGTGTAACGACAGGAAAGGCTAGCTCATCCCAGGGTATTTCATCAATTTCAAATAATCCGGTTTCCAGGCTTTCTTCACCGGGAGAAACCTGATCAGTAATCAACTCTCCCTGAAACATCAGGTACACCTGAGAAATATGAGGCAGGCTGAAAATCCCAAAAAGGTTCAACTGGTGGGATTCAGCATTGGCTTCTTCCATGGATTCACGAGCAGCAGCCTCAGCCACTGTCTCACCATTTTCCATAAAACCTGCAGGTAAAGTCCATAAACCATAACGAGGTTTAATGGCTCGTTTACACAACAAAATTTTACTTCCCCAGGT
>JABHSO010000206.1 GCA_018669845.1 Gammaproteobacteria bacterium | reverse complement strand
TCAATATTGATAATGTTGAACCAATGGGCTCTTATGCAGTTCGACTATTATTTGATGATGGGCATGATACGGGTGTGTATTCGTGGAATACATTGAAGGAATTAGGTGATAATTTTGAATCCAACTGGAAAGATTATCAGCTGCAGCTAGATAAATTTAAAAAGTTGAATCAGGGTGACAGTAAAATCACCGTATTGTTTTTTATCGGTCTGGTTGATGCGCTTGGTCTGGAAAAGCTTGAATTGGATTTATCTGATGATACCCAGAGAGTAGAAGATGTAATTCAGCTACTGGCTGGCAAAGGTGAGAACTGGAAGGAGGCGTTAAACCCTGAACGTTTAACGATTACCGTCAATAAACAGTTTTCAAATGTAGATCAAAAATTATTCAATGGTGATGAAGTCGCTTTTGTTCCTAAGATGTAGTGTATATTAAAGGAGCCATAAGCCGATTTCTTTGATTTCTATTTTAAACAGAGTTAACTGGAGACTTCTTATTATTCAATTAAACGAGGTTCTTGATGAATCATAGTATTTTAGTTGTCGATGACTCAAAAGTATTGCGCCTGATGATTGTGAGCGTACTAAAAAAAGCAGGTGTTAGTAGCGATATTGATGAAGCGGATGATGGTGTAGAGGGGTTGAAGCTGGTCGCTGGCCGTCAATATGATCTCGTCATTACTGATTTAAATATGCCTAATATGGGAGGCATAGATTTTGTTAAAAAAATTCGGATTAGCCCGGTAAATAAATTTGTTAAAATTTGTGTGCTTTCTGGAGAGTCAGACAAGGAGATGGAAGATGAAGCCAGAAAGGCCGGGGCCAGTGCTTTTCTGCTGAAACCATTTGAGCCGTTAAAGTTGCTAGCTGCGATAAAAAAACTATTACAGTAATAATCCATATCAGCAAATTAAAATGTTTCTAAAAACTTAAAGTGTTTTCATCTAAACGGTTATTTTAAATCACCATTAAGAAACTTAATGAATTGATCACTGTTGAGTGGTTTACAGAATAAATAGCCCTGAACCTGATCACAGCCAAACTGCCTGGCAATTTCTAAATGCCTATGGCGTTCAATCCCCTCTGCTACTACTTTAAGACCTAAGTTATGGCCGAGATTAATAGTCGACTGGACTATGATTTTATCATTTTCATTTGTATCCATATCCAGAACAAAGGATTTATCAATTTTTAACTCATTGACTGGTAATTGTTTAAGGTAAGCAAGCGATGAAAAGTCGGTACCGAAGTCATCGATAGAAAGGTTAACCCCCATGTTATTTAAATTTTCTAACACTTCAATTGAGTTAGCCGGGTTTTCCATCATTCCATTTTCTGTAATTTCCAGAATAAGGTACTCACTCGGTAATTGATATTGCTTGAGTATCTGTGAAATTTGCTCGCATAATGTTGGGTTAGAAAGATCCCGAACAGATAGATTGATGGAAATAGTGACTTTCTTTCCCATATGATGCCAACGGGCACATTGCTCAACAGCCTGCCTGATTATCCATATTGATAACAGGTGGATGATATTGGCATACTCGGCTAGCTCGATAATTTTTTCAGGATTAATAAATCCGTGTTGATTATGATCCCAGCGTAATAATGCCTCTGCGCCAGTGAGTGTTTTACCATCCGATTTAAACTGTGCCTGATAATATAGTGCTAAAACATCGTTATCAATAGCATTTCTCAGGTCGTTAATGAGAGCAAGCCTGTTTAAATTATAAAAATCCTGGCTATCTTCATAGTGTGAAAATTGAGTATGATTTTGTTTTGAGTTATACATGGCAATATCGGCGTGCTGCAGAAGAGTCAGGACATCCTCACCATCATCGGGGTAACTGACTATGCCTATGCTCATACCAATAGTAATTGTGTGCTCAGAAATTAAAAAGGGTTCTTCAAAGCTTTTGTTAATTATTTTGGCAAGCTCATAAGATGAATCCAGCGTAGTTTCGGGCAGCAGAATAACGAACTCATCCCCGCCAAATCTTGAAACGGTGTCTGACTTACGCATACGTTCTGTTAATCGCTGCGCTACTTTTACTAACAGCATGTCGCCTGTGGTATGTCCTAAAGAGTCATTGATATCTTTGAAATTATCCAGATCCATCAGCAACAGTGAGAATACCCGTTTTGTACGATTATTATTTTTTAGCTGGTATTCAATATGTTGAGTTAACATAAACCTGTTGGGTAAGCCTGTCAGGTAATCATGTAATGCCTGGTGTTCCAGTTCATTTTGACGTCGGTTGACCTGATTATCCATTTCATTGAAAGCTTCAATTAAATCACCCACTTCCTTTGATTTTGCAGTAAGCAGTAAAGGAGATACTTTGTTAAAGGCTTTGTATTTAAGTGCTTCTGCGACCGATGAAACTGGCTTAAAAACCATTCTATCGAGAGATAAAATTAACGTTGATATGAAAAACAAAAAAAGTGCGATGATAAAAATGAGCAATAGAGTCAGTGTATCGTTATTTTTTCTCAATAACTCATTCTCACCACCTTCTTTTAACAGAAGTAAACTCTCTAAATTATGGATAGATGCGGATATTTTATCTGTCAGAGGGATGATTTTATTGATCATCAGGTAACTGTCCTTACGCCAGCTATCAGACTCGGATATTTTTCTCACCTCTTCAAAAAGTGCTATCCATTCAAGTGAGTCCACTTTTAAATTTTTAAGAAGAGTTGTAGCCTCAAAGCTATCTTCATTTTTGTACAGGGTGGTGAGCTGATTTATGTTGGTTATAAATTGCTGATGAAATTCATATACCGAGATTGCCTGAGATACTAGTAAATCCTTAGAGAAGGAAGCTAATCGATTTGCCAGGTAGATACGTACCTGTGAAGTGAGGCTAACTGCAACAGTATTTGTTTTAAGTAACAGAGGGTATAGCTTTTCAGATTCAGGGGTTAGCTCTTCATCTTCTATCTCATCAATAAGTATTCTAATGTTGGTGCCTATAGCTTGTGATGGAATGGCCATCTGTTGTGCTGAGATAGCCATCGCTGGATACTGCCTGGTGATATCCATTCTGGATTCAGTCAGGTCAAATAAATTTGCTCTTAGCAATGATAATTTTTCTACCAGGCTTTCTATATCCCTGGTCAGACGGAGATCCTTATTCTGGAAAAAGTCGATTAGTTGAATGCTAATTTCGATGGAGTTATCAATTAAATCATGGGTTTGAGTCGCATGATTACCCTGAGAAGGGTCAAGTAAAAACAGATCTATATGCCTGTAAAAGTTTAACTGGTTGTCGTGAATGGATTCAAGTCTGCTCAGTTGTTTATGAATTCCTGAAAGTCTATTGGTGAGTTGCTGCTTTGTTGAGATGATATCATTCAAAATAAACAGTAAAGCAGAAACTATAATAAAACCCAGCAATAAGGTAAGGGAGAAGTAGCGGCTTCTAAGGCTTGGTGGTTTTTTTGTGTTACCTGTGAAAGACGTTAACAAAGACATTATAATCCGGCCATCATTGAATCTTGAAAACGCAGTAGAGAGAGGACCATGACCCCAAAGCGGTTTAAATTCTGTAAATGTTGATTAAAATTTTTTACTATCTCTTATAGAATTAGTAGATGATTGCAATTTTGTAATTATGTCATTTAGATGCCTTTGGATTGCATTAATAGTTAATATAGCTCAATAATTTGAAACTTTCAGAATTCTAGTAATAATTATTGTTTAGTGAAGGTTAAACTTTGTGTGAGGTAAGGATTTTGTATCGATAGGCTTTCGGAATTGTAGCTCTGATTTTAATTATTCAATTTCCGAATAATGTCACGATAACGTTTTATAAATGGATGGTTGTCATCCAGTAGTGCAAGAATTTTAACGATACAACGTCGCCCCAGATCATCTTCAAAATTTCTGTCTCGCTGCATGATATTTTGAAAAAGCTCCAATGCAGATTTGAAATCTTTCTGGGTGACATGCCATGCCGCGAGTAGTTTTACGGCTGGTAATTCCTGCATATTTTCCCGAACAAAAGGAATTAAGTCTTTAGCATCCATGACCGGTGATGCCATATCAGCAAATTCACACTCTAATAATAAACGCTTACAGGCTGGTTTATCGCGTACTATTTCGGGTAATGCTGTGAGCAAGCTCAGGGCTTCGGAGAGCCTTCCTTCGCTGCGCATCATGGAAGCAATGGTGAGCGGTAATTTATAGTACTGTGGACTGCTTAAGGCAGCTTGCCCGAGTTGTTGATAAGCCTTCTCAATCTCTCCCTGTTCGAATAATTGCAGTGACTGATGAATAATGATGTCGTTCTCTGAGGCAACATATTGATCCAGCATAAAACGTAAATCCTGTTCATTCTGGTAGCCAAATAAAGTTTCAACAACTTTTCCCTGAGCAAATAATTTTATAGTGGGCACACTGGTAATGGAGTAATCACGGCTGATACTTTTATGTTCTTCAACATCAATATTGACCAGTAAAAAAGATCCTGTATAAGTTTTAATGAGCTTTTCCAGAACCGGATAAAGGCGAAAACTGGGGCCGGCTTTAGGAGACCAGAAATGAACAAGTACTGGACCTAGAACTGAATTTTTCAGCACTAGCTGTTCAAAATTCGATGCGCTGGCATCGAAAATAAAATTATTTACTTCAAAGTTTTGTTCGCTCATCTGCGGGTCACTTCTTTAATGTAATTTAATTTTGGGTTGGTGTAGAAAATATTCTTCTATAACTTTTTGTACATTGGGCGGGTAATCCAGTGCATCCATTTCCTGCATGCCCTCACTGAAAAAACTGGCAGCATCCTGTGGTAAATATAAAATCATTTCATCAAATACTTTTTTCATGATGTCTGCATCATGGGTGCGAGTTGCAACAATGCCACGGTTGATATGCAGTAAACGCCATGGGCGATATATATTGCTGCTTTCAAGGTCATGTTTGATTTCATCTGAACTTGCATCGACCACCATGTCCATCAATTCTATCAGTGCCAGTAATGATTTCTTTTCTTTCATGCTGTTGGCTGAATGGGCAAAAGCATTTACGATAGGTTCTATATGTTTAAGCTGGCCATTGAAATGAATGACCCAGCGAGCAAAAATGAGTGATATCTGCTCAATTTCCTTTCGTTTATGCGGTAGGTCGAGTTTTTCCATCAGGTTAACCAGTTTGAGTAACAGGATGAAACCATGATCACCTATTTCTGTTGCTTCGGTACTGCTGATGATTTGATCATCTGCTGCTTGCTGATTAACGGTTGAAGTGACGTCGAAGAACTGTTCCAGAGCTTTCATTAACTGGTCAAATGCTGATTGATAAGCATCATCAAAATAGTCAGTCAATTCGGCTGGCAGTTTTTTAAAATACTGATGAGCATCGTTCATAGACGCAAGAGAGGGCATTTAACTAATCCCCAGGTGACTTGCCTCTTCATCAGACAGCAGACGCTCCTGAGATACTCTCCACACATCATCCTGTTCTTTGGATAATACAATTTCAATGGGGTGAGAGTCTGTGGTGCCGTCGGTGGCAAGGACTGATTCATGGGTTAGAAACATGATCTGGTTGTCATTGCTCTGACGAATTTTCAGACCTTTATAAGATGCTTTTTCAATTAGTTTTTCACGGAATTCATATTCACATTGTGAAAACCAGTCCTCATAACCAATAACTTCAAACCCGGGGATGCCGAATACCTGCACATCTTTGGATATTAAATTCATATGAGATTCATGATCATACTGCTGAATAGTGTGGCAACAGTTATCCATCCAGTTCTGGGCTATTTCTTCTACATTCATGGTGTTCAGTTTTATAGTGAAAAATGAAAGTTTTAACCACGAAGTACACGAAGAGCACGGAGAAAGATAATTATAATATGGCTCGTCCATTGTATGCAGGTTTCCTGCTGGAGTTGATTGCCTGCTAATGCTTTTCTTCGTGTGTTTCGTGTTCTTCGTGGTGCATAATTCTTGATAGGCTTACTTTAGCATAAAGCCTTTCAATCTAACCACTAGGGTGTAATGGATTTAGTGATTTTATTGATGATGCCTGGTCCTTTGAAAATAATTGCACTGTAGAGTTGAACCAGTTTTGCTCCCAGATCGAGTCTCAACTGGGCTTCTTCAGGGCTGTCTATTCCGCCAGCAGAAATGATGGGGATTTGATCTTGCAATCGCTGATGAAACTGAAACAGAATTTGACGTGATTTATCTGTTAATGCTGCACCGCTTAAACCACCCACTTCGTTTGCTGCCGGGTGCCCCGTGACTCTGGATTTATCTAGCGTGGTGTTGGTGGCTATTAAGGCGTCAATTTCATATTTAACCAGCAGGTCTGAAATGGGAGCAATGGCCTGACTGTCAAGGTCAGGTGCGACTTTAAGGGCAATAGGGCGGTTGACCTGATGTTCATCCTGTAAACTTTTTCGGCAATCATTAATGCCTTTTAATAAACTCTCTAGAGCTTCTTCAGATTGTAAATTTCTTAAGCCCGGGGTATTGGGCGATGAAATATTGATGGTGATGTAATCGGCTGAAGTATAAACCTGCTGTAACGCCAGTGTGTAATCACTCAAAGCATTATCAACTGCTGTGCTCAGATTTTTTCCTATATTGATGCCGAGGATATAGTCATGTTCTGGTAGTCGACTGACGTTGTTTAACAGGTAGTCGACTCCTTTGTTGTTGAAGCCCATTCGATTAATGATGCTGTTATGCTCGGTTAAACGAAATAAGCGTGGTTTGGGGTTTCCTGCCTGGGCACGTGGAGTGACCGTGCCAACTTCGATAAAACCAAAACCTAGTCGCCCGAGTCCGGGCAGATAATCAGCATTTTTATCCAGTCCTGCAGCCAGGCCGACCGGGTTGGGGAAGTCCAGTCCCATCACTTTTACTGGCTTACGATGCAGAGTGCCTGGAATCAGGTATCGAAATGTATTGAGTAATTCGAGGCTGGTTTCATGCGCGGTTTCGGCGTCCTGAGCAAATACAAAAGGTCTTACTAGTAGTGGGTATAGCATAAGAAGGTTTGGTTGGGTTCTAAGATGTCAGTTATAAATACTGTTTGAGTTCTGCATAATGTTGCACATCATCCACTCGATCAATATCCCTTAAGGGATTTAATACGGCGGTATCAATGCCCGATTGCATGGCTCGTTCGAGAGTTTGTGTTAGTACACTATCGGAACCCCATTCGATATCTTTAAATATATTTGGATCGATAGATTCCTTAGCTGCAATCAGAACATAACCTCCATCCAGTGCCGGGATGAAAACCAGTTCATGTTGCTCCAGTTTCTCACACACTCTTTTTAATAATGATGTGCTTAAATCGAGGCAGTCAGAACCAATTAAGATAACTTTAGTATGTAGGGAAAGAGCTTCTGTGAGAGCGTGCAACATCTTTTCTCCCAGATTATTGCCCTGTTGGATTTTAACCTTTTCATTTTTGAACAGTGGATGATCAGAAACTTCGGTAAGCCAGATCTGGTATTCAAAAGCTGATTGTTTAACCAGTTTAATATTGCTCTTCAGACAGTGTTGATAAATGGCTGTTGCTGATTTTTCACCAATATCCGGGATTAACCGGGTTTTGACTTTGCCTTCGACAGGCGGTTTTGCGAACAGTTGGATTAGAGTTTTTGTCATATTAAAAACTTCATGTCAGGACGAGTAGTATAAACGATGTAACTTATCGGGTTTTGTTCCCACCCAGTAAGCTAGTCGTAAGAACCACATTAAAGCCACTGTGCGAAGAATGCCATTTTTTTCCCAGCGTCTACTTGAGGTTATCACCTGTTGAGGTATGCAGCTGGCTAAACAAAATGTTCTGGCAAGTTTACTGATCGCAATATCTTCCATTAATGGGATTTCCGGAAAGCCTCCCAGTTTTTGAAAAAATGCTGGTTTGAAGAATAGTACCTGATCTCCGGTAGCAATTGAGGTTTTCCTGGAACGTAGATTCATAGCTTTTTCGATAATACGAAATAACCAGTGGTGACCGCTTAAGCGAACATCAAATCTTCCCCACTCACCTTTACAGTGTTGAATCAGCTCCATCCAGTTTTCAGGTAAACGAGTATCAGCATGTAAAAATACCAGCCAGTCACCCTTCGCCTGTTGAGCACCGGCATTCATTTGTAGTGCCCTGCCTTTTGGAGAGTTAAGAATGGTAAGTGGAAATTGTTTTACCCGTTGTAGACTATCGTCATCGCTGCCACCGTCACACAGAATAATTTCAACTTGTGACGGGTTTTCTATGGTTGTCAGTAATTCTTTGAGTGAGTGGACTAATGAGGTCGATTCATTAAGAGTTGGAATTATGACGCTAAACTGCATATTTACTGGTCAGATATGCACATAGTGAATCTTAACCCAGTGCTCCGCCGCAACTGCTGCCATGACCCGCGGTACAGCCAAAACAGTGGTCGGCCACTATGATATCCATGTTGTTCATATCCACATCGGTAATATCTCTAATATGCAGATTCTGATGAGTTTTCGGGTGCTGTAGATTTAGCTTTAGCATCTGGTTGAAGTCACAGTCATAAACGTACCCAAGCCAGTCAATACTCAACTGGTTTTTACACATAAGACCATTCATGTTCGCGAGGTTCATCGAGTCTTTGAGTAAAAGCATATACTCTTCAAATTTACCCTGCGAAATTAAGCTGCTACCAAAACGCGCTATCGGCATATTAGTGATGGTGAAAAGTTGATTAAATTGAATTTGAAAATTGTCTTCCAGAAATTTTTTATAATCTGTTTCGAGCTGTTGTTGTCCCGGTGGCAGGTAAGGACCGGTGGGGTTATAAACAAGGTTAAGTCTTAAACCTGTGCCGTCCATAGCATACCCGGCCTGATTCAATTTTTTTAAGCCTTCGATACTTTTTTGATAGACACCTTTACCGCGTTGCCCATCGACATTTTCTTCCAGGTAGCAGGGCAATGATGCAACAATCTCAACTTTTTGTCGGGTGAAAAATTCGGTCAGATCTTCGAATCCAGGTTCACTCAATATGCTCAGGTTGCAGCGATCAATCACTTTTATGCCCATGGAAGTGGCTTCACCGACCAGTTCTCGGAATAGAGGATTCATTTCAGGAGCGCCACCGGTTAAATCCAGAGTATGGACATTGGGCTGTTTTAACACCTTAAGAATGTCGGTTATGGTTTGCTCCGTCATTAATTCTGTGCGATTAGGACCGGCATTAACATGGCAATGTAAGCAGGTTTGATTGCACAAATATCCTAAATTTACCTGCAGGATTTCCAGCGGAGAGCGGTGTATTTCAGGAAATTGAGAGTTTTGTAGTAATGGCCAGGTATCTAGCATGAGTTATTTATTTTTTTAATTGACTATACAAAGCATTGACAGGAAATATAACACAGAGTTCCTGAGTTATTTATGATTAGTCATTTGTAATTTGAAAAAGGCATTTTGAGAATATGGCTGAGTCGTTGATTCTCTTTGGAGCGAAAAATCTTTAAACCGATTGGCATTGTTTGATCGTCTTCCATGGATTTGTCTGTATAACTTTCAAATAAGTGATCCCAGATAGAAAGAAAAAATCCATAATTAGAGTCATGTTCAAACTGGTGTGTAGAATGGTGTATGCGGTGCATACTCGGGGTGACGATGACTTTTCTTATAGCTGGCTCAATGGTTTCTGGGAGCCGGATGTTTGAATGGTTGAACATGGCAGAGCCGGATAGTACGATTTCAAATAAGATAACGGCCGTTGCAGGTATGCCAAGTAGTAGAATGACCAGCATTTTAATCAGCATCGACAGGATCATTTCGAGAGGGTGGAAACGTAACCCAGTG
>JABHSO010000046.1 GCA_018669845.1 Gammaproteobacteria bacterium | reverse complement strand
GCTTGCCGAGTAAACAGGTCATGCCACTGATCAGTCTGGACCAGGTTAACCCCGGACAGCACAATTTCCTGAACCTGATCAGTTATATTATGAAAGCAGAAAATGCTTTGCTCACGGTTTCGGCTCTGACGCCAATAAGAAAATATTCCCTCTCCCATGTGCAGAGTATATTGAGTAGCATTTGGATGAAACGCCGGTTGCCCGGTTCGAATCTTGATAATGTCTTTAAGGCGTGACAACACCTTAGCATGATGAGAACTATCATCATGTAACACATCACTGAGTTCTTTACAGTCCCACACATGCCGATTAATAGCACGGTTATTACCGGACAATTCCATTTTCCGGGTATCATTTTCAGTGGCTAGCAGGCTGTGAATATAAATAGCAGGAATCCCTTCCAGACCCAGCATAATGGTATGCGCACAGATAAATCGTTCAAGTTGCCAGTCATCTTTTCCGTTCACCGTTCCGCTTAGTGCATCGTAAAGGCTGATATTTATTTCATAAGGTCTGACTTCATTATCTGTGAGATTACGCCAGGATATTCTGCCACCAAACTGCTGCATAGTCTCAACCACCTGACTAATTTCATCTTCACTTAAAAGCCCTTCTACAGGTCGCAAACCAATACCATCATGGGATGCAATAAAATTCAGGTAAGTAGTTCCATCCTGAGCCGGAGGCATACTCATCAACCAGTTATTTAAATAAAAGCTGTTACCTGTTATCAAACTGTGTAGCAATAAAGGGGGCAGTGCAAAATTATATATAACATGAGCTTCATTGGCATTGCCAAAATAAGCCAGGTTTTCACGATTTGGAATATTGGTTTCAGTGATAATGACGGCTTTCGGATTCTTATGCTCGATCAAAGTTCTGAGCAACCTTATCATTTCATGAGTTTGAGGCAGGTTAAGACAACTAGTTCCAATTTCTTTCCACAGAAATGCAACCGCATCCAGACGAAAAATACTAACACCCATGCTCAGATAAAACTCAATGACACTCACCATTTGCACTAAAACCTGAGGATTAGCAAAATTCAAATCAATTTGGTCATGGCTAAAAGTACACCAGACATGTTTAACCCCTCCCAGAGTATTTACTTCTCGCAGTAAAGCATTAGTTCTTGGACGAGTTACCAGGGACAGATCTGCTTCTGGATCTACATTGATAAAATAATCAGCTTCCGGTGATCGATTATTTTTAAATTGTTCAAACCATTCACCTCGACTGGAACAATGATTGATCACCAGATCAGCCATCAATTTAAAGTCACTGGAAATATTTTCTATGTCGAGCCAGTCACCCAACGTTTGATTGACCTGTTTGTAATTGATAACTGAAAAACCATCATCAGAGCTATATGGGTAAAATGGCAAGATATGAATCGAATTAATAATATCTGAAAAATTCTGTTTAAAGAATTGGTTCAGCGTTTGTAAAGGCTGCTCACCTTTTCGCACAATCGAATCACCATAAGTTATGGCGATCACATCTTGCTGATCCCAATGATTTTTATGTGTTTTGGGTTTCTTGCAGTTACTGTCCAGATCCATTGCAGCCAGCAATTGCTGAGTCAATTTTTCGATATCAGCATCCGGGTAAATTGAAGTCAAATGACTTCTTACTTTTTCACGTAAAGCTTTTAATTTTTTTTTCACTGTTATTTTATTTCACCAGTCAACCCTGGCACATCAGTTATATAAGTCATGATCTTTTTGCACAGCTTCCAGCAATTGTTCATAGATATCAGGTACTGCACTCACTATTCTGTTCCAGTGAGGTACGAAAGGTTGCTCCATTGGTTTAGTTAAAAATTGCTCGCCCGCTTTCATAATATTTTCTGCAAATAACTCGACAATTTTTTCTTCAGCATGACAATCAATATTCAGTCCATTCATCACCGCATCACAGCGGTAACTGTCAATCAAATCCAGAGCGATTCTATAATAGGTTGCTTTAAGCGTTCGAAATACACCCTTATTAAAAACTGTTCCCGTAGTGGCCAGTTTTCTAAAAAATGTTTTGGAAATATCAATCGACATTTTTGATAGGCCGGTATCTTCGTTATCAGCAGACACATCCTGATGTTTATGATCATAAATATCGGCAATTTCAACCTGGCAGATTCTTCGGGTCGAGTTGTTGCGAGCCATTTCCATCAGCAAACCCACTTCCAGCCCCCAGTCACCGGGAATACGCACTTCGCTCATCACATCTTTTCGCATGGAAAACTCACCCGCTAACGGGTAGCGAAAACTATCCATATAATCCAGACTATCCTGCTGCCCCAGGTTATTCTTTAATGCTCGAATCAAAGGGGTAACCAGTAACCTTGAAGCTCGCCCACCTAAACTATTATTCGCTACCCGGGAGTAATACCCCTTACTATATTGATAGCGAAATTTAGGATTGGCCACCGGGTACAGCAATCGTGCTAATAACGATCTTTCATAAGTCACAATATCACAATCATGCAGTGCAACAGATTCCACTTTATCCGAAGCCAGCATATATCCCATGCAATACCAGACGTTACGCCCTTTTCCAAGCTGTGTTGGTGAAAGCCCGTGTTTCTCCAGCATTGCATCAATTTTTTTAAGGTTCGGTCCATCATTCCATAAAATCTGATGCTCTTGCGGTAGTCGATCAAAATATTGAATCGCTTTGCGATACTCATCTTCACTGGCTCTATCAAGACCTATGACAATTTGAGATAAATAAGGAACTTGAACCAGTTCATCAACTATCGTTTTTAAAGCAGGACGTTCCAGCTCAGAGTAAAGTGAAGGTAAAATCAAGCCCAATGGACGTTGAGTGGAAAATTCCAAGAGTTCATCCTCCAGCTCTTGCAACGGCCTATTGACGATATTATGCAACGTGGTCACTGTGCCCGATTGAAAACTATCCGCCATGATGTTATTCCTGTTTTATTTTATTAAAGAGCCTTTGATTAATTCTGGACGAAATAGATTGTACTCAGAAAAACCAGATTTAAGGCGTCGAATTGCACGTAATAGTGAGCTATTGCGAAGATTCGCAACGTAGAAGCTGGCTTTTCTGAGTGTAAGATATGAGTTCATGAATTGATCAGAGGTTCTTTAAGATCAAGTGCTAATGTTACTCCCTCTACCCAGCCTTCGGGTGCCTCATTGTGTGTATATATTTTGTTGGCATGATCCAGCTCAATAGAATCACTTGATGGAGAGTTAACAACAACAGGAATATCAGCCTGTTGTAACATTGCGATATCATTCTGACTATCACCCAGAACAATCAATCCATATGATTTATTGAAGTTTCTTTCATAAAGTTCTTTTAAAACATTCATACTGCCACCTTTATCACACAACCCTAAAATATGTAAAAAGCGTCCGCCTTTAAGGATTCCATAACCATCCTGTTTAGCCCTTTCAGAGAAAGCTTCCTGTTTAGCTATATCTTCAAATTTTAAAGGCACTGAAAATTGTCTGGTTTGTGCGGCCTTAGCTTCAGGTTCTGACAACCCGGTTATATCTATTGCCTGAGACAGGCTACATTGAGTAAAATCGATGGCTTCTGGCTTTATGGTTTTTAAATAATTATGTATCGGCTGGATTTCAGTACCAGTAATAATTATCCGATAACCAGAATTAGATTTATGATTAGATTCCTGTTTGGGTAAAATACCTTCTGCAAAGTAATTTTCTGGTATATAAATAGCCGAACCGTTTTCAACAATAAAAGGATGCTTATTATTGAGCAGAGAAACCCAGTCTTTGAGCTCCTCAAATGTTTTACTGGTATTAAATATGACAGGAATGCCCGACTGCTCAAGTTGCTCCAGTTTTGGTAAAGCAGCCTCAACCTGATAATCATGATGATTAAGCAGGGTGCCATCCATATCAGATATCACTAACCAGTGTTCAAACATATTCAAATCGCAACACTAAACCAAAGTAAAATAAAATTACTCAATTTCATTTCATCAAATCAGCTTCAATATAAATAGAAGCCTGGTCGATATCTGATACTTCAACAATAGGTAATCCCCCCCCCTGCTTCCATAACTTAACCGCATCACGTTTAGATTCACCGGTAATTAAAACCAGCATCTGATGACATTGCTGCAAAGCACCAGCCGTCATACTGATACGTTCAGGTGGAGATTTTGGAGCACCGTGAACAGCCTGAGTGAGTTGATCAGCTTCAACATCCTGCCACTGCAAATCTGGAAACAGACTGGCGGTATGTCCATCTTCACCCATGCCCAGCAACACGGTATCAAAAGGAGTTTGATCAGAAATTGTTGACTGATACAACTCTGCCCCTTTAATAGAACCTAGTTCAGCAGGAATAATATAATGTTGCTTGATTTGTTCGCTCAACCCAGAAGACGCCACTATCTGATGATTTCGATCTTCATCTTCTAAACTTAAACAGCGTTCATCACCATAAAATAGTTTCCATTTATCCCACTCCAGATCACGACTGGCTAATATTTCATAGCAGGCATTTGGAGTAGTACCACCAGCCAGTACCAGCTTATATTCTCCACGTTGTGAAATTGCATGACGGGCATGTTCCTGAATGGAATCTGCCGCAGCCGCAGCAACATCCTGTGCAGTATTAAATTCAATCCATTGGGTCATACTTCAGGCTCCAGTCCACAACGCCAGTGTTGCTCTGATTTATCAAAAATTCGGCTTACTTCATTTGGTTCCCATTCTCCAGCCGGATGAGTAGAGATATAATCTCTTTCAGTCGCCCAGTGACGCAACACCGGATCAACAATCCGCCATGCATATTCCACTTCATCAAAACGTAAAAACAGTGATCGATCACCTTCAATTACATCCAGCAACAAACCTTCATAAGCATCAGCCTGATTACAATCTTCACAGCGGAAAGGAGCATCCAGACTAATCTGACGAGTATTCATTTCTATCCCTGGTTCTTTAACAGTCATTTCCAGTCGCATCGATTCTTCAGGTGACATACTCATAATCAACCAGTTCGGCGGAATTTTATCGATATGCATGCTACGAAAAAACTGTTTTGGAGGTTGCTTAAAACAAATCGACACCATGGTGCTTGCTTCAGCCATGCGTTTGCCAGTGCGCAGATAAAAAGGCACACCATGCCAACGCCAGTTATCAACATACAATTTCAATGCAGCATAAGTTTCAGTTACGCTTTCAGGTTCAACATTGGGTTCCTGTAAATAACCCGGCACTTTCTCACCATCAATTATGCCTTCACCATATTGTGCTCTAAAAGCCTGGGCATGCACAGCATTGGGGTGGATAGATCGGACAGACTTTAACACCTTCACCTTTTCATCTCGTAAATCATCAGCATCCATCGAGATTGGAGGTTCCATAGCAATTAGTGACATTAATTGCATTAGGTGACTCTGTAACATATCTCGCATAGCACCGGTTTTTTCATAGAATCCGGAACGTGTCCCAACACCCAGTTTCTCGGTACGGGTAATCTGAACGTGATCGATATAGTTTCTATTCCATAAAGGCTCCAACATCAGGTTAGCAAAACGAGAAACCAGAATATTTTGCACCATGGCCTTGCCCATGTAGTGATCAATTCGGTAAGTCTGAGATTCTTTTAAGTGGCGACTGAGCATCATCTGTAAACTGGTAGCAGATTCCAGATCCTGTCCAAATGGTTTCTCAATAACCACTCTACGCCAGTGAGAACTTTCCTCCAACATGCCTTTATTACCCAAAAACTTAACGATTGGCACATAATGTACCGGTGCTACAGATAAATAAAATACATGATTAGGTGGAAAGCCTGTTTCCAGAAGCTGTTTTAATTCCGCAAAAGTCTTAGTGTTTGAATAGTCTCCCTGAAAATAGGTCAAACGCTCAGAAAACCGTTTAAAAACATCATCACTCCATTCTTCACGGGAATGCTTTCTGACGATTTCCTCGACAGTATCTTTCCATTGCTGCTGACTAAAATCTCTACGGCCGCTACAAACTATTTTCAGGTCATCATCCAGTAATTTGGCTGCATCGAGATGAAACAACGAAGGTATCAGTTTTACATGTGCAAGATTTCCAGTAGCACCCAGAATCACCATGGTTGTGCTATCAGCCATTAGACCTTCTCCTCTGTTCCATCCCCGGTCCAGCGAGTGTGAAAAGATTCATCTTCCGGTTTATCTACTCGATGATAAGTGTGCGCTCCAAAATAATCTCTCTGTGCCTGAAGTAAATTAGCGGGAAGCGTTTCTGTACGATAACCATCATAAAAAATTAACCCGGCATTCATCGCCGGCATCGGCACAGCCTGTTGAATGCCCAGTGAACAGGTATCTCGCCAGCCCTGTTCAGATTGTTGTAGTGCATCTGCAAAAAAGTCATCCATCATCAAGCTTTCAAGCGCTAAATTAGTTTCGAATGCCTGTTTAATATCGGTTAAAAATTGACTGCGAATAATACAGCCAGCACGCCACAACAGTGCAATATTTCCATATTCCAGATTCCAGTCATACTCCTTTGCCGCCAGGCGCATCTGCATAAATCCCTGCGTGTAAGAAATAATTTTAGCCGCATACAAAGCATCCTGAGTATTGGTTAGCACTACATCAAGGTCACCATGAAAAGGTTCACGAGTAACCGGTAATTTTTTCGCAGCTTTAACTCTTTCCGATTTGAACGCAGACAGCACTCTTGCATACACGGCTTCACTAATCAGAGTAAGTGGTGCACCAAGTTCGAGTGAATCAATAGCAGTCCAGCGTCCCGTGCCCTTTTGCCCGGCACTATCCAGAATCCGGTGCACTCTTAACACTCCATCATCATCTTTTTGCTGAAGTATATCGGCGGTAATTTCGATGAGATATGACTGTAAAACACCATCATTCCAGTTGCGGAACGCAGCAGCAATTTGCTGTTCAGAAAATCCGACAACCTGCATAAGCTGCCAGCTTTCAACAATCAACTGCATATCACCGTATTCGATGCCGTTATGAATCATTTTGACATAATGACCAGCACCACCTTCACCTACCCATTGACAGCAAACCTCACCATCCTCGGTTTTGGCTGCAATAGATTGCAGTACGGGTTTTATCAAAGGCCAGGCAGCTTTATCTCCACCGGGCATAATGGATGGCCCATAACGAGCGCCATCTTCACCACCAGAAATACCTGCACCGACAAATAACATGCCTCTCTGTTTAAGAAATTCCCAACGTCGCTGAGTATCATGGAAGTTCGAATTACCGCCATCAATAATGATATCGCCCGGTTCCAGAGCCTGTAATAGAGTTTCTATTACGGCATCAACGGCTGAACCCGCTGTCAGCATCAATAAAATCTTACGTGGTGCTACAAGCTGTTGCTGCAGCTCTCTCAAATCATCGAGGGCTAGCACAGTCTGATTGTCAGTAACTTGCTCTAACATCATATCAACTTTGCCACGACTACGGTTATAGACCGCTACTTTATGGCCCTGGTCAGCCATATTCAGGGCAATATTCCTCCCCATTACACCTAAACCTATTACTGCGATATCACATGGCATGGCAAAATTTCCTCTTAATTGTTAGTGACCAACATCATTACTTTTTTTGTGCAATTTTAACGCTATTACAGGATTATTTAATAAGCCTTAATTCTGCACTGAATTGATGCATGATTTATTTGATGTTTTCTAGCAGTGTAATTTATCACCATTTCATTACAGCAGCACCTTTCTTCATACAATTTGACCAATAACTATATTCTTATTATTTTTCATCCCTATAATTAGCGCTGATTTAAATTACAAATAATAATGATGACAAAACTGACCGATTTACCTGCCTGGGAACAATTACAACAACATTACCTGGATACCAAAGATATTCACATGCGTGATTTGTTTGCACAGGAGCCCGGTCGTTTCGATTCTTTTTCACTAAAGTTTAATGACATTTTATTCGATTACTCAAAAAATCGAGTCACTCAGGAAACTATGGATTTATTGTTTCAGCTGGCTGAACAGGCTGATATAGCAGGATGTCGAGAACAACTATTTTCAGGTTATCCGATCAACAATACCGAACACCGGGCAGTTATGCACACGGCGTTGCGCAATAACTCCCACAAACCCACTTATGCGGATAATGTGCGTATCGATGAAGAAATAAAAACAGAGTTACACCGCGTTAAGGTTCTGGCTGAAAAAATTAGAACCCGCCAATGGCTTGGACACAGCAACCAGCCCATCACCGATGTGGTGAATATCGGTATCGGCGGATCACACCTCGGCCCATTGATGGTTACTGAAGCTCTGCACCCTTATTCCATTCACGATCTGCATATTCACTATGTGTCCAATATCGATGAAAACCATATCACCAATACTCTGGAAGTTTTAAATCCAGACACCACCCTGTTCATCATTGCTTCAAAAAGTTTTACCACGCAGGATACGCTGGTCAATGCTATGACCGCTAAAGACTGGTTACTGCATAAGCTTGAATCTGAAGAAAACTTGCACAAACACCTGGTTGCCGTGACCTCTAACATAAAAATGGCCGTAGAATTCGGTGTTGCTGAAGACAATATTTTCAAGATGTGGGACTGGGTTGGTGGACGCTACTCTTTATGGTCAGCTATTGGCCTGTCCATTGTCATTGCTATTGGCCCTGAACATTTCGATGATTTACTGAAAGGTGCAAACGAAGTCGATGAACACTTTAAAACGGCACCGTTGACTGAGAATATTCCAGTCATCATGGCATTAATAGGTATCTGGTATAACAATTTTTATAATGCTGAATCAATAGCTATTTTACCTTACGATCAAAACATGCATCGCTTCCCTGCCTACCTGCAACAGGCCGATATGGAAAGTAATGGCAAGGGTTGTGACCGCTCGGGAGCCACTGTCGATTACTCAACAGGTCCTATTTTATTTGGTGAAATAGGCATTGCCAGTCAACATGCTTTTTACCAGTTACTGCATCAGGGAACCAAGCTGGTGCCAGCAGACATGCTCGCCCCTATTTCGAATTTTAACTGCATTGCGACTCATCATCGTGCCCTGATGTCTAATATATTTGCTCAGACTGAAGCACTGATGATGGGTAAAACTGAACAGGAAGTCAGAGTGGAATTGAAACAACAGGGGCTGCCTGATGATGAAATTGAAGCTTTACTGCCATTCAAGATTTTCACCGGTAACCGCCCGACGAATACTTTTCTATTTTATACCCTCGACCCTAAAACACTGGGTTCATTAATTGCTATGTATGAACACAAAATATTTGTTCAGGGCGTTGTGTGGAACCTGAACTCTTTCGATCAATGGGGGGTAGAGCTGGGTAAGGTACTGGCAAAAAATATTCTTGATGAAATCAATACGGCTGATCCTGTCAGTAATCATGACTGTTCAACCAATGGTTTGATCAATTATTACCTGAGCCTGAAACCGCTTAAAGACCCAAACTAATTAACATAATGACTGGCCGCTAGATATATAAACGCCAGTCGTAGGGTGCGCCGTGCGCACCATTGGTGTTGCACTGAAATTAAAGGGTGCGAGCGGTGTACAGACTGAAGACATAGGTAACGCGGCGTACCATACTCTCATTTTCAAGTTGAGGCTCAGGAATATTTATGTGGAAATTATTTTATAAATACATAGATTAAATATAGTTATTCACTTACCGCATCAGTATATAATGATATTATTATTTAACCCCTGCAGATTTTAAACCTCATGTCTCTACTCAACATCCAGGACCCACCCAAAAATACGCCTTTCAGTTTATTTGTATTAGGCTTCCGCCCATTCTTCCTGGCTGCGGGTATTTTCTCGATAATCACTATGGCTTTGTGGATGGCTAACTACAGTTTTGGTTTATCCATTCCATTAGAAGGACTGGTCAATTTCCACTGGCATGCACACGAAATGATTTACGGCTTTACGCTGGCTATTATTTCCGGTTTTCTACTGACTGCAATTAAAAACTGGACAGGGGTTCAAACCATTCGGTACCGCCCCCTGATGTTACTTTTTGCATTATGGTTAGGAGCACGACTGGCATTATTATTTGGCACCCAGTTTATTGTTGTTGCAGCCATTCTCGATTTATCCTTCAACCTGATGCTGTTCCTGGCCATGTTACAACCCATCTTAAAAGTCAAACAATGGAAACAAATCGGCATCATTTCCAAAATATTACTATTAGGAATATTTAATGCCTTTTTCTACCTGGGTCTGCTCGGCTATCTGGATTCAGGTGTTTACTGGGGAATCTATGGAGGCTTATTTTTATTAATCGCCGTGGTCATGAATATGGGCAGACGAGTTATGCCTTTTTTCATCGAAAGAGGTGTCGGCTACCCCTGTCAGCTAAAAAATTCAACATTCCTGGATATCAGTAGTCTGGTGCTATTCCTGGCATTGTCTATCGTTGAAGTATTTCTCCAGAATGCTCTAATCAGCAGTTATATAGCAGCCCCTTTATTCATTATTTCCGTAATCAGGTTATATAACTGGCATACAAAAGGCATCTGGAAATCATCCCTGCTTTGGGGTTTATATGGCTCTTTTATATTTATGGCCATAGCATTTCTACTGTTTGCTGTTTTACCCTACACCGACATGATCAGTCGGTCTATCGCCTTACATACTTTAACCGTTGGCGGCATATCGCTCATCACAGTTTCTATGATGTCTCGAGTAACACTGGGTCATACTGGCCGCAGCGTTACCCAACCATCGGCCTTAATTAATGTAGCTCAATGGTTATTATTGCTAGGCGCAATTACACGAGTCGTACTACCGGTGGTTTTACCCGGACTCTATACCAGCTGGATTTTAACATCCCAATTATTATGGATCACCGGTTTTGCCGTATTCATTTGGGCAAATTACCCATTACTCACAAAACCCCGAATTGATGGTGCTGAAGGCTAGTTATACATACCACGCTAAAAAAAGGGTGATACAGATCAATCATTTAAAAATTGCATTTGCTTTAACTGCCTAAAGTATTAGTATTTGCTAATACTTTAGCTTTCCCGTGAAAAATATGCACAAACTGCTTTTGCTACTATTTTTTTCTATCTTTACCACGGCACTTTTTGCAGCGCCCGATGGCCATAAGCTGTACACAAAACATTGTTCAGTTTGCCACAACGAAAATGGTATGGGCGGCATTGGCCTGCCTTTAAACGGAGAAAAGGTTGAGCACTTCCCAAGGGATTATCTATTTAAAACTGTTCGTCTGGGTCGAGAAGGCAGAGTCATGCCTGCATTCAACAAACTCAGTGATGCACAGATAAATTCCATCGTTGATTACATATTCAGCTGGAAGAAAAATACCATTACCGATGTTTATTCTACTAAAACAGTAAAAGGTGATGCTAACAATGGGCAGAAACTTTTTCTACAAAAGTGCGCTTCCTGCCACGGTAAGGATGGTAAAAGTGAAGGCATGGGTACTGGCGTATCTGTATCCAGAGAACGAAAATTTCAGGTTGTGCCTCCCGCTTTGAATAACCCCGGTTTTCTTGCTTCTGCAAATGATGACTGGATACGACAAACCATTAAAACAGGACGTCCGGGCACGATCATGCCATCCCAGGCTACTTTTCAAATCACCGATCAGGAGCTGAATGATATTGTTAGTTATGTTCGTAGTTTTGAGTCATCTTATCGCCCCCCCGAAGCACTTGAAGAAGATCAACCAACACTGGTATTTGACTCCCCCTATGATTTCATGACCACCATCGCCAACCTGAAACAAAGCCTGCAGGGATTAAACTTTCGCTACTTTCCAGATCGATACATGGAAATGGGCCTGGCTCCAGATAAGCTGATTAACAAGAAACAACTTTCATTACGTTTCTGTAATTTCAAACAACTTTATAAAATGATTAATACTGAACCACGACTAGGTGTCGTTCTACCCTGCCGGGTGACTGTCGTTGAGCAACCCGATGGTCAGATCAAGTTATATGTTATGAACATGAAAGTTGTCTCACGTATTTTTAATAATACACAGCTAAGTGAAACTGCTGAAGAAATGCATGAAGCGCTGATGGAACTGATTGATGAGGCGACATTATAATGAAGTTCTTCAAATACATTGTAATCGCTGCACTATTATTTTCAGCCAGTGCTCAAGCCGAAAACATGATCATGCTTCGGGTGAGCCATAGTTTCGACAACACGATGATTCTGGTTAAGGAAAAACTTAATGATTACGGTTACAAGATCGCCCATATTCAAAAGTGTGACGGAGGGTTAACTGACTCAGGTTATAAAACCGATTTCTACAAATCAATTTTCTATGGCAAATTTGAAGAAATGCGCCACCTCACCAGCACTCACCCTGAAATCATTCCATACGTTCCATTAAAAATAGCCATCATGCAGGAAAAAGATACCGTAGTACTAGTCGCTATCAACCCGGAAACACTATCGCATTTTTTCCCTGATAAAGATTTACAAGACCAGTTTGGCCGCTGGGAAAGTGACTTGCGAGCAATTTTTGAAGAAGTAAGAGAAACCAAAGAGTTATAATTTTATCAATGAGAGTATCAGTAAAAGACACCAGTCAATATCCATGGTTTATCAGACCTTTTTTCTGGAATCAGAGAAAAAAATATGGAGCAGTTCTTCAACCCGGTTTACTGTGGGGAAGAGTCCCGCAGTTATTCGCATCTGTGGCACTTTTATACGGTGCATTAGATAGAAAAAGTTCACCATTAAGCCCAGTATTACGTTCACTAGTTACGGTGAGAGTTTCTCAAATTAACTGGTGCCATTTCTGTGTTGATATCAATTCAGCAACCCTGGCAAAAAGAGCAGGCTCTTTAGATAAAGTCGAAAACCTTGAACACTGGAAAGAAAGTGAACTGTTTGATGACAAAGAAAAAGTCGTTCTGGAATACACAGAGGCAGTCACCTACTCTGATCAGCAAGTCAGTGACGAATTAATAGAGAGATTAAAAGTTTACTTCGATGACGATGGACTGGTCGAATTAACAGGCTTGATTGCTTTTCAAAATTTATCCAGCAAGTTTAACAGTGCTTTGGATGTTCCAGCTCAGGGTTTTTGTAAAGTTCCGAAGTAGTTTATCCAGATGATTCCCAAAAAGAGACATGAAGATACCCGGGAAGATAGATATAGCATTAGCACACCAACACAGGATGACCCAACTTTAGTTGTTTGTCCTGCTTGCCAGAAAATGGCAAAGATATTCCCTGCTCAAAATCAACCGGAGACAGGGTATTCTGTTAATGTTAGCTGTATTTCATGCGGATTTTCAAAACATAAGGAAACAGATACACGACAGTTTTTCTGGCATAGCGATGATCCTACCGATAGTATTTTCGGGTTATCCCTGTGGTTAAAAATTGCATGCTGCGGCCATTCACTGTGGGCCTTTAACTTTCGACATCTGGATTTATTATATAACTACACCTCTGCCGAATTGCGTGAAAGAAAACAGGATGAACCAGGTTATTCAAATGCATCAATCACCAGCAGATTACCGTTATGGATAAAAAACGCTAAAAATAGAAAAAAAGTAACTGCCGCAATAACTAAATTAAGACAAATAATTTTTTAAAATAAACGTGACCACTCAGAGTGATTAAAAGTCAAAAACTGATCACCACGAAGGCACGAAGATCACGAAGAAAAACAAATACAGATTTATTAAAATTTACTAATTCGATCATTAGTTATTATTTTAGAAAAATTTCATTATTACATAACGATTTTCCTTCATGTACTTCGTGCCTTCGTGGTGAAAAATTTAAATATAAAAATCAGGCAGGTCTTTTGAACCAACCACCTGACAATAAATCATATTAATAATCTCCAGCTCATGATGGTGAATACTTTCTGTAGCCGCAGCACAGCAATCTTCAACCACTAAAACATTGAAACTTTCATCAGCCAAACTGCGTACCGTTGACGAAATACATTGATCGGTAAATATCCCGGCTACGATCACATTGCGAATACCCATGTTAGTTAAAATCAGGCGTAAATTGGTTCCAGTCAATGCACTGTCTGTGGTTTTGGTTACGGTAATCTCATCACCTAACGGTTGAAGCTCAGGCACTATCTGGCTTTCATCACTGCTTTGTGGCATCAACAAATAATTAAAACCCGGCTTTTTCTGACTTAACGATCTATCTCTCCCATCTTCTTTCAGGCAGGCTATTCGAGCAAAAATAACTTCAACACCTCGCTGCCTGGCATCATCAGCAATACTTGCCGTGGTCGGGATCACCTGCAAATTCATCCGATCATAAAATGGCTGCCACCTTTCAGCTTCCTGTTGATCATCAGACGGTTGTAAGTAGGTATTTTGAATATCTATTACCAACAAAGCTGTTTCATCAGGTTTGAGAATAATATTTTCAGGTTCCTGTGCATTTTCATAATAGAATGATCGGTAAGAAGTTTTCCAGCTCATGTTATCCTCGTTTAACTGCAATGGCATTGTGCCTCTAATATTCTTATAATCTACAAGATTCATCAACAGTAATTTGCTCAAATAGAAATATGATTGAATGGCAGTGGAAACAATTTGAAAACCTGAACATCGATGAACTACATGAAATATTTCAGGTTAGACAGCAAGTATTTGTAGTAGAGCAAAACTGTGTCTACCAGGATGTGGATGGACTTGATCAATTCGCATGGCACCTTTCAGGATGGAAAACAGTTGAGAATTCAAATTCCCGGAAACTCGTTGCTTATTGTCGAGTTGTTTACCCGACATGCAAATATAAAGAACCTTCCATTGGTAGATTTCTCACCGTAAAAACGGCAAGAAAAACAGGTTTAGGAAAACAGTTATTATCTAAAGCATTGATCAATACTGAAAAAGAATACCCCGATAAAGCAATAAAAATATCAGCTCAACTTTATCTGCAAAATTTTTATTCCCAGTTTGGATTTGAAAAAAATTCTAAGCCCTATGATGAAGATGGAATTCCGCATATTGAAATGCTTAGAAAAGCTACCTGAATTTTTTTAACCCTGGAGATTAACAATGACATACCTTTACCTGGCCATTGCGATAGTTACTGAAGTCATTGCAACCACTGCATTAAAAGCATCCTCAGAATTTACAAAATTCATACCGAGTTTAATCGTTATCTCGGGTTATGCCACTTCATTTTATTTCCTGACACTTACTTTAAAAACACTTCCTTTAGGTATTACCTACGCTGTCTGGGCGGGTCTCGGTATTGTATTGATTTCCATTGCAGGCATACTAATTTACTCGCAGGTCCCTGACTTACCGGCATTAATTGGAATGGGTTTAATTATTTCTGGTGTTTTAGTCATACATCTATTTTCTAAATCTGCTATTCATTAAGGATTTATCGTGATAGCAAAAATTCATCATGCAAATACCGCTACCGAGTTTGACACATTAGAACGCTGTTATATTAAAGAGCTTTCAAACAGCTCAAACGATGAACAGGTTTCTATTGCCCAGGCACGAGTCGAACCGGGTATTACGACAGCATGGCATAAACTAAAAGAAGTCACCGAGCGTTACATTATTACAAGCGGTCAGGGGAAAGTAGAAATTGAGGGATTACAGCCCACTGATTTAGAAACTGGAGATGTCGTAATTATCCCGGCAGATACCGCTCAAAGAATTACCAACACCGGTTCAACTGACCTGATATTTTTAGCTATCTGCTCTCCCCGTTTCACCCCGGAATGTTATATTTCTATTGAATAGTCACATCAAATCAATGTCTCACAACAAAACAAATATTCTGCTGGTTAGACATGGTCAAACTGAATGGAACCAGCAAAATCGTATTCAGGGACATCAGGATTCCCCATTGACCGAACTGGGTAAACAACAGGCTAAAAAGGTTAAACAGTTACTGAATAAATTTGAAATCCAACAGGCTTATGTAAGTCCAATGCAAAGGGCCAGGGACACCGCTAAGATAATTTTAAATGGAAGTTCACTGAAAGCTAAAGTATTAAAAGATATTGGAGAAATCAACCTGGGACCCTGGGAAGGGAAAACACGTGAAGAAACAGCTTTATCGCACCCAGTAGAACACAATAGCTTCTGGCATAAACCAGATATTTTTAATTTAGCAGGGGCAGAAACATATGATCAATTACAACAACGAATGGTGAACGGGCTGGAAACTATTTTCTCCGCAAACAGAAATACTAATATTCTTGTTGTTTCACACTGGATAGCGATTAAAGTTGCGCTGGCTTTTTATAAGGGTATCCCTATATCGCAACTAACTGACATAAAAAACCCTGAGAACGGGTCCTTTTTATGTTTAAGTAAAGAGCAAAATCAGGTGAACATAACATACTGAATAACAGTATTTTTGCTCAAAACATCTTGCAAAGTTTTTTATTCGAGTGAATCCCCTATATCTATTGGCATTGTTATTTCCACTCCTCGGAGTATATTCACCCGGTGGGGTCACACCTGCAATCCATCATATAAAAATAAATAACGAGGGGAACAATGACTACAACAGAAAATAACTCAAATACTAAACGCTCTTTTTTGGCAAATCTGCTCATTTTCATCGTACTCATTGGTGCTGGTGGTGGTTTCTTTTTCATGGGTAAGTTCATGTACAACATGGGCAATGATATGGCGAACATGACCAAATCAGTGATACAGATGACAAATGATGTACACAGCATGGCAACTGACATGAATGGTATGTCAAAAAACATGATGACAATGGCTAAAAGCATGGTGGATGGACAGCAGAAAATGGGAGATGACTTTGCTCAGGTAGCTGGAGATATGCGTGTTATGGTTGGTAGTATGAAAAATATGAGCAAAGATATGAATGGACTGGGTCACAATATCGGCACCATGAATATCAACATGGCTGAGATGAACCAGTCAATGGGTCGAATGAGTCATGACATGGCCACCATGAATAATTCCATGGGCGGCATGCGCTACGACATCAATAAATTCACCAAACCTGAAAATATCATGATGCCATTCATGCGTTAGTTAAATGATCACACAGGGAACGTTTTTAAAACTTTATAAACTAGAAGCACTCAGGAATGAATAAACAACATCAATGGCTGTCCACCCAGCTTCCTTTATGGGTCAAGGATAAAACAATTTCTCAGCAACAGGCTGACACTCTTCACAGCCGATACCCTGTTAAAGATTCTATCAACCTGGGCAGATTACTGTTGACGGCTGTTGGTGCCATCATGATAGGGTTGGGCATTATTTTACTGTTTGCCTATAACTGGGATGAAATGGGTAAATACACCAAACTATCTGTTATTTTTGGAGCATTAATTTCAGCTCACTCACTTGCCTTTTTCTTTATCAACCGCAACAAGGTACTCAGTGAAAGTCTATTCGTACTTGGCACCATGTTCATGGGTTCTACTATTTTCCTGGTTGGTCAAATCTACCACTTAGACTCTCATTACCCCAACGCCTTTTTACTCTGGTCAGCCGGAGCATTGGCACTGGCCTGGGCATTACCTTCTTTATCTCAGGCATTTATGGCCATCATTCTGGTGAGTTGCTGGCATATCACTGAAGTTTTAGATTTTGACTATGCCAATCACTCCGCCCTGTTATTAATACTCATTGCGATATTCCCTCTGGTTTGGCGTTTACATTCACCTGTACTTGCCCGATTTACTTCGGCAACATTACTCACCAGCCTGGCATTAAGTATTCTGGCAATAGATGAAGATATGGTCGGAGTGATCATGCTGATGAGTGCCAGTGCTTTAATTGCCACTGAACAGATAGTTCGGCACTTTGCTAATACTGAGCAAAAGAATATTGCTTTTGAAATAGAAAAACCGGCAGTACTGGTATTGATAATCACCATGTTCTGTTTAACATTTACAGACCTGATTGATGAAATTCTGAATTTCAGTTTTGACAGTCCGATTACAACCGGTTATTTCTGGTCAGCACTGATATTAAGTCAATTAAGCTTTGCCTGGTTATTATTTAAAAAACAGCTCAGCCACTTGTCCAGCCTGGCTGAGTTAACCGTCATACTAGCGTTACTTCCAGCCCTTTTCTATCAACAGTTAGACGCTGAAATCCTGCCGGACATATACCTGATATTAACCCTGGCTTTTAATATTATCCTGCTACTATTTTCTGTCTGGTTAATGATCGACGGAGCCAGAAAGGCAAATCGCCAGCATATGGTTTACGGATCAATGATCTTTTCCATACTCGCAATGGTTCGTTACACCGACCTGTTTGACAGCCTGGTCATACGTGCATCTATCTTTTTAATCGTTGGAATAACACTGTTTAGTGTTGGGAACATTTATCAGCGAAATAAAAAGGAGGCTAAGTCATGAATATCAAGAAATTATTAACCACCCTTGCCATTTTATTTCAGATAATCTCAGTAGCATCTATAGCTATTACTAAGGAATCTATTTTACTATCCGGTAAACAAATAACACTGCAAACGGCCCCGATTGATCCTAGAGACATTTTCAAAGGAGACTATGTAAAACTTAAATACAATCTTTCATCAATTCCAGTTCATCAACTGGAAAAAGAGATTAAAAAACATGGACTAAAAAAGGGCCAGAAAGTTTACCTGACTATAACAACCGATCAGTATGGTCTTGGGCATGCAGAAAAACTTTACTTAAACCCACCAGACAATAATATTTACCTTACAGGTCATGTCACCAGTCACTGGCCATATAAAAACTATCAACCCGATTCAGAAGATGACTTTAACAAAAACAAACAGCCCGTTAGCATGAAATTTGGTATTGAGCAATATTATGTTGAGCAGGGTCAAGGGAAAGTCATGGAAAATATTCTTGGTAAAAGAGATGACTTTCAACAGCCGATGCTGGTAAAGGTAGCTGTAGCTGAAAATGGAAACTCGGTAGTTCACTCTTTTGACTGGGCTAATATTGCCATGAAAACTGAAGTCTTACGATCAGCCCAACGTAATGGACCGGATAACCTGCTTAACGCAACAGTTCGTTTCAGCCTAAAAAACAAACACACAAAATCAATCACACTACCTCTAAAAGATAATGATTGTTCATTTGTTCTGGTTCCCACTTTTGGTAACCCTCTACTCAAACAAAAGAAAGGTAATTTTTTTAACCGACCAGAATGCGAAGAGATCGATAGCCAATCCAAAACATTAAAACCAAATGAAACCATTACCGTTGATTTTGACCTGAACCAAGCACAATGGTTAGTTGACTATAAAAATAATCCTACAGCTCTTTCAAAGCTCCCCTGGGAGTATCGATATAGAATTATTTATAAAGGAAAGAGTATTGAAGGCATCAATGCAAATATAGTTTCCAATGCTTTTCATGGGCGAGGGAATATTGATTAATGCTTAACAAGTCATAAACATGAACCCTGAAGAAGTCAAAGAAATTGAGAATGCAGGATTCTGTTCGTGGCCAGCCGATGAACAGCAAGATCTGGATCGTATTATTGTAAGATTTTCCAATGGATATACCAAACGGGCAAACTCGGCCACAGTATTGCAACAGCAAAAAGGTAATTTCAGCAGCCTTGTTAAACAATGCGAGCATTATTATCAGAAAAAGGGATTACCCTGTACTTTTCGCATACCATCATTCAGTCAAAACGAAGCACTTGATAATTACCTGGAACATAAAAGTTACACATTGCTTGACCATTCTCTGGTCATGCACAAGCCAATAGAAAAACAATCTCTGTCCACTATAAATTTTCAACTAAGAACTCCAGAACAATGGATAGACTCATTCTGCCGACTTAATTCAATAGACATCAACAATCAGCACCACCACCTGAAGATATTGAATCGTATAAAAGACAAAATGTTATTGGCCGTATTAGTTGAACATGGTCAGGAGGTAGCCTGTGGCATTGCTGTCATTAGCAATGGATACTGTGGAATATTTGATATCTTTTCCCATAAGAACTTCAGAAAGCTAGGTCATGCCACAAAATTACTCAACGGGTTATTAAACTGGGCTATCTCTAATGGTGCCACACATTCATATATCCAGGTCGTTGCGAACAATCAACCCGCTATTAATCTGTATAAAAAACTGGGGTATAAAACATGTTATGAATACCACTATCGCATGAAACTAAAATAGGTTAAAAAATGGTTCTGGAAGTCGCAATTTTAAATGTAATCCACGGTCAGGAATTAGAATTCGAAAAGGCTTTCGAGCAAGCCCAGGCTATTATCGAAAATATGCAGGGGTATAAATCACATCAACTTCAAAAGTGTTTGGAAAACACAAACCAATACATTTTACTAGTTAACTGGGAAACACTAGAAGACCATACAATAAACTTTAGAGGATCTGAACAGTATCAGCAGTGGAAAAAATTATTACACCATTTTTATAAGCCTTTTCCGACTGTTGAACATTACACTACCGTTTATAACAGTACCTAGAGTCTAATACGCTCTAAACTCTAGTTTTAAAATTAAAGCACTATTAAACCACTTATATAAATAATGAGCTTCTCGATATAATATGCATGGCTCAACTTAGCTTTTAACCCTTCATATTATGAATTCAGAAAATTTCAAACAATGCGCCATCTTAAGCATGGATAAACTTGATGACTTCGAAAGTTATGATGTTTTACTAGATGAACCACTGGCCAATCTTGGCTGGAAAACCCACACAGTCTCATGGCGTGATAACTCAATCGACTGGAACCAGTTTGACGTGGTTGTAATCAGGTCAACCTGGGACTATCAGGATGATCCTGAATTATTCATCCAACAATTAAAATGCATCGATCAATCTTCAGCCCGACTGGAAAACCCTTTGGAACTGGTGCTATGGAACATTAACAAAACCTATTTAAAGGATTTAGAGCAAAAAGGCAGTTATATCGTTCCAACATTATGGGGTAAAAGTTTACAGCAGACAGAGCTACTCGCCTACTTTAAACAGCTACAGGTTGATGAAATCGTTATCAAACCGGTCATCAGTGCCAATGCTGATAACACTTTCCGGCTCACGATGAATCAGGCAGAAAGTTTATCAGACAAGCTGCTTTCTATATTCTCCACTAAAGAATTCATGGTACAGCCTTTTATGCAGTCCATAATTACAGAAGGTGAGTTTTCACTATTTTTCTTTGGAGGAAAATACAGTCATGCCATTTTGAAAAAACCAAAACAGCATGACTTTAGAGTTCAGGAAGAACATGGTGGAACCTTGCTTAAAATCGAACCTGAAAAAGCATTGCTACAACAGGCTAAAAAACTTAACCAGTTACTCTCCCCAGATCCACTCTACTCAAGACTTGATTTTGTCCGAACACAAACTGGTTTTGCTATTATGGAAGTCGAACTAATTGAACCTTCATTATATTTTAACATGGATCAATTTTCTGCCGAAAGATTTGCCAATGCATTTAATGAGTGGATGAATAAACGCTCACTGACAAGTGTATAATCAGCTCTATTTGCGATCACCATCTACAAGAGATTCGTTTGGAACAAAATTACCTGTCCGCATTACTGCTAGGCCTGTTTGGCAGTCTGCACTGTATTGGCATGTGCGGCAGTATCTCCAGTGTCTTAACCTTCAGTCTACCGCAAAAAAACCGTGACCGTACTCCCGTCCTGATAGGCTACCTGGGTTTTTATAATCTTGGCCGTTTACTGAGTTATACGCTGGCAGGTACCCTCGCCGGTGCCTTTGGTAGTCAACTGTTGTATAGCATCAGCCCACACAATGGACATAAAATATTACTACTGCTTTCAACATTAATGATAATTGCAGTAGGCCTGTACCTGGCAGGCTGGTTTCCAAAACTTGCTTATATCGAACGTATTGGTGTGCCTTTCTGGAGAAGAGTAGAACCTCTTGGCAGAAAACTGTTACCCGTGAAATCTCCTTTTCAAGCTTTATTATATGGCATGATATGGGGCTGGCTACCCTGTGGGCTGGTTTATTCAGCCTTGTTAATTGCTCTAACTCAAGGACAAGCACTACATGGCGGGGTATTCTTATTCGTCTTCGGCCTGGGAACATTACCATCGCTACTGGGTTCAGGTTTTTTTGCAGGTAAACTTTTAAGCATTGCGCAAAATCCTAAAATCCGGGCATATGCCGGACTGTTTTTAATTATCCTCGCCTTAACCGGACTAGGTTTAAATTGGGAAGTACATGAGCATCAACATTGACAGCAAACTGATTGGAAACGCACCTGAATTCGTTTCATTATTACGATCACTTGACGTTGCAGCAGCAACCGATGTCACGGTGATGTTAGAAGGTGAAAGCGGAACCGGAAAAGAATTACTCGCCAGGTATACTCATCAGCAGAGTAAACGAAAAGATAAACCTTTCGTGCCCATTAACTGTGCAGCTCTGCCTGAAACCCTGGCAGAATCTGAATTGTTCGGCCATCGAAAAGGAGCTTTTACCGGTGCCACACACACTAATGAAGGCCGCATAAATTCAGCTGAAGGCGGCACATTATTTCTGGATGAAGTTGCCGAAATGCCTCTCACCATCCAGGCAAAACTTCTTCGTTTTATGGAATCCGGTGAATATCAGGCAGTCGGGGACACTTCACACAAAATGGCCAATGTCCGTATCATTACTGCAACTCATGCCGATTTAAATAAAAAAGTACAATCCGGTGAGTTTCGTGCCGATCTGTATTATCGTTTAAATGTAGTACCGTTTCATGTACCTGCATTACGCGAGCGCACAGGTGATATTCAACAATTACTAAATAGCTTAACCAGACAACTGTCACAACAACATCAGCTAAAATCACCCCGTTACTCTACGCAATGCATCAAACAACTGGAAAGTTATGATTGGCCCGGCAATATCCGCGAACTACGAAATTTCTGTGAACGCATGGTCATTTTATTTGCTGCCAGGGAAATACAACTGGAAAATCTTCCATTTGAAATTCGTAACTATACAACCGAAAAACCATTTTCATTCCTTTTACCCGACCGAGGCATAAAACTGGATGAGCTGGAACAGGATTTACTGCTTCAGGCTTTAAATCGAACCCTTGGAAATCAAAGTAAAGCCGCCAGAATGCTTGGCTTAACCAGAGATACTTTTCTATACCGATTAAAGAAATATTCTATTTCCTGAATCAAGTTAAAGTCAGTCTTCATAGAATTTCTTCAGAAACGGTTTGCGGAAGCTTTGATGGCACTCCATGCAACTATTTTGCGACAGTGAAAAAGTCTGGATAACCACCTGACCACCTTGTGATGAAGCCACTTTTTCAAGTTCTACTGCTGCATTATGAGTTTGTTATTATGTTTTTTTAAACCTTCAACTTTTCTTATACAATACTGACCCGACTAGCTAAATAACTTTTTCAGGATACTTGCGAGCAATAACATAGGTAATCACCGAAATAACTATCCAGATGGTTGAACGTAAACTCATCGCCCCAATAGTTCGTACTTCATAGACTCCATCAAGAAAAATATAAACCCCAAAAGCGATAAATACCAACACCGTAAATATTGCAATATAAGTCGCCAGCACAGTCGCCCAACTACGCTGCAACCAAAGCCCTATGCCGGCAGAAACATAAGCAAAACCGGCAATAAAATTAAACCAGAGTACGAAAGGCACATAATTACCCGCAGCTTGATGTGCTTCTCCCTGGGTAAACAAAACCATACCGCCCGATTTAATGGTCAATAAACCAAACAAAATAGCGACAACGGACATCACCTTAAATACAACTGGATGTTTATCAATTTTATACGACATAAATTATTTCCATTTTAGATTGTAAAAACCTGCACCCAGGCTCATTAACATTATTAAATAGCATTAGTGACGCCCCTGTCCACCACCTTGTCGTGAGCCATAACCGGAGCCATAACCACCATCACTTTGACCGTAGCGATTCTTTTTTCCTGAACCATTACCCGAACCATCTCTGAGTCGTTTTTTCTCTCCAGACCCATTACCGCTACCATAGCCTTTGCGGTTCATACCGCCTTCTCCAGACCCATTTAACTGTCTGTAAAGTTCACGGTCTTCACTACTCATTGCTTGCATCTCAGTTCGTGTCTGAAGCATTGTTGCTTCAGTAAGTTCATCTGCCCATGATAGATTCGCAGCCAGAAGAAGAACAGGAAAGCTTAAAAGTGCTATTTTTTTATTCATAATTTTTTTCTTGTAGAGTCTTGTTCAAATTTGTTAATGTAATAAAGCGAAGATACTTGCTCATATCCTCATCATGAAAACATTATGCCGACAAATTATTTCACAATAATGTCAGTCGGTATTTAAATTGTTACAAAATGTTTCAGCCCAAAAGGTTGATTACCCTTGGTAACCTCTGATTAATTCTGGACGAAACAGGTTGAACTCAGAAGATCCCGTTTAAGGCGTCGAATTGCACGTAATAGTGGACTAGTGCGAAGAATCACAACGCAAAAGCTGGCTCTTCTAAGTGCAATATATGAGTTCATGAATTGACCAGAGGCTCCCTTTATAAACAGGAAAAATTATGTCCGTAAACCAGGAAAAAATCCTGATTGTCGATGACGATCTTGAGCTACAACAATTATTGACTCGCTACCTAAACGAACAAGGTTATGTCACCACAACAGTAGGTGACGGAAAAGCGATGGATCAATGGCTAGAGCAGAATAGTCCAGATTTGATTATTCTTGATCTGATGTTACCCGGTGAAGATGGTCTATCACTGGCTCGGCGATTACACCAGAATGCTTCAACACCTATCATTATTCTTTCTGCTCGAGGTGATGAGGTGGATAAGATCATAGGTCTTGAAGTTGGCGCAGATGATTACCTTTCCAAACCGTTTAACCCACGAGAATTACTGGCTAGAATCCGTGCTGTACTGCGCAGGGGCAGTCAGACAACAACTTCTTCACCAAAAGAAACTGAAAGTAATAACATCAACGAATCCAGTCAGCCTGCAATGATTGAAAACCACTGTCAGTTCGGAGAGTTCATTCTCAAAATCGAAAGCCGAATTCTGTGGCGAAATGACGAAGAGATCGAATTAACCAGTGGAGAAATGGGATTGCTAATTATATTAGCCACACACCCAAACCGGGTGCTCAGTCGTGAGCAATTGATGGATATGATCAATGCCGGTGACAGCGATCCATTTGACCGCAGCATCGATGTTCGCATAACCCGTCTACGACGAAAACTAGATGATAGTAGTTCAAAACCAAAGTTTATTCGTACTGTCTGGGGACAGGGTTATCGCTTTACACCAACCACAAATCCAGGCCTGTAAATCACAGCAATGAAACGTCCTAATACACTTTTTTTTAGAACAGCCTCCACGCTGATCATTTCGTTGCTGTTACTGTCGATCATTATTCTCGCTAGTACCGCCTACTTCGTCATGGTTCCAGTTGGGAAACGTTCTGCAGATGATCTGGCTGCATTACTGGTACTTGCAGCTCAGACATGGACTGAATTACCTCCCCAAACCCGCCCGGATTTTGAGGCTGAACTTATGACTGCTCATGGCATCCAATTTGTTATTGCTGAACACCCACTGAATACTCAGGACAGTCTGCACATTGTTATCTATCAACGTCTTTTACAACAATATCTGAATAAAAGACTGGCTGGAAATAACCAGGTCACCATTGGTGCAGATCAGCATCGTCCCGATTGGGTCTGGATCAATATTCCGACGGTAGAAGGTATTCTTCAGTTTGGAATTTCGAATGAACGCATTGGTGCACGCCCACCTGTAGCACTATTGGCTATGCTCATTGCAATCATTGTAATGGCTATCGGTACTGCACTCATTATCGCATTACGCATCACCCGCCCTCTTGCTGTACTTTCCGAAGCGACAACCGCTATCGGGAAAGGCGAGAAAAACATTATTATTGAAAAAAATGATCCTGACGAACTAGTCACTCTGGCCCGTAATTTTAATCGGATGTCACATGAGGTATCAGAGTTACTGGAAAACCGAACGACTCTACTGGCCGGAATTTCACATGATCTAAGAACACCACTGACACGTATTCGCCTGGCTGTGGAACTAAATTCTGATACATTATCCCCTGATTACCGTTCAGGGTTTGAAAATAATATTGACGAAATGGAACAGTTGCTCGATCAGGCATTATTGCTGGCTCGTGGTATTGATAAAAAAGAGACATTAAAACCACGTGATCTGGTAATCCTGCTATCAACGCTGGCTGCACAGCTTGAAGCCGAAAGATTATTACAGCATCCTGATAGTAAAAATCAAATCCACTATAAATCTGAAAACTCAATCAAAAATAGTTTGATTTGGGATTTAGCGGAGCAAAGTTTTTTACGAGTTTTACGTAACCTGGTTGAAAATGCACTTCGATACGGTGACAACAAACCCGTCACTATTCAGCTAAGTTTACACAACCAACAGCCTGTTATTTCTATCCTGGACAAGGGACCGGGTATACCTGAAAAAGATCTCGACACTGTATTTCGCCCATTCTATAGACTCGAAAGTTCACGCAATTTAAAAACCGGTGGCAGTGGTCTAGGTCTTGCCATTGTCCATCAACTTTGCGAGTCTCTGGGCTGGAAAATATCACTGCACTCAAGGTCAGGTGGCGGCACTGAAGCACGGCTTTTATTGTCCAGTAACTAGAAACAACCTTAGCTTAGTTTGTAGGGTGTGTCGTGTGTACCATTAAATTCATTACCCAATCAAATGGTGCGCATGGCGCACCCTACGAATGAACTGAGACCAATATCAATCCAGATAGCCTCTTATCACCATCAACTACTATTTAATTTTAAATTAAACCCATTTTTTAAGTTTCGTTTAATCTAGCCTAGTTAATCTAACGTCATTATTTCAATAATGGTAATAGATTATGTCTACACAAACTAACACTCCCGACACCATCAAGGTATGGGATCCACTGGTCAGGTTATTTCACTGGTCATTGGTAATCTCTTTCTTTCTCGCCTTCATCACCGAAGATGACTTTATTAATCTGCATGTTGCAGCCGGTTACGCTGTTGCCATGCTGATTGGATTCCGTGTTGTCTGGGGACTGATAGGCACTCGTTATGCCCGCTTCACCCAGTTCATCAAATCACCTGCACAGGTTTTGTTCTATTTAATGAAAATGCTGAAATTTGATGTACCACATTACATCGGCCATAACCCCGCCGCCGCCGCAATGATTGTCAGTTTACTCATCAGCATAATTCTAGTTTCTATCACCGGCATGGCTATTATCGCTGCAGAAGGGCAAGGACCGTTAGCAGGTACATTTTTTGCCGGCTTCAATGCTGAATGGATGGAAGAAATTCATGAATTTTTCGCCAACTTTACCATGCTACTGGTTTTACTCCATGTAGCAGGTGTATTTATAAGCAGCATGATGGAAGGTGAAAATCTGGCTCGTGCAATGGTAACAGGCCGTAAAAAGTACCGCAGTGAAATCGTCGATAGATAACGTTATCAATAACCAGGAGAAAACAATGAAAAAACCAGTCTTAATTTTAGTGTTATGCATAACTAGCCTGTCAGCTTTTCAGGCTTATGCAAATCCAACAGTCAATAATTTGTTGCAGAAGTATCAACAACAGGGTGCAGGAACAGTAGCCCCTGATCAGGGTAAAAATCTCTGGTATGCAAAAAAGGGAGATAGAAGCTGCACCAGTTGCCACGGCAACTCTCCAGAACAAACCGGTAAACATATCAAAACGGGGAAAGCTATAAAACCAATGTCTGCATCAGCAAACCCCAAACGTTTTCAGGATAGTAAAAAGGTTGAAAAATGGTTTTTACGCAACTGTAAATGGACATTGGGTCGGCAGTGCACCATGCAGGAAAAAGCAGACACTTTAAGCTGGTTAAGCAGTTTTTAAATATTTAATTAAGAAAAGAGGTTTATGATGAAAAATAGTAATGCAATGATTTTAGGATCCGTTTTATTAGGTGGTATACTGGTATTCAGCCTGTATGGAATTGGCAGCAGTATCGCTTCTGGTAATTTCGAACACAGGGATGATGACGATGATTCACACTACGAAAGTAGAAAGCATTCAAGTAATAGAAACTACAACCCCGTCACCAATAAGTTATACACAGAAGAGTGTGGAAGTTGTCACATGGCATATCCACCTCAGTTATTACCACCAGAAAGCTGGGGGAAAATGATGGATAACCTGCAAGATCATTTTGGTGAAAGCGCAGAAGTGGATGATGAGACACGCATTAACATAGGAAATTTTCTGGTTTATTCTTCAACACCTCAACGAGGATCTTACCGCAAAATGTTGAGAAATATAGGCCAAAGAATTCCACTAAGAATCACCCAGTTACCCTATTTTGTTCATGAGCATGATGAGATTCCTTCACGCTTCATTCAGGGTAATGATAAAGTAGGTTCATTAAGTCAATGTAATGCCTGTCACCGGGGCGCAGAAAAAGGGTCGTTTGATGAAGACAATATATTTATACCTGGCTTTGGTCGCTGGGACGATTAGTCTACAGGTTCAGGCCGGCAGTGAGCTAGACACGGATCAGATTAGACGTTTGGTAAAACAGGGGGAGATACTCTCCCTGGATACCATTTTAAAAAAACACCCACAATATATGTCCGGTCGACTGCTGGATCTTGAAGCTGAAGTAGAACATGGACAGGTAATCTATGAACTTGAATTTTTAATGCCAAATGGGGACGTGGTAGAGCTTGAGATAGATGCAGCAAGTGGTGAAATACTCGAACAGGAGATTGAACGTTGAAGATCCTGCTGGTCGAAGATGATGTTCGTTTAGTTGAAAGCTTACGCCCAAAACTAAAAAAAGCAGGTTATGTCATCGAATGGTCAGATAACGGTATTGACGGTGAATTCATGGCCATGGAAGAAAATTTTGATGGCATAATTCTAGACCTGGGTTTACCACAAAAACCCGGCCTGGATGTTTTAAAAACTCTACGGCTGAATAAACTGGACACCCCTGTTTTAATTCTTACCGCGCGTGATTCATGGCAGGAACGCGTCGATGGTTTAAAAGCAGGGGCTGATGATTACGTGGGTAAACCTTTTCATTTTGAAGAATTACTCGCTCGACTGGAAGCCATATTACGGCGCCGCTTTGGTCAGACAGGAAACACTCTGGAACACCAGAATTTAGTACTGGACCTGGACCAGCAAACAGTCAATGTAGATAATCAAAGCATTCAGCTGACGGCGATAGAGTTCAGGTTATTACGCTACCTGATGTCGAACCCCGGTAAAATCATCTCAAAATCAGTATTGAGTGAACATATTTATGAAGAGGATCAACTCAAAGACAGTAATGTGATAGAAGTTTACATCAATCGATTACGCCATCTATTTGGAAAATCATTGATCAAAACCTATCGTGGACAGGGTTATCAACTGGTTAATTAATGCCCATGTATTCGTTAAAGAAAAGCTTAAACAAAAGCCTGATTATAAACATGATACTGGTCATGGTGGTAATGCTGTTCACCCTGAACATATTTATACAACAATTAGTCAAAGAGCAGGTTCTCACACGATTACAGCATGATGCTGAAAGCCTGGTCAGTATCATTCAACAAGACAGTGAAAATAACTTGTCCATCAACCCTGCTCAAATTTCAACAGTTTATAATCGTGTTAGATCAGGTCATTACTACATGATCAATACTCCACAACAAATTATTCGATCACGATCTCTGTTTGATTTTGAAGTGGTAATTCCTGATAGTGAAAACAAGAAATCCATAAGCTACGAAATTAAAGGAGCCGGAGAAGAAATTTGGCTGGTATGGCAACAGGTAATTCATAAAAAAAACCAACCATTACTCATTTGGGTGGCAGAGGATATAGCGCCCTTTCAGCAACAGTTAATAAAATTTTCACTTATAATTGTTCTGTTAGTGATAATTTTTGGTTTCGTTCTTATTTATCTTCAACAAAGAATTCTCAACAAGGCATTCCATGTTTTTGATGTATTAAGATCCAACCTGCAATCAGTCAGGTATGAAGAAACTGAAAAAGCGGGAACCCAGGTTCCAGTAGAAATCTCACCCCTGGTAGAAGAAATAGAAATGCTGGTAGAACAGTTAAGACTGCGTATTCAGCGCACCCGAAATGCCATTGGGAATCTGGCACACGAGATCAAAAGACCATTACAGATATTGTCGTTACACCTTGATTCCGGAGAGGATAAACAATCAGCTATTCTGTCTTTTAAAGATATTCAGTTAATAGTTGATCGCGAATTACGTCGAGCAAAAATATCAGGTTCAAATGTTGTTGGTGGTACATTTCATATCAATGATGAATTACCTTATTTATTTGAAGTCATGAAGAAAATTTATCCTGAAGTTCACATACAGGAAAATTTGCAGGGCAATCTGAATGATGTAAATATTGATCGAGACGACATGATGGAATTGACTGGAAATTTACTGGATAATGCCTGTAAATTTGCACAATCATCTATCCAGTTTAAAATTAATAGAACTCACACCGGCTTAAGTATTGTAGTCGAAGATGATGGTCCAGGTGTAGATTCGACTCTATTTGAAAAAATCACAGGTAAAGGTTTAAGGCTCGATGAAACAGTCCAGGGGCATGGCCTTGGTTTGAGTATCTGTTCAGATATTATTGATAGTTACAAAGGAAAGCTCTCTTTTAGTGACTCAAAACTCGGGGGATTAAAAGTTGAAGCATTTATTCCTTTAAGCAATAAATGAAACACTCTTAAGCAAATGCATTAACCACAAAGTCCACAAAAACTCGAACTTTCGACGTAAGGTATTGGCGATGAGGGTACACTGCAAATACATCAAATTTAATTTGATCATAATCATCTAAAATGACCTGCAACTCACCACTCTGCACTTCCTTTTCACAGGTAAATAACGGTAATCTAGTGATGCCAATACCCTGTTTCACCATCGCTACTTCAAGCGCCGCATTATTATACAATGCTCGAGGATCAACCGTCACACTGGATCGAACACCGTCTTTATGAAAAACCCATTGTGTAGGCATCGGTAACAGCGAATACCTAACTCACTCGTTAAGATATTTATGTGGAACGTGGCAATGTCGTAGGACTCTTCATGGAGGGAGAAAGCTATGTGTGTAACCAAATACTTTTCTGACAACGGATGCATTTTTACTTTCAGCCAGTGCATTATCGTT
>JABHSO010000203.1 GCA_018669845.1 Gammaproteobacteria bacterium | reverse complement strand
TGACGTCAGCTGCATCATTTCCTGCTCAAGCACTGATTTTTTAATGGTTTGCCCGGGATATTTCGCAGACAGGCGAATGATGATATTCCTCAATTCACGCACATTTCCAGGAAAATCATAAAGCATCCACAGTTTCTTTGATTCGTCATCAAGTACAAAACTTTTTAACTGCTGATCAAGCTTTTGCTGGAAGAACTCAAGTAGAACCAGTTTGTCCTGCTCCCGCTCATTAACACTGGGTACACGAATGCTTAACACGCTAAGACGATGATATAAATCTTCTCGAAAAAGACCTTTATCTATTGCTTCAATCAAATCTTTATTACTGGCAGCCAAAACCCGGGCTTTAGACATACGGGGCTGAGTTTCACCGACCCTGTAATACTCGCCATTCTCCAGTACACGCAGTAACTTAGCTTGTAAATCTATGGGCAAATCGGCTATTTCATCTAACAGTAATGTACCTTGACCAGCCTCTTCAAAAAAACCGGGTTTGCTTTCTGTTGCTCCTGTAAAAGCTCCCCGCGCATGCCCAAACAGCTGGGAGGCTAATAACTCATCATTAAAAGCCGCACAGTTCAGGGTCAAAAAGGGATGTGCTTTTCGCTGGCTGCAACTGTGCAGATTTTGTGCAGCCAACTCTTTACCACTACCTGATTCACCGTGTATTAACACTGGATATGGAGAATCGGCTAATTGCTTAATTTGCATTCTGAGCAATTCTATTGCTGCACTTTTTCCAACGATGCCACTAACTGATTGCAGCTCATTAGGCGTATCAGCGGAGGTTTCTACCTGCTGCTTTAATCGAACTTTTAGTTCGGCTATATCACAGGGCTTAGCTACAAAATCAACAGCGCCCAATTTTTTAGCCGCATCAACATACTTTTGCTCATCCTGACCAGACAGAACAATAACTTTAGAAGAGGGAAAATGTTTACAGATATATTCAATTACCGCAAAACCTTCGTCAGGTTTATGTGTATCGGGTGGCAAACCAAGATCCACCAGTACAAGCTGTGGTGGTGCAGGCATTACACTCAATTGCTCAATGCAGTTAACACGATCAAATGCCAGACTCACCTCATACTCATCACTCAGCACGTATTTCAGGCTTTCAGAGATTATAGAGTCATCATCTACAAGCAACAGAGATGGAAGAGATACAGAACCCATTAGTCTATTTTTCAGGCAAAGTGATTAAGATAATGAGTATAGTGTTGAATTTTCGACAATTCAATTATTACTTTAAGTATGTAATAAAAATTATTGATATCATTGGCATTTCTTTTATTTAAGGTGGTGCAGTACTCACCGTTACCCTGATTTGACGTGATACATAATCTGGATTGGCATCATCAAGACCCTGCTCAAAGGCTCCGTTACTTGCAAGAGCTGTCAGGGTGTAAAAATTAAATGCAGTCGCCGCACCTTCAGTATGCACTGTAGCTGAACAGGAGACAGACACTGAAAAACTGGCCAATGCCGTATCAGTTGCTAAAAAAGTAACTGTTTCAGAAGTGTCTGTCCCTGGGGAACAACTAGTTCCATTGAGCGCTTTATAAATACCATATTCGATTCCTGCACGTGCTGCCTGAAGTGCACGAGCACCCTGAATACTCATCACCACCGTTTGCTGTTGAACCACTCTCAAACTTACCATGTAACCCATCAAGGTAGCCAGTACCACCAATAGGAATATAGCGGTGATCAGTGAAAAACCCTGCTGATTTAACATTCTCATGGCACGTTATCCACATGCACCTGATGTAACAAACTAATTGATTCACCGACATCATCCGTTAATGATAAATCCAGTGTAATTAAAGCGCCTCGCTGAGGACTGCCTGCCTGATAGTCAATATTGCAAGCACTTAGCTGAGTCGCTACTCGATCAACATTTGCACCTAAAGCGGTCAGTTTGGCCACCGTATCGATTGTGCCTTGAGCGGACTGATAAGCATACCCATCAAACCGGGTCAGCAAACCTGTTGAACTATCACACACATAACTCACTGGACCATCTACAATAAATATTCGCTGAGTCGGTGATTGAAAGTCGAACTGGAACAGGTTATCCAGCGTCAGCTGATGCTCATCCCCGGTACTATCTGTAGCTCCCACAGGGCTGACCGAGGCCAGAGAAAATCCAGCCCGGCTGATAACACCGGTAGGAGATGTTATAACAGAGGCATCGGGATATATATCCGTCGGAGCAGTATTATAAATAACAGCCCGGTAATCAGCATAAGGCGAACCAGCAACAGTCAATTCAGTAAAATTTCCCAGTAAATTAAACTGCTGATCACCTCCTGACGTTGTAAATGATAGAATATCGTTTGTGCTAGAAAAACCACCACCAGCCTCATCTCTGTAACGGGCTCCATCTATTGTATTGACCATTTCCAGCACCCAGCCGGCTGGAGAATTATCAATACGCCGAAGGCTATTAGGTAAAGCCCTCCTGATATCTGTTTCAATTTTACGCATCGCCATTTCAGCTGAATCAACCAGCTGCTGTCGTCGCAGCTGATCACCATAGGCTTCAATCGGCCTGGTTATCAACAAGCCTGCACCGGCAGACATAATGCCCAGCAAAACAATCACTACGATCAGTTCAATTAAGGTGAAACCATTTACAGAAACTGATTTCATCAGTGATTCGTCCTGAAACCAGAAAGCACTATAGGGTCAATAACCGTATGCGTAACAGTAATATCAATTCGTCTTGAATCTGCAGCCGCTATGGTAGTAGTCCCGCTCAGAGATTGAGCAGTAACCGTGACGGTTATGTCATAATCAGTTAGCCCAACTATAGCAACATCATTCTGATCTTTAGCACCCGCATCACTCAATCCATTATAATCCTGAATATCATTGTAAGTAGCACGAGCTTCCCCTGCCTCGGCTCCACCCGTTTCAACAGCAACAGGATCTGCAAAATGCTGACTTTGAATCTCTTCCATATAGGCTTCAGCGATAGAAACAGCTTGCTGCTGAATTAATGGATCAGCACTGGTTTTAACCGTACTGATAAAAACGCTCATGATTGACGTGGCAGCAATGCCTATCACCACAATAGTGACTAATACTTCAATCAGGGTAAAAGCCCTTTCCTTAGAGATATTATTTTTACAGTATTTTAGTGAAGAAGAGACATAGGGCTTAATTAACATCGACTAATCCCGTATTCGTGTACAGGGTAAATGAATAGCTGCCCGCACTGTAAGGAGTATTACCACCTAATCCCGTAACAGTTGATTGCGGAGTAAATACAATGGTTGAATCTGGGCTTAAAGTAACCCCATCAGGAGGTGTTAAATTTTCATATACCAATGTTCGATTAGCCGGATTTAAAACATTACGGTCATAAGTCGTGGATGTACAATCAGATCCCTGCAGCAATTTGTAAGAAGTTGAAGTGGTTGTCACCTGAACACTGCACCCGGTACTCTGAGCCAGTTTCTGGGCGTAACGAAATGCATTGGTTACTTCATCAAAGTACGCCTTTTCCTCAAATACATCCATGCCTCCGAGACGTGACAAAGCAACGACAGATAATATTGACAGCAATAAAATTACTGCCACTAGTTCAATTAATGTGAATCCCGCCTCTATATGTTCTTGCAATATCACAATTATTTTCTATAATTCATTGAAAAATCACCGACTTATACCATACTACAGTTACTTTACTTTAATAGTATAAGAAAAAAACACACAATTTGCCCATATTCTCCTAAGAGGAATTTTAAATGAAAAGATCACAAAGTGGTTTCACACTTATCGAACTGGTTGTGGTTATTGTCTTACTGGGCATTCTTGGCGTTACTGCGCTGGGAAAATTCCAGGATTTATCAGGTGAGGCATCACTTGCCGCCGTCGAAGGTGTTGCTTCCGAAATATCGGGTGCTGCTGCAGTAAACTATGCAAAAAGTCTGGTCGGAACTGCCGGTGTACCTATTAGTGCAGCTGCTTCGGGTGATAGCTCGGTAACAGCCGATGGCACAGATGCCTGCTCAATATCTGCCACGACAACTGATGCGGGTTTACACAACTTATTAACTGCTGATAGATTCCCTGGTGGTTACACAACAAGTGCAAGTACTGCTAACTGCACCACATTAGGCGGAGCAGGCTCAACCTATGAGTGCACAATTAATGGTGAAAATGGACAGACTGCTGCTGCTACGTTAATTTGTACTGGATAAAAGTAAAAGTCAGTCATTTAAAAATTAAAGGCCTCTAATTTAGAGGCCTTTTTTATTCTGCAAGCAAAACAGGCTTTAAAAACTCCTGAAACAGTAATTGCCCAACCTCATCTTCTCTGCCTTTACTGAATATCATCTCAAAGCTGGAATGATCTCCATCCAGACTAACAAAGACAAGCCTTTTACTTTGTTTATCAAAATACCATCCTGCATCAGGTACTTCTGGAAAGACTGAAAGTGCACCATGATAATTTTCAGGTAATGTTCGATAAATGGCCAGGGGTACAAATGGATTTCCCTTATCAAATCCCTTTAATTCTTCCAGCCTCCCTTGAATGGTATAATCATAAAGCATCATTGCCAGAGAATGCTTTATTCCTGAGATCACCCTATCCTTCGCAACCTGATCAGTTTTACCCGTAAGATGTTCCGTAAAACCAAGAAATAATACTATGCAGATCAGGATCAAAATAATGACGGCTATCGATCTAAATCTTGTCGCATCGGGTTGAGATGAAATTGATTTATTCATTTAGTTTTACTTTGGACTTAAGACTGTCAACTTTCGACTGATAACTACCTTCCAGCCAGTTGAGCGATATCCCACATCGGCACAAAAATACCAAGTGCTAGCACCAACACCATGATACCGACAAAAACATAAATTATCGGTTCTAGTCTATCGGATAGAGTTTTAACATCATAATCCACTTCTTCTTCATAGAAATCAGCAATAAAGCTCATCATCTCATCCAGGTTTCCAGCCTCTTCTCCAACTGCAAACATTTGCATAACAACCGGTGTAAACATTCCGGTACGATTCGCAGTAATGGTTAAGGCTTCACCTCTCTCAATACCTTCTCGCATATCAGCCACATGTTTTGCAATAAAATCATTGCCGACTGACCGGGAGATAACCCCCATTCCCTGAACGATTGGCACTCCGGCACCATATGCCATGGCAAATGAACGTGCAAACCTGGCCAGATAAGCACGCAATAAAATATCACCGATGATAGGAATTTTCAGAATGAAGTGGTGCCATTTATAACGTCCTTCTACAGTAGAAATATATCGTTTAAATAAAACATATATCAAAACCAGACCAACCAACAAAAAATGCCAGTTATCTACCATAAAATTAGACGTTGTTAATAAAAATACAGTTTGCCAGGGAAGGTCAAGATTATTAGCCTCAAAAAAGGAAGCAAACTTTGGTATTACAAACAGGTTCACAATTGCCATCGCAATGGTAATCGCAATAATAACGGTGGTGGGGTATCGTAATGCAGCAGAAATATTGTTACTCATTTTCCTATTACGATCTATGTATGCAGCCATTAATAAAAAAGCTTCATCCAGCCTACCGGTATTTTCCCCCACCTGAATCATACTGATGAACAGGTTTGAAAATACTCTCGGATGACGAGCAAAGGCAATTGATAAACTACGCCCCGATTCAAGTTGTTCCAGAGTATCCTGAAGAGCTTTAGTCATTAATGGATTCTGTATAGACTCCTTGATGCCAGATATCGCACGGGTTATAGGAATTCCTGCCTTTGCCAACGCTCCCATCTGACGAGTGAACATTAACAATTCTTCAATGCTAACTTTATACAGATCCAGCTTTTGATTGATCTGGTCGATAATATCAACTTTTTTCTTTATCTCAGATATATGTAAGGGAGTAATTCCTTTTTCTATTAACAGGCCAGCCAATGCTCCACTACTGGTCGAATCCATTTCCCCTTCTGTTAATTTACCATTCTTACTACGTCCCTTATAATTAAAAGCAGGCATAACGGCACCTTTCAATAAAGATATTTATTACTGCAAATTTTTTCTGCATGTTTGCATGGCACCGGCAAAATAAAATCATGATAAATTCCTCTGCATTTTATACTTCCGGCTCTAACTCCAATTCTTCAGACTCTTCTTCCAGCAACTCATCTCGTGACTGACCGGCCAACTTAAGAACCTCCTCGATAGTTGTTAAGCCCTGAGAAGCATACTCATGAGCAACATTTACCAGTGGCTCATAGCCCTGTGCCCGGCCTGCAGCCTCGACAAACCCCTGTGTATCATCTCGCCTCAAAGCTTCCGCCAGTTCTGTATTCATATCCAGCAATTCATAAACACCCATACGCCCATGGTAACCACTGAAACCACAATGCAAACAACCTTTCCCTTTTTTATACCGATGTCGGTTAATATCTACAGCCAGCTGATCCCTTAACCAGCCACTTTCAAAAGCATCCGGAGTATAATCCTGAGCACAACTGGTACAGGTTCTTCTTATCAGTCTTTGCGCAATAATTGATCGCAGGGTCGTTGCAAGCAAATAACCCTCAACACCCATACCGATGAGCCTCGTAGCGGTAGAAACTGTATCATTTGTATGCAAAGTAGAGAGCACAAGGTGACCTGTCATTGCCGCACTGACCCCTATTTCTACGGTCTCAGCATCACGCATCTCACCCACCATGATAATATCTGGATCCTGCCTTAATGCCGCACGTAATACCTGAGCAAAATTTAATCCTATTTTTGAATTCACCTGAACCTGATTCACTCTACTTAACTGATATTCAACCGGGTCTTCTACGGTAATAATTTTTGATTCCGCTTTATTTAGCTCCTGCAAAGCAGCATACAATGAAGTCGTTTTACCACTTCCGGTTGGCCCCGTGACCAGTATCATGCCATTAGGTAAATGAAAGTTTTTGCGAAAACGTTTTAATAGCGCAGGGGGCATACCCAGATGTTCAATATCCAGCGCACCCCGGGTTTGATCAAGAATACGCATAACGACTGATTCACCATGTTGCACCGGCATGGTTGATAAACGCACATCTATCTCGCGTCCACTTACCACCATATTAAAACGCCCATCCTGTGGTAAACGTTTTTCTGAAATATTTAGATCAGCCATTAGTTTTAAACGTACAACAACTGCAGGGGCAATCTGTATCTCTTTCATCACCTGCTCATGTAAAATCCCATCAACTCGCTGTCTTATTCTGATTTCAGTTTTATCTGGTTCAATATGGACATCAGATGCCCCCATTTGAACGGCATCTTCAAAGATAGACTGCAGTAATTTAGCTACCGGCGCATCCGTCATTTCTCCCTGAAGCAAGCTGGATAATTCTGCAGAGCCATCAGAAAGCTCCTGCCCAAGTTCTTCAGCCAATGCATTAATTTCTTCAGTCCGGCGATAAACCTTATCAAAAGTCACCAGCAAATCATTTTCCCTGACGATTGCCTGGGTTAACGGTTTTGACAGCTTTTCCTGTATTTCATCAACCGCATATAAATCAGTAGGATCAGCCATTCCCACAAGGTAATCATTTGCTCTATCTTCAAGTACTATGGCACGATATCTTCTGGCAATACTTTCTGACAGTGTTCTAATCACTTCTTCATTATAGGTATAATTAGTTAAGTCAATTAGTGGAATACTCAACTGATTCGATAGTAATTTAAGAATACTGTCTTCATCAATCATGCCCAGCTCAACTAAGGTAGACCCAAGTTTACGACCCAGCTTTTTTTGCTCCTGCAAAGCAAGTTGTAATTGATCGGATGTAATAAGTCCTTTATCAACCAGTAAGTCACCGAGTCTTATTTTTTTTCTGAATGCCATAACTATTTACCTTGGTAGGGTCGCATGAACAACTTATTATCCCATTTAATACCGGGGTTTGAACCAGGCTTGAGAAGCTGGAACTTTACGGGTGATTTTTGAAAAATAAAAGTCATCATCCCTCTCCCACTATTGCCCAGAGCTGCTTAATTGCTGTAACCTTTTATGAATAAAAGTTTCCAGTCGCTCATTGAGTGCACCACTTTTCAGAGCCATTTTATAGGACTGAATAGATCTATCAAATTTTGACAACTGCTCCTGAGATATTGCCAGGCTTATCCATTGCCGGGGTTGTTGAAAATTTAATCTTAGAGACTCCTGATAGTAATTTGCAGCATTCTTATGTTGATTTGTACGTTGGTAGGAAGCAGCAACCAGATTTATAATTTTAATATCATCTAAATTATCATTATAATTTTTGATCAATGTAGAATATTTTTTATCCGTAAATAATAACCCGGCATCCATTACAAAAAATTCAGAATTTTTCGGATAGAGCTGCAAACTCTTTCCCAGCAACAACTTCATCTCTGCTGATTTATGTTGTTGTTGATACAAACTTAATAACTTAATTCTAACTTTTTTATCTACTGAGCTATTAAGTAAATCCTGTAAGTGCTTTTGAGCCTGACTCCACGCTTTCTGCTGCAAGGCGATATCAGCTTTAGCTAACCGTTCTGCATCAGAATTACCAGATAAAACAGGTTTAATTTCAAGTTTTACATTTTTAGAAAGTTGTCTATCTGGTTTTATTTCATCCGTAACAGGTTCGGTTGTTATATTTGCTTTTGCAATATTATTCTTCTTGTCAGTAGTAGCAATATTTGACTTTATATTTGGATCAACCTTCTTCTCAACGACTTTAACCTTATCATCTTGAGTTGGTTTTTTAAGTCTGATAGCCCATAAATAACTACCTTCTTTTTCCTGATGAAGTGTTTCAACAAGAACTTTATTCTTAGTAAAAAACTGAATCTCCAGACCTGCCTCTACCTCTGACACATTAATACTTGTCAACCAGGCATTATCCGTAATTTCTGGGGCAACAACCTGCTTCCCAGCATTTGAAATAAAAAATACATAACGATTTAAACCGCTCTGTTTCAGGAAACTTTGCGCACCCAATGGCAATTGAAGAGTTAACTCAAGAAAATTTTGTTCTTCATTCAGTTGCAGCCCTGTTATTTCTTTTTTCACCGTTACAGGTTGTTCTTTTTGAATAAGAATCTTGTCAACGGGAACTGTATTAGTATTAGAAACTTCACTGACAGATTCAACAATCTGGTCTTTACTAAACATGTTGAAAACATTTTTTTGACTGAAAAAAAATACAGCCAGAACTATCAAAGCTAAAAGTAAAAAACCAATAACCCAGATTCTAATATAAACATTAGTTTGTGTTTTAGCATTCGGAACATCTGCCAGCTCCAAAGGCGTAAAAGCCGATGGCTTATTCTCTATTTCCTTCAGAACATTATTAATAACACTCATGATACTGGTGGAATAAGCTGACTCAAGGAAAATGAAATAGCTGCCAGCACTCCAGCATTACCCACCAGGTCAGCTTTTTGCATCACAACTCGATTAACCTGTTTACTATCCCTGGCAGCCATTTGTACGTGCTTTTCTGACACATAAAATTCACCTGACGCATAACAGATCATCATCGCCTTATTACACAGAAGATTAATTAAGCGAGGCACTCCTTTAGTTTTTTCAAACAATTTTCTTATGGCAGAATCACTAAACAATCTCGGCCCGAAATAACCGGCTGATTCCAACCTGTGCTCGATATACCGCGCTAAACCTTCAATCGTTAGATTCTTTAAGTGACAGGCATGTACGATACGCTGCTGTAACTGACGAATGCTATTTTGCTGGAGTTTGTTATCTAACTCAGGTTGTCCAAATAAAACTATCTGAATAAGTTTTTCCTTTTCAGTTTCCAGATTACTTAATAAACGTATAGCTTCAAGACTTTCAATTGGTAGCGACTGTGCCTCATCTAACAGAATAATAGTTTTAATATTCTGTTGAGCATTTTCAATCAGTTTTTTATTAATACAGGAGAGATAGTTATTATCCAGCACTAAATCCAGCAGACCCATTTCCTCAACAACAGCGCGTAGCAGAGCATCACAGCTCATATAGGGGTTTGGAATATAGATGGTTTGAAAGTGATCATCCAGCAAGTCCAGTAACTTACGACACAACAATGTTTTACCGGTACCTACTTCACCCGTTAGTTTTATAAAACCATCGCCACTTTTAATAGCAACCAATAACACGTTCAAAGCTTCCTGATGCGTCAAACTCTGATAGTAAAATTCAGTATCCGGTGTCAGATTAAATGGTTTTTCAACCAGACCATAATACTGTTCATACATTATTTATTCTCTGATTGAGACTGCTGTGTCTGTTGAAGTTGGTCAATTCTGCTTTGGCTTTGTTTTATATAATTTGTCCAGGTTCTTTCACTATTCACAACAATTGGTTTCAGCAATATAACCAGTTCACTGCGAGTATTTTGCTTACTTGTCTGCTTAAATAGGTTCCCCAGTATAGGCACTTTACTTAAAACAGGCACCCCCCCATCATCATTAGCAGTACGATTTTGCATTAAGCCGCCAATTACAATAATTTGACCACTTCTTGCTTTAACCACTGAATCTGATTCACGTACCGTACTTAAAGCCAGGGGTAATTGTTGAGTCTGTCCAGCCAACGTAATATTTTTAGTTTGATCTTTAACCTCACTGACACTTGGATGAATGTGCAATATCACTTCTCCATCCTGACTTATTTGCGGGGTTACATCCAACGCAATACCAGAGAAAAAAGGAGTCAGAGTAATGTCAGGTGTTGTCACAGTTGAAGTAGCGCCAGCAGATGTAGTCGATGAAACTTCTGTCACAAAAAATTCGTCCGAGCCTACCTTGATAACTGCCTTTTGATTATTCAATGTTGAAACACGTGGACTTGATAGCACCTGAACCTCTCCCTGGTTTGACAGCAAACGCAATAAAGCACCAAAATTATCTGCCGTACCACCAATCGCAAATAGATTAGCAAAACCCGCTGCACCCAGTCCGCTTAAGGCAGCTGACTTATCAATATTCCCGTCCACATCATACAAACTGGCATTTCCATCTATGATATTGGACTGCCCGAGAAACAGGGACTCTCCAGATGACTCAGCTAACGCTGCCCAGTCAACACCTGACTGAAAACTATCATTCAGTTGAACTTCAATAATTTTCGCTTCAAGAATTACCTGACGCTGTAAATTTTCCTGCGCACTGGAAAGGTATTCCTCTACATCGCGTAACTCACCCGGCATTGCACGCACAATAATTAACCCGGCATGACGATCAACAACAACAGAGCGGCCGTCAGCTTTTCCAACAATCGATGTAATGGTTGAATATAATTCAGCCCAGAAGTTAGCCTTACTGGAAGTCTTAATACTGCTGGATTGTGACGTCGATGACTGTGAGCTGTCCTGCCCAGAATCTGAATCACTGGAACCGGATGATGCAATTTGCCCCGAACTCACCGTCATACTGGATTCACCATCACGGTTTATATTCAAATAATTCACATGAAAAATTCTGGATTGAATTCTTGCCGGCAATACAATATAACCATTCCCAGTTTTCTTATATTCATAACCGTACACTTCACGGGTCAACTCCATAACGTCTTTAATAGTTACTTTTTTTAGATCCAGACTAATGGTTCCAGACACACTGGGATGAACAATCATATTTATATCTGTTCCAGAAACCAGGCTCATAAAAAAAACATCTGCAGATGCATTAGCCACAGAAATATCAAAACGAGGATCAGGTAAAATATCAGCTTCAAGCCCGGGTATGGAAATACCGGTAGCGGGCATAAGCTCATTCATTATATCGGCAGATGGAACAACCGGTTGCTGTACTGAATTTAAACCAGCCTGTTCCAGTTCAGTGCGAATAGAGTCTCTGGTTTCCTGAGCACTACTATCAATTTGTCGTGTTGAGCACGCTGACAGGAGCACTAACATTGCACATAGCAATAGTTTTAACTTCATCATATTTTTTTCTCATTGAGAGATTTTTTAATCGACTTAAAAATTGGTTGAGAATCAAAGATTTTTAAATCGATAAACTTACCTTTTGATAGCAGTCTGACACCATCCGGCTTTAAACCAACCAGTTTAGCCCCATTAATTATGTCGCCTTTTTTAACTAACTGATTATTTATAATGGCATGCTGCCTATTACTGGAATATAGAATAGAATTCAATTCAAAAGCTAATTGTTCAACTGCTTTTTTTGGTTTTATCTGTCTTTTTACAGCAGAAGGGGAATTCTTAAGTTTCTGTAATCTGAATTTTTTAAGTGCATAGGCTGGAGGACGCATAGGGTCATAAAATGCGGCTCCCACACTGTGGATGGATATCAGGCAACTTATTAGAATTAACAAGTATTTCACTTAAAAACCTACCCAATTTTTATTGTCACTTAACGTGGATATTTCTATATCAACAGCGATTACAGGGTATTCATTGGTTTTAAGAGTTATTTGATCCCAGATCAATTTCCACTCCAGAGATTCCAGTTTTTGAATATATTTTAAGATACTTTCAAACTTACCTTCAAAACTCATCTGTAATACATGCCGGTATATCTCCGGCTGCTGTTCTGGGTTAGATTCAGAACCACCGGAAGAAAAAATAGATTTGACCTCTTTCCGCTTCATTCCAGTTAATTTCAGTTTTGATTCTGCAAATATTAATTGCTGCATCAATTCGAACATTTCAGCTGGCTCTATTAAAGCTTCTGTTTTGCCTTCAAGTAATTCATTAACCTTACGTAACTCCTGCTTGAGCAATGTCAGTTTCTGCTGCTTAGTTTTAAACACGCCATCTTCAATGCGTTTTCTGATAGCCGCAGCGGTCGCATTAATAGTGATAATTTCAGTTTCAAGAGCCTTAGTTTTTTTATGCAGCCTTTTAGTTTTATCCAGTAAAGGCAAGGCAAATAAATTCCACCAGATAAAACCGAATAAAACTACGACAGTCACTATAACCATCAATCGTTCTCTGAAAGATAGTGCATTTATTTTCTCAGAGATTTCTATGAATTGCTTATTCATCAGAAGAGACCCTGCTAGCAATCAGGAAGTCAACTTTCCAGCCCTGTTCCTGCACCCTGTTTAATTCAAAAATTTCAAATTCATTGCCATTAAACAAGCGCTTTTGTCGAAACAGATTAAAGTATTCAGGAATTGTTTCGGCTTTCAATGCGCTACCGGACAGCTGCATAAAATCTTTAGCCAGAGATATTTCATTTAACCAGATATCGCTAATTTTAATTTCAGTTAAACCATCCAGGTTACTGGAGAAACCCTTTCCAGAACCAAACTGATGGCTCTCCACAAAACTAATTATTCTTTTTCGGGCGGCTATATCAGTCGATACTTTCGATATTTCAATATCAATATGATTGTTTGATAATATCAACTGTAGCTTTTTTTGCTGGGTCTTAAGCGACCTGTCTGCCTGTTCTTTTGTTTGTAAGCTAGCACTATGTTGTTGCTCTGCTATTTTATACTGGTTGTCATACCAGTAACTGGAAAAAAGCAGTATCACAGCAGTTAAACCCATTAGAAACAACAAATGAAATACGGAAAGCCAGATTCTTTTTTCTTTAAAGCGATCCTGATAGAGGTTGATTTCCTGCACTATCATAACTGGATACCACGTAATGCTGCACAATAAGCAGGGAAGCAGTGTTTATCTAATGCTTCCTGCTGCCCATCACCTGCTACATTTACCTCAACAAAATCCAGTTCATAGGAAACATAGTTTTGTACATATTTAGCCATCCGAACAGTGCCCGGGGTTTGCGGGAAAATCACCATTTTTTGCACCATACCTAGACCATAAGTACTTTCAAAATAGTCCATCGATCTTTGCAACTCAAGCAGTAGAGAGTCATATATTGCCTCATCTTCATTCAAAGCGGCATCAATATCCATTAAACCGATTTTAAAATCTCTGGCAACGTATAAATCCTGATGATGATAAATAGTCACCAGCCCTTCATTATCAGAAAACTGTAAAACCGCCACTGTGGAATCCTCAATACCGCAAACTCTGCAATAATTTTTTGTTACCAGATCATGCACATCTATAACCTGCAAACTCAATCCAGTCTGTTTTATGCTCTCGACATAGCCACCCACAGTGACTTCATTGGCAACCACCGCATTGATATAGTTAACAGGACTTTTTGGGGAAGGAGGTAATTGAAAGACATCAACTACAGCCGTTTCCACATCATAGTTAATTAAATCATTAATTTTCCAGCTCACTGCCTGCAACAGCTCTTCATCTGCTACTGCTGGTTTTTCAAGCTGGAATAACTGAACATCATGTTTAGCAATTAAACTTGTACAATTAGCATTTAGCAATTTATTTTCAGTGACCCACTGCTGCAAGACTTTAACCTGCTCAGAACTGCCCACCGATGGTAAAAAATCACTTCGTTTAACCAGCCCACGATCTTTTTTAGCAATGCCCACTTCAACAGCAGCAACGCCCGTTGGCATGAAGTCGACCCCAACTTGTGAACGTTTATTTTTAGATGTAAAAAAGCCGGGCATTCAACTATCTCAATTAAAAATTTGAAGTAATGAGCGTTTGTTTCTTATTATTCTAGATTTTGCTTAAACTAAATCGCTTAACTTATTGTCATATCGATAAATTTTAGCTCGTTATTGAGATAATTCAAGGAATTTCAAGCATTTAGTTAATGAGCTCTTTTTCTAGCCATTTTTACCCTGCCATCAGCAGCAAAAACGGCTACTTTAAAGTAAAAACTGCATATTCTTTTGCCGATACCCTTTATTTAGCCCCTGCAAAGCCAAGCTGACGCCAGGCTTCATAACTGATAATAGCTACGGCATTGGATAAATTTAAACTACGGCTCGTAGGCTGCATTGGAATTCTTATTTTGTATTTATCTTGAATACTCGCATGAACCTGTTCAGACAAACCAGAAACTTCCGAACCAAAAAGTAAAACATCTCCAGATTTGTATTCTATTTGATCATAGGAAACCTGCCCACGGGTAGTACAGGCCAATATCCTACTATCTGGAAAAGCCTTAGAAAACTGATCAAAATCAGCATAACGAGTAACATTTGCAAGATCATGATAATCAAGGCCAGCCCGCCTTAACTGCTTATCTTCCAGCTCAAAACCAAGAGGTTCTATCAAGTGTAAGCGGCAACTATTGTTCGCAGCCAGGCGGATAATATTACCCGTATTTGGGGCTATACAAGGTTCAAAAAGAGCAATATGAAACATCAATTAATCACTACCCAGTAAATTTCAACTTTCGGACATTTAGATATGTCACCAGGAAGAACTCTTAGACTTCAGCAAATAACATTTAGCACAGTCAGTCTATGCCTGAATTAACTAAACCTATAAATATTAATCTTCGTGCACTTCGTATCTTCGTGGTGAAATTCTTTTATCCTTTTCAATTAAACGCAAAATAATTACTCATTAGTAACTATAAAGGCTAAATTTCTGATTTTTGCTCGCGACCTTCAAGTTCTGACACCGCCTCAACAGGAGATTTACCCTCGTATAAAACCTTATAAACCTGCCCCATTATAGGTAAGGCTATAGATTGCTGTTGTGCCATCAGGTAAATCGCTTTTGCAGCCCGGTAACCTTCTACGGTCTGACCAATAGACTGTATTGCCTGTTCTACACTCTGACCCTGACCTATAGCCAGTCCGAAGCGCCTGTTCCTACTCTGATTATCCGTACTGGTTAATATCAGGTCGCCTAAACCAGAAAGCCCCATCAAGGTTTCTTTCTGGGCACCCATTTTTTCACCAAAACGCATGACTTCTGCCAGCCCTCTGGTTATCAGTGCAGCACGGGTATTAGCCCCGAAACCCAGACCATCTGCAGCACCAACCGCTATTGCCAGCACGTTTTTAAGAGCACCACCAATTTCCACACCAATAACATCTTTCGAGGTATAACAGCGAAAATGCCCACCATGCAATAACTCGGCAAACTCCTGGGTAGATTCTTCAGTATTGCCTGCACAGGTTACAGCAGCAGGTAAATTTTTAGCCACTTCGGTCGCAAATGTTGGGCCTGAAATAACGCCATAATGCTCAGCGGCTAATTCTTCTATAACCAGTTCGTGCAAAAACTTACCGCTTTCTATCTCAAAACCTTTACTGGCCCAGAAAACACGGGTTTGTTTATTTATCAGCGGCTTTAACTGGCACAAAAAATCACGGTAAGCCTTACTGGGTATAACGATGAGAATATGCCTGACATCTTCAACAGCTTCATTTAAGGAAGCCGTGGGTAATAAATTTTCAGGAAAAGGGTAACCGGGTAAATACTCAGTATTTTGATTATCGGCCAGCAAGCTATTTATATGCTTTTGCTCATGCCCCCAGAGATTAACCTGGAGATCATTTCTAGCCAGCTGAAGTGCTAGCGCAGTTCCCCAGGAACCCGCTCCAATAACAGCAACTGTAGAAGCCATTGTCATCGGTGAAAAAGTTTAATGCTTGACCTCTTCACCGGCTTCCTGTTGTTGCTTCTGGATAGCCTGTGCAAATAACGCATCAAAATTAACAGGATTTAGCAATAAGGGAGGAAAGCCACCTCTGTTTGTTAAATCTGAAACAACTTCACGCGCATATGGAAAAAGAATATTCATGCACTGGGCACCGAGGATATATTTCAAATCCTGATCATTAAAACCACTGATATTAAAAATTCCAGCCTGATGTACTTCCACCAAAAAAGCGGTTTTATCATTATTTTTCACTGTGGAAGTCACACTAAGTACGACTTCATAAACACCATCGGAAATCTTTTTATTTGCATTATTTAAATTCAATTCAATTTGTGGCTCCCAGTTCTTAAAGGTAAAAACTTCTGGGGTATCAGGAGACTCAAATGAGATATCTTTTATATAAAGCTTCTGGATTGAAAACTGGTTTTCAGCTGCAGGTTTATCAGTCATATTCTTTCTTTATCAGAGTTATTGGAAAAGGTACTGTTTTTAATCACATAAACAGCGCGCAAAGATTACCAGAAAAAAAGCCAAGTTGTTAGCTTATACGAGGGATAGAGTTGTTCGGAAGTAGAGAAAAGTTCTAAGGGTGAGGGAAATTTAAAAGTTTGAGAGAAATTAGCTTCGTAAATATGAAGGGGTAAAACCAGTTCCTTAATTACTTTCCTGCAACAACGGGTCGAGCTGACCCTGCTGATCGAGTTTCACCATATCGGTATAACCACCAACATGAAAAGAACCAATAAAAATTTGAGGCACTGTCATCTGACCTTCACTTTTTGACAGCATTTCCTGTTGAGCACCTTCAACCTGATCGATACGAATTTCACTATATGACGCCTGCCTTCCATCCAACATTTTTTTTGCCCAGGAACAATAAGGACAAAAACCACTACTATAGATAACTATATCAGGCATGTATCTACTTTTTCCTTTTTGTAGAAACAGGAAGATGAGCATCTTCCCAGGCCATAATACCGCCGGCCAGGTTATAAACCTTTTCAAAGCCTCTACCGCTTAATGTACGACACACAGATCCAGAACGACTTCCACTACGGCAATAGACCAAAACAGAATCATCTTTATATTTATCCAGTTCTGCCAGCCTTTTGCCAATTCCACTCAATGGAATATGAATCGCATCATTCAACATACCCGCCTTAATTTCACTCACTTCACGAACATCAAGCAACATCGTATTGCTCTTGTTAATAATTGAAATAGCTGCAGAAGGCCCTAACGTAATAAATTTTTGGGATAAATTACGAAATTCGGTAAATAAAATCAGGCCTGACAACGCCAGGAAAGCGACTACCAAAAACGGATGATTGGTAGAAAATTCTAAAATTTGTTGAAGCATAGATTAGTTAGTACAGAAAACTTCTTGCATCATACTGATTAAACGCAATGTGCGCGCATCACCCACTCGATAGTACACTCTATTTGCATCTTTTCTGGACGCTAAAATGCCTTTATCACGTAAAATGGCCAAATGCTGTGAAATATTACTTTGTGAAGTACCAACATTTTCCACGATTCCCTGAACACTAACTTCTTCATCGCCCAGTGTGCATAAAATCTTTAATCGCAAAGGGTGCGACATGGCTTTAAGTGACCTGGAAGCTCTTTCGATATCTTCATCACGAGTTAATAACTGGGGCGTACCGCCTGGCAGAATTGTATCTAGTCTCATCAACTATAATCATTTGCTAATATTAGTTTTCCATTATGGATTATAAAAAAAGGTTTGTCTACAGTTCGCTATCGCGTTAATAGTGTAATTAAAGTATTATCTTGACAGAACAGGATTGTTTCTTGTCATTTAATTAAATTATTCCTTTTTATCCTTTAAATTCAATTGTTTAAAAAATATTTTCAAATATAAATGCGTTTTTTATTTTTACTTTTTTTCAGTTTAATTTTCTCTTTTAATAGCAATAGCTTTGCATCTGATAAATCAGAAAAGCAGAAAAAGTTGACACAGCTCAAAACTAAAATAGATAAATTACGAAAAACTATCGAAGTTAAAGAAAATAGTCGGTCCAGCTATAACCGCCAACTAAGATCAATTGAAAAACAAATAGGCGGCATCAGCAATAAAATCAGGAAATCTAACAAGGCTATTAAAACCAAACAACGCGCATTAGCTAAATTAAATAACAGCAAAAAAAGCATTCAGAAAGATATTTTCACCCAAAACCAACAACTATCAGAACAGCTCCACACCGCCTACACACTTGGAAATCAGGAACAAATGAAATTACTCTTTTCCCAGCAAAGTGCAGAAAACTTACAACGTAATTTGACGTACTACGAGTATTTTTCAAATTATCGGCTTCAACAAATAGATGTTTCAACTCAAAATTTTGATCGTCTTGTAGAAAATGAAAAGAGTATTAAGCTGGCTAAAATTGATCTGGAAAAAATATTAAACAAGCAAAAATCACAAAAATCCAGTTTAAGTAGCGATCGCTCTAAAAGAAAAAAAATTGTCACCAATCTCGAAAATCAATTAAAGAAACAGGGTAAATATCTAACCAAACTAGAAGATGACGAAAAAAATCTAAAACAACTTATAGACTCCCTGGCCGAAATTCTAATCCAAACACCACCCCCTAGATCCACCAAAAAATTCATCTCATTGAAAGGAAAACTTTCCTGGCCAGTTAAAGGTAAAGTAAAAAAACTATATGGACGCCTCAAACCACCCTCTAATTTACGCTGGCAAGGTGTGGTGATCAATGCTAACAGAGGTAACAATGTGCGTGCAGTTTCTCATGGTAGAATTGCTTTTTCTGACTGGCTTAGAGGCATGGGCAACCTGATTATAATTGATCATGGTGATGGATATTTATCGCTATATGGACATAATGAGTCTTTGTATAAAGCTACAGGCGAGTGGGTCGAAGCAGGAGACATCATTGGCAGTATTGGTGATAGTGGTGGTCAGAGTAACAATGGCCTGTACTTCGAAATTAGAAAAAAAAGCAAACCACAAAACCCAACTCGCTGGTGTAAATCCAGCAACTGGTTCACTTCTATCTAAATTTTAGTCAAAAACCTCTTTAACCTGTAAAGAATTAACAACACATTTATAAATAACAACTTATCGGCCATTAATTGGTCTACAATAATGACTTATTAACGGAGATTTTTATGCTTCAAAAACTTAGAACATCAACATTTTTTATTGCCGGCATATTATTAGGCCTTTCAATGGCTATCGGGCATAGCGTATATGCCCTGAAAGATGACAAACAATCCATTCCTTTTGAAGACCTGCAGGCTTTTACTGATGTTTTTTCTCGAATTAAATCTGATTATGTCGAAGCAGTTGATGACAAAAAATTACTAGAAGATGCTATTCGAGGCATGTTATCCGGACTCGATCCTCACTCCTCATTTCTTGACACCGAAGAGTTCAGTGATTTACGTATCGGTACTACCGGTCAATTTGGTGGCTTGGGTATCGAAGTTGGCATGGAAAATGGGTTCATTAAAGTTATATCCCCCATCGACGATACTCCCGCATCTAGAGCCGGTATACAGGCTAAAGATTTAATCATCAGGCTCGATGAAACACCCGTGAAAGGTTTAACATTAACCGAAGCCGTAAAACTTATGCGGGGCAAGCCTAATACAGACATCAAACTCACTATCGTGCGTGAAGGCGAAACTAAACCTCTAATCATTAATATTACTCGTGAAATCATTCGTGTTAAGAGTGTAAAAAAACGCATGTTAGAAGAAGGTTATGGCTACGTTCGCATTACCAACTTTCAATCACGAACCGCAACTGACTTACTTAAATCAATATCAGCTTTACAGGAAGAGTCAAAACTAGACGGTCTTGTTCTCGATCTTCGCAACAATCCTGGTGGCGTTTTAAATGGTGCTGTCGGTGTTTCAGATGCTTTTCTTGATGAAGGATTAATCGTTTACACAGAAGGTCGAATTAATGATTCCAGCCTTAAATACACTGCCACACCCGGCGATATTCTTAACGGTGCTTCACTTGTCATACTAGTTAATGGCGGGTCAGCCTCTGCATCTGAAATTGTTGCTGGCGCCATGCAGGACCACAAACGTGCAATCATAATGGGCTTTAAAACCTTCGGTAAAGGTTCTGTTCAAACTATTCAGGAATTACGTAATGGTTCAGCTGTTAAGCTAACAACTGCTCGATACTTCACTCCCAATGGTCGTTCAATTCAAGCTGAAGGCATTGTGCCAGATATTAAGTTAAGAAATTTAAAGGTTTCTGACCGTAAAAAAGCGCCAAAGGCTATCTCTGAAAAAGATCTTTCAGGGCACTTAAGCAACCCTGAAAATGGTGTCGAAAAGAAGGGTAGTGAATCTACCTCTAAAGATGGCACTAAAGAGGATTCTTCTCAAAACTTATCAGAAACTGACTACCAGTTATTTGAAGCGCTTAACCTGCTTAAAGGAATTACTATTGCGAACAAGATCCAGCACAAAGGATGATAAGAACTCTCGCCTTATTACTCGGTTCTCTTTTTGTCACCACCAGTACCAATGCGGAGAAACCCGTATTGGCACTGGTGATTGATGATCTCGGCTATTCTTTCGAACTGGCCAAACAAGTTTTAAATCTTCCCGGGAAACACACCTTTGCGATAATCCCAGATACTACTTACGACAAAAAAATTGCTGAATTTGCTCACCAAAATGGGCATGAAATTATGCTTCATATGCCCATGCAATCATTAGCTTCTGGAAAAAACATCGAAACAAGTACTCTCGATGAAAGCATGAGCGAAGATGAAATAACCTCAAATGTCGATTACATGCTAAAAGAAATTCCCTATATTCAAGGCATTAACAACCATATGGGAAGCAAGCTTACCGGTATGGGGTATATTATGCGCCCAATCATGGAATCAATTAAAAAATTCAATGGGAAGCTTTATTTCCTCGACAGTCGAACTACAGCTTTGAGTCAGGCTTATCAACAAGCCTTAAGAGCACGAGTACCCTCTCTAAAACGCGACATATTTCTAGATTATGATCACACCAATCCAGAATCTATTTCGTTTCAGTACCAATTGTGGCTGGACAAAGCCAGTAAAAACGGATCAGCAATTGCCATCGCTCATCCTTATTCTTCAACCATCGAATTATTAAAGGAAAAATTAACTCAAATTTCCTCTGACTACCAATTCATGACTCTTTCACAGCTGATTAATTATCAACAACAGGAGAAAACAACATGGCCAAGGTACTTGTCCCACTTGCAGAAGGATTTGAAGAACTAGAAGCCATTACGATTATCGATTTATTACGTCGCGCTGGCTTTGAAGTTATCACTGCCGGTTTAGATGACCAACCTGTTCGAGCGAGCAGACAAAGTTTACTCATCCCTGACACGTCAATTGATAAAGTTTTAGATGAACAGTTCGACCTGATATTTTTGCCCGGAGGGTTGCCTGGAGCTGATAATTTACGTGACAATGAACAAGTTCAGCAACTTATTAAAAAACAGCATAACCAGAACAAAAATATTGCCGCTATCTGTGCTGCCCCAAAAGCATTGGTTGCTGCAGGAATTTTAGATGGTAAAACAATCACCTGCTACCCTGGTGCACTTGATCAAACTGTTTGTAACAATTTTCAAATATCAGATAAGGCTCTCGAAATAGATGGTCATATCACAACTTCAAGAGGCCCTGGCACGGCCATGGATTTAGCTCTCAGTCTAATAGAACAACTTGGTAACAAACAATTACGTGATACAGTTTCAGCTCAAATGCAATCGAGTAATAAAGCTGAATACTGATACCCTCTGAAAGCCCCGTTCCACTCTTAAATTCTATATACCCCACAGCACACCTTCATTGCCTTCTTCCTGAAGACCTTCAAATAAACGTTGGATATTGAACAACACCGAGTGGAAACTTTTCAATGCAGTTTCCCCCGAATATCTGGTAAGTTTTGCATGCTGTTTAATATCTTAAATCGTTAGAATCAGATGGTTTAGTTTTGCATAAGGCTTATGTAGAGATACCTCCACGGGTAGAATATCAGTTATCAAAATTAGGCAAGAGCCTGGTTCCACATATGACTTGCCTGTCAAAATAGGCAGAACAGAGCCAGCATATAATTCTTAAGCCCTGAAGTCTTTATTATTAATACAACCTTAAAAAGTCTCTTTTGGGTGACCGATAAGTAAGCAAAGTTTTAGCCCGAGTAGAACCCACAGAAAACACAATAAAGGCCAATACCCGGCTGTGTATAATCATTCAAAACTGATCTCAATTGATCAATTATGGGGACACGATAGAATGGAACTAGGCTCAGCCCTTCTATTGTGCCCCAGGATTTAACCGTACTGGTTCGACAAATTCCCAATCGAGAATCAGTAACCAGCAATTAACACTAAATCCCGATAAAGAGAAAATCAGGTTTTAGTGTCTACAAAACTAGATATTAAGTGGTCGCTATTACAAATGTGATCGACTACCCAGTGAGCTAATAAAGCGATGAGTTTATCTCTTTCTTCCAAGCTATTATCAAAATCAGCAACAAGATCATTTAGTTCATCAATGAATGTTTCATGCTCCTGTTCATGTTCATAGTACCCGGGATAGTTTACTTTTTTCATAAATTCCTCTTCCAGGGTGAAATGTTCTCTTGTATACCTAAACACTTCCATAAGAGCTTTTATACTTTGTGAATCAGTTTTAGCCTGTTCAAATGTTGCGGCAATAGAAAAAAGGCGTTTGTGTTGCTCATCGATTTCATCGATACCAATTAAATACTCATCATTCCACTTAAAAATATCAGACATAATTACCTCTTGAGTTGATCAGCAAAATACTGCACTGTAAAAGAATAGCTTTAGGTTAAATATATAAGAAAATTAAACAGATTCTCATAATTCTAATCTACATATGACCCTTATCATATAATTTAGAAGAGTAGAAGAAATTGCTGCAATGTATTCGAATCAAGAAATAGAGTGAGATGAATAGCTGAGCGGGGTTAAAAGCACATTTAGATAGACATTCAGGATCACCCTATTGAACTGAATTGCATCATTTATTGAGCCAAAAGTGTGTTTTATTTGCATTTTGCCTTGACCCACTTAGTTTAAATGCAGCACTGGTGTAAGAACGTTTTTATCGATATATAACGGGCTAAAACTCGGTGCAATTACTGGTCAGTTTTAGATGCAATTTAACAGTAAGCGCCAATATCTCAGCCTATCTGCCCCTACTCAACTATCAGCATTTTTTAACATTCCAAGGCAGTAAAGCTTCCAGTTTTTCTACCGTGTCAGCTGCTGCAATATGTTGTAAAACATTATGAAGATAATCATAACTGGTCATCCATTGATCAACTGAATGATCAGCAACTGGTTGATCTGTTTTATCCACAGTCCTATAATAGTGCATCCAGGGCATTCCAGTTGCCTGACTGGGTTGGGGAGCATCGGGAGTTAAAGCACAAAGGTGTGACCAAGCAACTGCTATGGGAAGAATATTCGCAAGCCTACCAAATTAGAACTGTTATATTCATGGCCATGCTCTCTGCTATTCAATGCAATCCTCTTTTCAAAACAACTTACCACCGTTTGGTTGAAGCAGGAAAACCAAAGAAAATAGCCATCATTGCCTGTGTTAGAAAATGATAGTGATACTAAACTCATTGGTAAGAGACGGTGTTTACTGGAATGAGAATATGACAAAAAATAACTCATTGACACCATAGTCACTTGTTAGGCATTTTTACTGTCCATTAATATAGATTGCTCATTAAACCAATCGTCGAATTTCTCTACTAAATTTTTAAATAGCTTCACATCAAAAATATGGCTATTTAGCTGCTCAATATTCTGAGTTTTAAATAATAATTTCAATTTATCATTTGGCAGTTTTAACAGAAATGACATCGGCTCACGATCAAACACTTCAGCAAACCCATAATCAAATCTTAATTTATGGAACTCTAGCAATTCACTTTCAAGACCAAAGTCATCATGACCTGGATTAAGCCACGCATTTTCAAGAAATGAATATATTTCTTGATCGTCTTTATCACCGAAAACACGTATTGAGAGTTGGTCTACCACTTCAATAACCTGATTTAAATGAGTAGTACACTGTGCAAGTCCACAGTGCTTATCATTGTAATCTCCAAATTGAATCCCTGAGACCCATAAACACATACGTCCCCAAATATAAAAAGGAGGTTCTAGTTCGGGCTCCAACATTGCCTGTATAGCAAAGTTATATTCATCTCCAATTATGACCTCCATTTTCTATGCCTAACGAGGGTATAAAAAACCCTTGCCTCAAAAATTTACTAAAAAAATAGCAAAAAACACCTGAAAAATGGAACCGTGTGTAAATTTCAGGTGCTTACCTTTGCAACATATTTAATATTTAAGCTCTGCTCCACCAACATTTTACTCGGGACTTTTTCTACAGCCTGAACGGCCAGCATCACCCGGAAAGCAAAGCTTAGGGAGGAACGACCGTAGCTTTGCTTTTTCCGAGTGCATGCTTTTGTTAGCTGATTTATAATATATTAAATATACACCATTACAATTAATTATGCCTACTATATCGATGTTTTACGGAATTATTATAAGAATGTATTTCTTTGATAATCAACAACATAGCTCTCCTCATATTCATGTTCACTACCAAGATGATAGTGCAATTATTGAGTTGCCCTCAGGTGTCATTATTGAAGGTAAATTGCCAAAAGCCAAGCTAAAGCTTGTTGAAGCATGGGTTGAAATTCATAAAGATGAACTTATGGCTGATTGGCAACTTGCTATCAGTGGTGAACCTGTATTTAAAATTGACCCATTAAAATAGGTGGCCGATATGAACCCTCGTGTTGTATCCGTTGAAGTTACAAATAAATATACTTTAAAATTGGCTTTTGAGAATGATGAAACCAGACTTTTTGATGCAAGTCCTTTTTTAGATAGAGGGATATTTAAAGAGTTGAAGGACTTCAATTACTTTAAACAAGTAAAAGTTGCATTCGGTTCTATTGAGTGGCCTCACGAACAAGACTTTAGTAAAGATACTCTTTACTTATTGAGTACTCCTTCACTCAGCTAACGAGGATGTAGAAAAAGTCATTTTTGAGTAAGCTCTCACTGCTTCCTTTTATCTATAATGTTGATTAGTTTGCCTGTATTTTATATCTTTTCAACGGATCCTTTAATTTACAAGTTCTCAACTTTAATTGGTTACAACACTAAACCATGGCAGCAAGCTTGTGTTGCCAGTACACAAGCCAGGTAGGTTTTTCCACAACCCGTAGGGCCTGTGATAAGAACATTATGATGATTGTGTATCCAGTGACTGCTGAGTAAATCAGCAAACTGACTTTCCTTTATTCCAATGCGTATATTTTTGATTTTCAGATATTTGAAAATTCATTTCAATTCCTCTTTTTATTGGATGGAATCAAAGTATGAGCTGACTACCTGTTAGGATTCATCCAAAGCTCCTTAATTTATCTAGATCAGCTCATCTTATAGATTTCAGGAGTTTGAATGAATTAATCTGTTTTGGCTTAACCGGTCGTTGCCGACGATTACAGTGAATGCGTACAAAGTGCTATAAGCAGATATTTGGGTATACCTGTAGTAGTAAATAAATCTGGTGTGATTAGTATCTCCATAGCTAACCAGTCTTTCCAAGAGGTTAATGCATTATCACATTAAAAACGCTATATTTGGTGTTTATCAAACGTATCAATCATGTGATTAAAATGAGGCTTCCAAGCCCTAACATAAATTATAGTTTTATCAAGATAAAAGGGATTCTAAAAAAACCAGAGATCTGGCTCATTATTTGGGCAGTGTATGTACTGGTTTCGTTATCCTGGATGGGGTACAAGGATGCACTTCTGGGCTTTATGTGCATTACACCCAGATGATATTCCAATACTTCAAACTTGAAGCGTCATTTGATAGCTTGCTTACTCCATATAGAGTGCATGCCGATAAGATCATGGTCAGTATGAATAGCTTTTTAATGGTTGTTTGTCTGGGAATTGCTCCTATAAGAGATACCTATCTTGATGCGATGTTGGTTGGCCTACCCACTCTGGCTCTTTCCTTCGCCTTTATTTACAGGTATCCGGGTAGCTTGCTGACACGGATTTATATGGGCTGTGCTTTCATGGCCTTTACCGGCTTGATCATTCATCAGACCGGCGGAGATATAGAAGGACACTTCAGTGCCTTTGGACTGATTGGCGTACTTCTGTACTACCGGGACTGGAGGACAATATTGGCTGCTACGATCTTCATTTATCTTCATCACTTATTTTTAGGTTATGCACAAACCCTTGGTGTCCCAATCTACGTATTTGATGATGATCGATTTTGGTTGTTATTTGGTGTACATGTGGCCTATTTCTTACCCTTCATTTTGATGATGATGTATCTGTCTATCTGGCTTAGAAAAGAAGGCTATGAGGCACAGAGGGTGTTAAGCCTAGCTCAGCAAATCATACAGGGAAACCTCCTTGGAGGGGAGGAAATTGATAAGGTTGATATTGAGAAACCACTCATTCACTCTGTGGTTTCGATGAAAAACCGACTTCTGGATCTGTTGAAAATCATTCCGGTTCCAACTGTTGTAGTACGTGTTGACCAAGCCAAAGTGGTTAACTATAACGAAGCCTGGATAAAAACACTTGGTGCAATTAGTAATACTTCAGGAGATTTTAATAAATCCTTTATTTGGCCTAAAGATGGCAACTGGGATTACTTGCTGGAAAAAGTTAGTCGCCAACAAGGCCATCTTTTAGAGAGATTTGAGCAACCCCTAATAACCGTAGATGGAAAAAATCGATTTTGTGAGCTATCTGTAATACTCCATGAGAATGTCAAACCCGTTATGGCAATCATGACGGTTGAAGACATTACTGAACATCGTAAAGCTGAACATACCATGGAGAAACTTGCTTATAGCGACCTTCTTACTGGGCTACCAAACAGAGCTTCTCTTCGGGTTGAACTAGATAAGTGCATGGCGAATTGGATAGAGAATCAAGATACATTTGCAGTTGTTGCTTTTGATTTGGATGGATTTAAACCAGTCAACGATACTTATGGCCATGATGCGGGTGATGAAGCACTTAAAGCAGTAGCTTCCCGTTTTATATCTGCCAAACGTCAAGAAGACATGATTGCTCGAATGGGAGGTGATGAGTTTGTTTTAATTATCAGAAGTTGTAGTAATGTTAACATCATTGTTGAAATAGCCGAACGATTCATCAGATCATTAGCTGAACCAATTCATTTGAGAGGAACTGATACTAAAATTTGGGTTGGCACTAGTGCCGGTGTATCTATTGTCAGCTCAAAAGACATGAGTATTGATATGCTATTAAAACGTGCGGATATAGCTCTTTATCAGGCAAAAAAATCTGGAAATAATAGTGTTGTTTGTGCAGAAATTGAATAATGTGATAATCATGAATGGCCGCAACGGGGTCGGGAAGAGCCAGTTTCTGATGCGGAAGGTACGGCCGGTTTGTCCATATATGTAACCATGTCAATTATGTAGAGCTCTCCATTGTTGCCGATCCATAGCCCTTATTCTACAAAGCTTTTAGTGATTTCAACCCCAAAATAACTCGACATAGTTTTAACATCCGCAGGTAATGGTTCTCCCTTCCACCGGAGATCACCATGAGCAATATTCACGATTTTTGTACCACTAATACAGACTGGTTTACCGACAGCTTTATTGGACAATTTGCTGAGATTTATTTCCAATACTTTGAAGAGAAAAAATATGCGGCGAGTACAGTTCGCAGCTATTTGTCTTGTCTCGCTCATTTTTCACAATGGGCAACAAGTAAACACCTTCAACTTCATCAGGTTAATGAGTCGTTAGTTGCAGAGTTTCTAGACAACCATTTACCACACTGTTGCTGCAGTAAGCCATGAAAGCGTTAATACGACCCACCGCTATGTTCAGGCAGATCTTGCAATGAAAGAAAAAGCACTATCTCGTCTGGAATCAATTGAAGCTACCCCAAGTCGATTTTAGGCGCCAGACTCTCTAAATAGCATTCCTTCAGACATTATAACTATGTTGACATCACATCGGCTAAATACTGATTAAACAAGGCCGGTGTGATGATTTTCCAAATAACTCCACATAATTGACATGGTTACATATATGGACTTATGTAGAGCTCCACATAAGTCCATTCTGGAGCCAAATAGAGCTGTACTGGGAATAACCGGTATCGATTGATTTCAAAGGGAAAAAATGGTGGGCCGTTGGACTTGAACCTACGACCAATTCACTATTCATCAATGGTTCCACTGACCCAAAACCGCATGACCCTATGACCATGATCCTATGAACGCTGAAACTTGATTATAGCCGAGGTGGTGGCGAGTTCATCGAATGCGTCGATTGTATGCAAATCAGGGAAAGCTGAAGTTCCTGGTTCTCGGGCGTTTGGCTCTAGTTGACCTTAACTGCCATTTACGCTGGTGTTATCCCGTGTAAGCCAAACCCTATCCGGCTGGATCTTGAAACCATGGCAAATAACTGCAAATAGCTGGAGACAAATACAATCTGGTTCTGACCCTATTGATAATAGTACCGGCTAGCCTGGGTTAGCTTGGGTAATGGGCGACAGAGCTGGAATCGTAATGTGCTCCCTGAACACGCGCAGTCGCTTTCCATTGATCGTAAGTTCAGTATAACCTATATTTTCGCTGTTATGCGAAGACTGGAATCGCTGCACCTTCTCGGCCAGAGAGTTCTTCAATAGCGCTTCTTGTTCGTCCTTGTGCTTTTGATCCCGATGTTTTTTGGAAACCCATTCTAGCATGTGATACTCCCCCCAGAGGAAACGGATAATTATAACTATACCTATTCGCTTGAAATATTCTGCTACACCTATCACAAATTTGAATAGACAGTGTGGAATTCCATATTTTTAAATGGAGGTCTGCCATCGATTAACCCAGCAACTTAGTATGCCGTATTATTAAGCTTCCGGGCACGGGCGAGTGTCTCGGCCTGGATTCCCATATTGATATGTGGAAGTGTTTCATTTATCCTGAATCTACTTTTCCTGTTCCAGTAAACTCAGACATTTGTCAGCGTGGTTGGTAGTATATGTCTCACGAAATCCTTTGTAACCACATCGCTCACCCGCATGAACCCAGATAAACATCAGAATGCACTGAATAAAAGTGACCGATTACACTGGTACGAGATCGAATCCATCCTTGGTCAGGGTGGTTTTGGTATTACCTACCTGGCGCTGGATACCAACCTGAACCACAAGGTCGCGATCAAGGAATATCTGCCAGTAGAATTTGCGACACGCAACCTCTCAGGTGATGTGCTACCCATTTCGGATAAACATGTGGAAATGTTTGACTGGGGAAAGAAGCGATTTCTTGATGAAGCCAGAACACTTTTTCCTTTCAAACATCCGAACATCGTACGTGTACTCAGTTTTTTCGAGTTCAACAATACCGGATACATCGTTATGGAGTACGTGGAAGGTGTGGACTTTGCTGATCTTATCAGGGCTGGCGAGCCATTTAGTGAAGATCAACTGCTTGGGATCATCAATCCTATCCTTGAGGGACTTTCCCTGGTACACGACCAAGGTTACATCCATCGCGATATTAAGCCCCGAAATATCGTAATTCGAACCGACGGCAGCCCGGTACTGATCGATTTCGGTTCTGCACGACAGGCTTTGGGAGAGCAAACCCGCACACTGACCACTTTGGTAACACCTGGGTACTCACCATTGGAACAATACCACGGCGCCAGCGGACACCAGGGTCCGTGGACTGATATTTATGCACTGGGCGCAACACTCTATGCCGGAGCTACAGGCAGTGCACCGGTTGACTCAATGCAGCGAAATGCCGCATTTACCGATAATAAAGACGATGTCTATAAGTCTCTTGTCAACATCATCGGTGATAAGTATTCCGAGCACTTTTTAAGAGCGATTGATCACGCCCTGGAATTTAACGCCAGAGAGCGTCCACAAAATTTGTCTGAATGGGGAGATAGCTTGTGTAGAATCAAGCCCACACAAGAGGCAAGCGCAAACAACAATACACTGCGGGAAAAGACCACTCGGGTAAATGAATTTGGTGCTGGCAATCCGGTTTCCCCAATACCTTCGCTATCGATAAAACGCCCTGCTGTAAAAAGCCAAAAGAGGATCGGACTGTTGCTCCTGGTCATTGCACTAGGAATTTTCACTTATCCCCGATGGGTATCGACGCCGGATATCACAAGTACCAATCCTGAGCCAATTCTGAACAACAACCGGGCAGCTGCGAATGAGAAAAACGAAAATTTGGTTAGTAAGAAGATACCACCAGGCAACCCGGGGATACCCAAAGTCCGAGCCACTGATTCAAAATCACCGCAAACAATAACAAAAGCAACCACGCGAAAAAACAGGCTTAAAGCTAGCGTCAGTATCAATGGCTTTTACGGCTCGGAAATAACCTATACCAAAAACAATCCCGATATAGACGGGCACTGGTATTTTGGTGAAGACCAGGATATCCAGGTGAAGATTGAGCAACGCGGCAATGATGTACTCGGATTTATTAAAGGTGCTCGCGAAGGTCGAATCGAGGGCTCGTATTCAGGAAATGAGATCAATTTTCGATTCTACATTATTGACCCCGGGGGTAATGCCAACCACGGTACAGGCGTCTGGTTTGTGGCCAGAGATGGCAAAAAAATGATTGGTAAATGGTTCTTGCTGGATCTGCAAGATCGTACACCATTCCTTGAAGGCGACTGGATACTGACAAGACCCAAATAACCGTTAACCAGGTGCTGTAATACCGCATGCTTTAGTTGGCGAGGATGCTCGAGCAGACCAATACCGACCCATTGCTAATCGTAAATCGATCACCCATAAAAAAAGCCCATGGGTTTCATGGGCTTTTCAGAAAAATGGTGGGCCGTGGGCGATTCGAACGCCCGACCAATTGATTAAAAGTCCATAGCCTTGATACTGTTTTCCTATCCTGTGGGAGCCTCGTATATTGGGTATTTGGAAACAATCCTATGAACGCGACTGCCAG
>JABHSO010000200.1 GCA_018669845.1 Gammaproteobacteria bacterium | reverse complement strand
TCGGTTACATCGATACTACGATCCTGCATATCTTTGGGGTGGACAAATTTGATGTCATCAATCAAATCAAGGTGTTTTAGAAGGACTGCACATACCAGGCCATCAAAATCACTTCTGGTAATGAGTCGAAATTTATTTTTTGTCATATGAACTCCTTATGGTGCAAACAAATACCAGTTGTTTTGTAAAACTGATTACTAAAAAGGAGTATAGACGAAGGATTTTTTTTTGTAGGCTGTAATAAAAAAGAGTTTTGAGTACACAAAAACATGAAGGGCAGAATATTGTCTCTAAAGAAACTTATCTTTGCCAGATATCTGTAGAGTGTGCCGTGAGTAGCAGCTAAAGCTATCTACGTAAGTTAATAGTTACTTACTAGCGGCCTGTGAGCAATAAAGCTATTCATTGATTCCCAGTAATTCCACATCAAATATTAGTGTAGAACCCGGTTCTATTTTGCCTGCACTACTATTACCATAGCCAAGCTCAGCGGGAATAAACAGGCGGGTCTTCTCTCCAACTACCATTAATTGAAGTCCTTCTGTCCATCCCTTGATCACTTGATTCAAACCGAATGAAATAGGTTCACCTCGGTCTACAGAACTATCAAACACCGTTCCGTCAATCAATGTTCCATGATAATGCACCTTCACGGTGTCCGATGCCGATGGATGCTGTGTTCCACTGCCATTTTCAAGCACCAGGTACTGCAAGCCCGATGATGTAGTTTCGACCCCTTGCTGCTGACTGTTTGCAGAAAGAAAATCGGCACCTTTTAGCAGGTTTCCTGCCGCAGCTTTTTTATTATTGGAAGAGTTCCAGAAAAATAGTCCGACCAATAGAACAATGACAACTGCTACAACTATTTTTAACATGAACGTTTCACCCAGTATAAATTCAGCCTTTTCAGGAAAATTTGAAAATTTGTAAAGCACAAACAAAAAGGCTTACGAATGTCGTAAGCCTTTTTATATTAAAATGGTAGACTGTGGGCGTTTCGAACGCCCGACCAATTGATTAAAAATCTACAATACATTTCTTTCAAATCAGCGACTTATCGTACCATATTTTGTAAATCACAATCTATATATTAATACCTTCATCAATAACTTATCAGTCTTTTTTGTGAACATTTTCACTCATGAAAAACATCACTCTTTACTAAGCCGGACAGTTGTAAATTGATCACCTCTAACACATCAGCTAGATCACTTTAAACTTAAATTTAAACTTAAGCTTTACCTCAAACTATCAATCCTTATTTTTAGATCGGAAGAAGCTGTAAAAGTAAGTGCTTTACCAGTTTTTATTTTCTCTAGTAAGCCTATATCAACTAATTTCATCAAATCTGTTCTAGCAGAGAACATACGTTACATTATGCGCACCTCTACGGCTATCCCCGCAAAGATATCCTATAACGGATCAACAACGCTCTGCGGGAACAGTCTGAATGCAGATATTTGTCGGGCCTCAGGAAACTGGTTTGGCAGTAAAGGTCGCAGCGGTATGCAAACCGTCAAACAACTCAATAGGGGTAGCCACTTTATTCTTACCTGCACTATTGCCAGAGGAGGCGGTGGTGAAGGTGTTGCTGCTGCCGAGGTCAGAGTTGATCCTGCACCACCACCCATGGTAACGCTGTCAGCCAGCCCACCCGAGGTAGTAATCAATGGTCAACCACTCTACGCTGGTCAAGTTCACATACCTACAGCTGCATCGTAATCGGTGACTGGTCCGGTACCAAGAGTGTTTCTGGAACCCTAACTATCAGCGGCCTGAGTAAGGAAAGCATGTTCAGCCTTAATTGTACCGGGATCGGTAGCCTGGCGTCAGACTCAATCAAAATTACGCTGAAGGATGGCGACACATGACCAGTTACACAATAACGCATGGAAAAAACTGGATAATAGCTGACTTAAACAGGTAGAAATGGCTCAAGTATCATTAGGACCAGATACGAATGGCACTTATTTAATGCTAAGTGCTTAAAATTACAAGAGTTTATACTAAAATAAATTTATCTAGATTGTTATCCGAATTTTGTAAACATACCTTTTATGGTGTCGTAATTGAGCTTATAGATTGTTTTTCCATGCAGTATCAATAGCCCTGTTATGTGGTACATTTTCAAGAAATATATGACGGCTATTAACATCAGATATTTTGTCAGCACGTTCATTCAATTGCCGATGTGTTTCAGCCAGTAATGCATGGGCACGACTATCACCACTTTGTTGCAGAACTTCGTATATAGTCCATCGAATTCTCAACGGTTCCTCTGTACCATCCAGACTACCACCATTTTCCAGGTATTGAAGCACCTTTTCGACATGTTCTATTGCCGCTTTGATATTACCTTCTCTGAAAGCCAGGTATGCAAGACCAGCAATTGGTTCCATAGTAAGATGTATACCAAAATTTTCTTCAAATAGATTTCGAGATCGCTCCAGTGCGGTACGTGCCTTTTCCATTTCATCAAGCTCTATTTTGGCCAGCCCCAATTGTAATAGTGCGGCAGCTTCCAGGTCACGCATACTGCTTTGGCTAGAAATAGCGATAGAACTGTTAGAAAACTCGATTGCCATTGTGTAGTCATTCTGTAAATTGGCGATAGCTGCAAGGTTGAGTAACACGATACTTTCACTACTGCGATGAGCTATGATGCGTGATAGCGAAAGTGCCTCTTCAAAATAAGACTTTGCCACGGTATAGTCTCCTACCCGTAAAGAGTTATCTCCCAACGTGTTGAGAGCTCTAGTCTCACCCGCTCTATCACCTGTTTCTCTGGTGATAGAAAGATATTGCTCATCAAGTCGAAAACACTCAACCAGGTTTCCACTTTCGGCGGCAAGGCCAGCCAAATTTGTGAGTAATTCACCTTCAGCATTTCGATCCCCGGATTCACGAGCGATGCCGAGTCCCTCTTGTGCGATCATCCGTGCCGCAGAGAAATCTCCCATACGTCTGAGTGAAAAAGACAATGTACCAGTAGCATGTGCAGCAACGACCAGGTCTCCACAATCACGTGCAAATTTTAAGGATAAACGTGAAACTTCCTCAGCAGAAGGATATTCCCCAGCATTACTCAATGCCCGGGCTTTACGTAATAACGCCTCGGCTCTGAAGTTATCGGCATCCAGAGCATCTGCTGTAAGCTGTAAAGCTTCCAGATCTGCTTCATGCTCTAAACGATCTTCATGAGTAGCATGAATTTTTTCACGTGAACATAACAGTTGCCAGCGTAGGTCGTGATCATCATTTTCGATAAGAGATATCGCCTGTTGAACGTAAAACAGGGTTGCGTCACGACCATGTCTGGAGGCTGCATCTGCAGCAGCCAGAGTATAATAATGAGTAGCTCTGGAAATTTCTCCAGCCTGTTCGAAGTGATTAGCAATAATCCCAGAGTGGTCTCCACTACGAGCTTTGATCAGTTTTTCAAACCAGGATGCCGTGCCTAGATGAAAGTTTTTTCGATCATCTTTTAACAAGCTATCATAAGTAACCTGATAAAGAATATGATGATGAAAGCGATATTCTTTAGCACTTTCGAAAACACTGTCTGTCTGTGGCACAATTAATTCTCGTTGCACCAGTTTTGTCAGGCTGGACATACAGTTCTCATCAAGGGCTGCGAGAATGTGATCCCAGAATACAAACCCAATGACCGATGCTCGTTGCAGTGTAACTCTTTCAGCTGCCGATAAATTATCCAGCCGTGCCTGCAAAACACCCGTCAGGGTATCCGGTACATGTGTATCGAGTATTTTTTCTGGTACCAGTTTCCATTCTTTAACATCACTGATTATTGCGCCATCATCGATCAACATTTTAATGAGTTCTTCCATATAAAATGGATTACCATCTGTTTTTCGGGTGACCAGTTCCTGCATGGCGACAGGGATCTTACCCAGCCTGTGCAGTAACTCACTGGCTAGCTCGTGACTTTGTTTGGAATTCAATGATTGCAGGTTAATTCGTTTGGGATGAGTATCACTGGCAGGCCACTGTGGCCGACGTTCATACAGTTCAGGCCTGGACATTGCTAAAATTAGCATTGGCACATCTCGATTTATGTCGAGCAGGTAATCAAGGAAATCTAGCGAGTCATCATCAGCCCACTGTAAGTCATCAAGAATCAAAACAACAGGAATATCACCTTGCTGTGACAAACGTCGTATTATTTGAGCAGCTGCGTAAAAGCCACGATTTCGGATTTGCTGAGAATTATCAAGCACACCCCGTAAATGCGGGCTGGTCGAAAAATCGAGACCTACCAGGTGTCCCAATATATCAATTTGATCAGCCTCGTCGCTGTCAAAATACATGGCGATCTTTTCAGAAAATTTTTCGCGTGCCACCTCCGCGCTATCACTCTCGGTTATTTGTAAACGCCAGGCTAAAATATCGTATAACAATCCGTAAGCCTGCTGACGTGTATGAGGTTGAGCGCGACCTTTAAACAGGTAGTACGAATCGGCTCGAGAATCTGTCCAGTTTTCGAACTCGTACAACAAGCGACTCTTTCCAATTCCGGCCTCTGCCACGATAGTAATTGCAACCGCAGCAGGGTGATGAATTGTGTTTTTATTGCATAGCGAAAGAAAACTCTGTTGCAACTGCAGTAATTCATCTTCGCGCCCAATCATACGCGTCTCAATACCGTCGATACCGCGTGATCGACTGTGAAAAGCTCGTGGTTTGATACCCTGAACCAGATAAGTGCTTATCGGTTTATCGAGGCCTTTTACTTCAATAGGTGACTGCTCCACCACATCAAAAATACCTCGAATGTGCCGATAAGTATTATGACTGATGCGAATACCTCTAACAGGAGCATTTTGTTCCATTCGTGCAGCAATATGAACCGTTATTCCTCGAATACTATTCTCGGCATCAACACCACCGCCTAACAGAACACGTCCGGTGTTAATTCCTACCCGAATACTAAACCCTTTGAGGCCATAGTTGGTTTCGATATTTTTAGACATATCTGTTGCCAGCTCAATCAATGCAAGGCCAGCCCTTACCGCATTTTCAGGGTCTTCTTCGTATGATTCGTCGGCTCCAAAAGCAGCCAACAGGCTGTCTCCTGCGTATTGCAAAACTCGGCCGTGGTAGTTACCAATAATATTTGTGAGCTTAGATAGAGAGCCATCCATGATTTTCTGTGTATCTTCAGGATCAAGCTGTCTTGCCATCACCGTTGAGCCGACAATGTCTGCAATCAAAACGGTAACCTGCTTCAAACGTTTTTCTGGCTCCTGTGTCAAAACTTGATTTTTTAGTGCATCGAGACGAACCTTAAGAGGTTCGATGGCGATATCAACAATGCTGCTCCCCAATTCAGCACGTTGCGCTTCAAGTGCAGCAATAGCTGCTTTAAGATCCTTTTCACTTGTCATTAGAATGCGCTCATTTGAAACACTATTAGTTTGTTTTTAATCATTGATTTTATGCATATCATATACAGCTAGTTAATCCTGCTTTAAGGCTTCTCTCTTTCGCTCCGGCATTTCATTTCTTCGAAACATCACACAGGCTCTATCTCCAGGACGAATCCGGGGCATATCTAACCCGTATAAAAAATCAATTGAACAGGACTTCCCTAAGTATATCCCCTTACCTACAATAAAAAACAGTATCGTACATACAGAAAGGTATTCTGTTAATTTAAGCCTTTAGCTAATTTTTACTCTGTATGTTTCTCCACATCCTGGACATCATTGCTCCTGTCTTCCTGGTAATTGCTGCTGGAGACTTCTTTTTTCGTCGAGGTTATTTAGCCGACAGCATGGTCGATGGATTAATGAAATTTGTCATCCTCTTTGCTGCACCCAGCCTGTAGTGTTCTGGTAAACCCAAACCGGATACTTTAACTAGAGATTTTTCATAGTTGACCGGCGACATATCCTTATTCGAAGTATGTAACCGATCCAGGTTGTAATATTTTATATACACTGCAACATCTTCTTCATATATTCTCGTGTTGGTTGATGAACTTTTAAAACCCAGTCGTGTTTTAAACTGCCAAAGAATCGTTCAACAACCGCATTGTCCCAACAGGCTCCAACATCACCCATAGAAGATCGTAATCCATATGGACTCATGAGTGATGTGGTTATGGTGGGATATGCGGTGCATTGTTGAGTACCTCTTATGATTGATATCATATAAGGTACCGATTTGATCGCGGTTATTATTTCGTAATAATTGGCCTGTGATTTATAGAAAAGCTGTCATTCATGGTCAAAGCTTGTTTGGCTATGAAGTGGCGTTTGCGGATGTTGCTTCAGATATAGTAGCCCAGGTATTTGGCAGATATTAAGAACCTGTTCTTGGTTTAAAACTAATAATCTATTACCCGTCTTAAAGCGGACATTTAACTTCTAGATAATGGCACCCACTTTAATCGGTAAGTTATATTTACCCCTTTATATCATTTAAATAGACTGTAATAGCCCTCAGGTCATTTTCAGAGAGTCTGCTGGTCGTGTTTTCAATGACATGCCCCATTGATCCTCCCAGAAAATCACCATCAGGTATCATTCCTAACTGCAATGAAAATTGAATATCTTCACTCGTCCATTGACTAATACGATTACCTTTATCTTTGGTTAATCCAGGAACAGATTCTCCTTCGGGTCCATCAGGATTTCCAGCTAACAGTTGTCCAGTATCTAAGCCCCCAATCAAATTTCTGGGTGTATGACACTCCACACAATGTCCAGGACCATTGACGATATACGCCCCTCTATTCCACTGGTCGCTTTTACCAGTATTTACCTGATAGGTTGATTGATTAAAATTAAATAGCTTCCAGAAAATTAATAGAGGTCGTATGTTAAAAGGGAATTCCAGGTTATGGGGTTTATTAATTTGAGAGAAAGCAGGTTGAGTATCAATGTAATGCTTCAAGTCAATCAGGTCTTGCCGTGTCATTTTAGAATAAGAGGTATAGGGAAATGAAGGATAGTAATGCTGACCATCAGGTGATTCCCCTTTTGTCATTGCCTGTATAAACCCTTCATCATCCCAACTACCAATTCCAGTTGATCTATCCGGAGAAATATTAGGTGTATAAAAAGTACCAAAATTCGTAGCCATTGCTAGCCCACCAGCAAGAGGGTTACCATTCTCTACAGAATGGCAGGAAGCACAGCCGCCAAGATTAAAAAGATATTCTCCTCGTTTCAATGGTTCAACATCCGTGTTGGCAGATGCAAAATTTATTTTTACAAAAATAAATAGGAAAACTATTCTTATGATTAATGGATTCAACATATCAACATCTACTTCTTTTTATCTTTTTTCTTGCGAAAATCAGTATGACAGTTGCGACAGGTTTTCCCCACTTTTGCAAATTGCTTCATAATGCTCCGTCGATCTGAATTACCTGCTACTTCTTTTAATTTTGTTGATTCAGCAGTCAACCGTTCAGTAAGCATTGAGAACTTTTCCCAATTTTTCCAGATTGCAGGTAACGCCTCCGATTTACCTTTCAGGCTTCCTTCTGGAAAGACCATTTTAATGTGTGTTGAAGCCTGACGAATTGATTCTGCATGTTCTGTCATTTTTTGTGAATCAAAAGCTATTTTCCCTTTCATCATGCCTTTAATAGCCTTCATATTTTTCCCTGTTTCATCCATCAGATCCATTCGCTCCTTGACCACACCAGTCGCTCCTTTATGGGCGATTGCAGGGCTTAGCAGGAATGGCACAATGAACAGGCAAATAGTCAATGCATGTATTCGTATAGGTGACTTGATCTGGTGCATTGAGTTTTTTTGATCTTGCATAGTTATACTCCCCTTATAGTAGATCTTTGATGTAATCATGTGACTTCAAACCATGTCACCATGCCTCCGGCCTGATGCTCTACCTTAGTTGGAGATTTCTGCTTTGTTGCAAGCTTATGATCTCCCAGCGAAGCAATCAGATGATACTGCGGGTTGGTTAATGTCGAATAAGCCGGTAATGACTTGAGGTAAGTCCCTCCAATCAATCCATATGCAGTTGCTTTTATAAAATTTCCTCTATTCATTATCTAAGCACCTTCGGTATTAATTGCTGAAATGGCACATAGCCAACAATTTGTTCACCATTACTTTTAAACAGTGCCGGGGTTCCTGTTACACTTACTTCTCCTCCTGTTTTAAAAGCTCGATCAATTATCGGTGCCTGTGAACAATTAGCTGAAGGTAGGTTATCAAGCTGATCATTTTTTGCATCAGTCAAAGCCTTGTTTCTATCTTTAGCACACCACACTGACTTGAGTGTTTGATAACCTGGTCCGTTAGCGCCTCCTCGGGCATAAGGTAAGTAACGTACTTCAATGCCAGCATTTAATAATTCAGGTATTTCTTCATGCAGTTTTTTGCAGTATGGACAGGAGGTATCTGTAAACACGGTTAATGATGCTTTTTCCTGACCTTCTGGTTTATAGATGATCATGTCATTTTCATCATATTGAGAAAGAGCATCAACGGTGTCTGCCCTACGATAATTTTCAGTTAAATTCTGTCCATCCTCCAAATTCAGTAAATCACCTATCATCGCGTACCTTCCACCTTCTAAAAGGTAAACATAGCGGTTTTGCAACTTCACTTGCCAGACGTCATCGATATCAGTCTTTTTGGGTTCTCCCACTTTTGCATTATTCAGCCTTTTTCTAAGATGCTTTGTTATCAAGTTGTCATTGGCGTCTTTAATATCATCCAATGAGGGTAAAGCTGTTTTTTCAAATCGTCCTGACCACTTCTTGTAGGTATCTTCAGGCCATTTTGACTGGAAGTAAGCAATCACACGATCAATCTGACCACTTGACAGCTTTTCATTGAAAGCAGGCATAGTGCCACCTAACTTTACTCCACCTTCACGAACTGTTTTTCTTAATAGCTCTATATCGTGATGCCACGCATGAGCCGTTCCATTTAAAGGAGGTGGTGGGTATTTCCCATTAGCATCTGTTTGTTTCCAGTTGGCAGTCGCTTCGGCATTCTGGCCATGGCACATTGCACAATTTTGTTTGAATAAGACTTCGCCGTCATTAACCTGGCTTTTTGAGTACCAGCGATGATCACTGCTAGCAAATGTAAGGCTTGTCACCAACGTCAATGAAAATAGAATTATAAATTTATTTATCATGGTTTTTACCTCCAATTAGTAGAGCTTTTTTTGTTGTTGATAGAAACGCACATAAGAAACAATACTTTTCATCTTTGTTTCGGTCATACCAGCAACAGGAGGCATATCACCAAAGTTCCAGTGATGGGCTTTTACACCTTTTAATCCTGCTCGGTAAAAAGCACTGTCACCATGATGTGAGGGTTTGTAAAAGGAATGCAATAAAGGTGGCCCCTTGTCGGAACCTGTTAATGTGGAGCTATGGCAGGCGCTACAGTTTTTATCAAAAAGCACTTGTCCTTTAGCATAACGGAATGGAATATTTACTTTATCTTCATTACTGCTTGCGTAGATATTTGATGCAGTTAGAAGACTACTAATAACTAATAGTCGAATTGGGTTTTTCATTTAAATACCTGAATTGTGTTTGTAAAGCGTGCAAGCACGCAGAAAATTTACTTACTATTCAAGCAATTGGCGGGCGATAAAGAGGTAGAGATATTTGTGAAATGAAATTTTGACTGTATAGATCCCGAAACCTGAAAGAAGGTTTATCGAAATCCAGTGCAATTGATGTATCTATGATTGATAAAGCAGGTACTGTAAAGGAGCCAAGGCAAGCCTCTTGAAAACACTCACTATTAACACAGGTGTTATCATTTTCATCCATATTATGTGTGCAATCCAGGCAGGCCTCTGTCATTGTTCCCATATCAACTATATCCATAGCAATGCTTTGCCCGACAGGAGCAAAAGTTATGCTTAAAATTAGAAATAGCCTTATTAGATTAATCATCATAGTAAAAAGACTATATTAAATTCCACTAAGTTCCAATTATTTTTAAACCATTAAGTTATTTTGGTTGGATAAAATCTGTACATATCAGCATTTAGTTCTAATCAAGATACAAATTTTATATGGCAATGCAAATACTTATGTTTGCTTAGGTATTAATATCAGAATATAACTTTCATGAGGCTCACTATTTTTTTGTCCGTAAATTTACTAATAAATTCAACTATTAATGACCGCTATCGATTAATTAAAAAGAGAAAAATTGGTGGGCCGGTAGGACTTGAACCTAAGACCGATCTATTATGAGTCGATGCACAGATCGTTGCGATCAATCACATCTTTGGCGTAAACGATATTTTCAGCCTATGCCACCGCCCCATTGACTAATCGTAAATCGATCACACATAAAAAAACCCTTGGATTTCAAGGGGCTTTCAGAAAAATGGTGGGCCGTGGGCGATTCGAACGCCCGACCAATTGATTAAAAGTCCATAGCCTTGATACTGTTTTCCTATCCTGTGGGAGCCTCGTATATTGGGTATTTGGAAACAATCCTATGAACGCGACTGCCAG
>JABHSO010000125.1 GCA_018669845.1 Gammaproteobacteria bacterium | reverse complement strand
GGTGCACATGAAAGTTCGGTGGCATTCATGCATGACATCAAGCTGCCGGGTTCCGACAAGGGGGCGGTTCCGGCATCGATCCACCAAGTACATCAATTCAGACCGACTGGTTCAGTGCGTCCTCATTACCGCAATTTGCGCCACGAACGTTATTACCAGGGGCGCTGGGGAGACTGGGAAGCGGGTAGCCGCTGGATACCAGTTAACATGCACACCGCGCGGGTCGATGAGATGTGAGCAGTAAAGCAGCCACAAACTACGACACCGATTGAGCATCTGGTGAGACTTGCAGGTGGTAGAACTGCTCCTGACGGCTCCCGGATCGGCTGGGGGGATCTGCCCTCCAAGCCAGTATTAAATACACAATTAGTGTACCGGCCCCATTGTCCTTGTCAAATTACAGAGGGGTTTATGAACAACTCCCACTAAACGCTGCGCGTTTTGAAGGAGTTTAAAGATAACAGCCTAAGCTGCAATCTTAGGCTGGTTCCCAGCCTGAACACCTAACGCCCAGTTTAAATTAACTTGCGCACTGGCTACGTCACGTGGCTTTTCACAGCCACATTCGCATGAATGCCAGCGTTCAGCTAAGGACTTTTTCTTCTTAGCCCCGCAATCTGGACAGGTTTGACTTGGCTTAACTTGCTTTGTTGGCACTTCAACAAATTCACTACCAGCTTCTTCCGCTTTATAGGATAGCAAATTAAGAGTCATGGCTGGCGCTGCATTCAGGATTTCCCGATTCAGGCCCGCTTTTTGTTTAACCATTTTTCCATGTTTCTCGGCAGTGCCTTTGGCGCTGCGAGTCATGTTCTTAACGGTAAGTTTTTCAGTGGCGATCAACGCCGCCACTTCTACTAATTTTGCAGTTTCTTTGTGAGTGAAATCGAGTCTTTGACGGGCGATTTTCTGGTGAAGTTTGGCAATTTGGTGTTTCAACTTGCGGTGGGCGCGAGTCCCTTTTTTAGCTAATGCTAAATCACGTTGAAAAGAAGCTAGTTGTTCCTTGCTATTTCTGAGATAACGTGGGTTCTCGACTTGATCAAAATTACCATCTTGATCGATAATCGAAAAATAGTGAGAAACACCCCAATCTAATCCGATTGCTTTAGTACCACATTGCCTTTCAATGGAGTCATATTCCATTGAAACAGAGATAAACCACTCGCCATTCTTGCGAATGACCTCGGCAGTTTTTGGCTTGCCATCATCATTTCTGGCTTTACCTCGGATCTTAACGATACCAACATTAGCCAGATAAATCGCACCATGTTTCTTCTCTTTTAGGTGAAGCTTCCAGCCATCACCATGCGCCTTATAACCCCAGCCGTTAAAGCGTTGGAATGGTTTAAAACGTGGGAATCCAGCTTTCTTATCACCTTTCTTCAATCGACGGAAAAAACCATCAAAAGCTAATGCAACACGCTTTAAAGTGACCTGTTCGCTCTGAGCATTGGCATTGAAAATATCATGTGCTTTGCGATTATTGCGCCACAGTGTGTTGATCTTGCACTGCTCTGAAAAGTTAAGCCCATAATCATAGTTGCGGTATGTTTCGATGCGATCACGTAAAGCCCAGTTATACAGCTGGTGGTGATGAACAAACAAATCCATCAGCGATTCTTCTTGAGAAGCTGATGCTTTAAGTTTGTATGTGACTTTACGGATTGCTTTATTCATGCAACTGATTATATTTAGTTATAATGAATAAACAAGCCTTAAACACGCTGTACCACTGCGTTTATAATATTCACTACCATTTAGTTTTTGTGTCTAAATATCGTCGTCTCTTTATCACGCCAGAGGTTGCCTCGTACTTAGAATCTCAGTACAGAAGGTTGCTGGAAACTTGGAATTGTGAGCTTTTGGAGTGCAACGGTGAATCAGACCATCTTCACCTTTTAATTTCTGCAAACCCAAAAATACAACCAAGTAAAATGGTGAATAGTTTAAAAACTGCCACATCAAGACTTGTGAGAAAGGAGTTTCCCGAACACTTAGGTCAGTTTTACTGGAAGCCAGTTTTTTACAGCAGGAGTTATTGTCTGGTTAGCTGCGGAGGTGCGCCACTTGAAATCGTAAAGCAATATCTGGATCAACAAGAAGGGTTTGAATAAAGCCACCACTTCGTGGTGGTGCGCCTTTCACCACCATCTAAATTAAGTTCACTTAGGCTCATTAGATTTAGATGGAGCACTTGGCGCTATTGGGTAGATTTTATAAATGAGTTTTTAGAGATAGTGGTTTAACTTAAACTTAAGTAGTAACAATAAGATAACCAATAATTGCACAATAACATTTGTAATGTTATTGTGCATAAAAATATGTTAACAGGGTTTCTGTGGATCTACTTGCAAAGAATTTAGAGCATTATCTGTCTGAAGTGACATGGTTGAAGGTTGCTCTTGATCCTGTGATTAGCAGTGGTTTACCCTATTTTTTATCCCGCCAATATGCTCTTTATAAATTGGTTATTGGTAGAACTTCATTCACCGCTGTCTTTTTGCTGGAAGAGGATGAGTTTAAGCCTGCTCAGTTTATTAAACACATGCGCCAAATACCATCAATTGATGTTGATGAAATCTGTGTGGTGGCACTATCGCTCCCTACCTATGTTCGTAAACGATTAATTGAAAAGGGCATTGCCTTTGTTATTCCTAAAGTTCAGATGTACTTACCGGCACTGGGAATGGAGTTAAGAGCTCGCACAGGAAGAAACAAGCCGCTTTCTGTTGAGCGTTTCAGCCCGGCCACTCAGGTAGTATTAATATATTGGTTACTGGGACGAATTGATGTTTCTGTTACACCTTTAGAGTTATCGAAGCAACTTGGGTATAGCGCCATGACAATGGGGCGATCACTGGATGAGTTGGAAGTATCACACATTGCTGATGTGAAGAGAGTTGGCAGGGAGAGGCTGATTAACTTCCTGGGCGATAGTAAAACTGTCTGGCAGGAAGCTCTTCCCCGGTTACGTAACCCTGTCAGTCGCACAGTGCGAATCGCCGAGAAAAATCTTGAAAAGTGGAATTTGTTGCCTGCAGGGTTAACTGCCCTGTCTAACCGCTCATTACTTAATGAGCCTGCTTATATCGAATATGCCCTGAGCCGTGATGCATGGAAGATAATGGAAAAAACAGATATTGAGCAGATCCCTGTGGAAGAACCTGGTACCTGTCTTTTACAGGTTTGGTGTTATGACCCGAAAATATTGGGAGTTGAGGGTTATGTCGATCCCTTTTCCCTTTTTCTTAGTCTAAAAGATGAAAGTGATGAACGAATTGAAATGGCACTGGAAGAAATGATGGAACAGTATCTATGATAAAAGGATTAGATAAGTTCCGGGAGTATTTTGCAGGTTTTAGTGACCATTATGTATTAATTGGAGGTACGGCTTCAGTCCTGGTGATGGATGAAGCCGGTGTTGATTTTCGTGCTACAAAAGATCTGGATATTGTGCTTTGTGTGGAAGTACTTGATGAAAGTTTCGCTGAAACATTTTGGGCTTTTGTAAAAGCAGGTGGCTACCAAAACCAGCAACGCAGTTCTGGGAAAAAAATATTCTATCGGTTTAATGAGCCGCAAAATAAGAGCTTTCCATTTATGTTGGAGTTATTCTCACGTACTCCCGATAAGTTGGTGTTGGGTGCTGATAGTCATTTAACTCCCATTCCAATTGATGAAGATGTATCAAGCCTGTCAGCAATATTATTGGATGAAGACTATTATAAGTTTATCCATCAGCATAAGGTTGAAGTAAGTGGTGTGCAGGTTGTTACAGAGGCATGCTTGATTCCATTGAAAGCAAGAGCCTGGCTGGATTTGAAGAGGCAAAAGGATAAAGGTGAACGAGTCGATTCGAAAACGATAAATAAACACAAGAAAGATATATTTCGTTTATTTCAGATTCTTTCGCCAGAATCACGATTCTCTCTACCAGATACTATCTCGCATGATATGCAGCTATATCTTGACGCTATTTCAGAAGAATCTGGTCTGGCGTTAAAGCCGTTCGGTCTTAATGGTCTAGGTGTTCTCGATGTTGTCAGCACTCTTAGGCAGATATATGAGCTTTCTGAACAAAGTAGTACAGAGTACTGAGCAATGTAAATACAGTACAACATGCCCTTGTTGATGCAATTCGCCAGTCGAGTAATTTCAACCCTAACACTCAGGTAAAGCCAGCAGTTGTGACAGCTATAAAGTCCGGGCTGAATTGAAAAAAGGCTTGCGAGAGATGGATATAGATATTCCCCGTCAGCCCTGGCAGAGAACCTGGATTGAACTTTTGAACGAGGGTTTGATCCTGCCGGATATCGCGTCCCCCATCGTGTTCCTTGAGCATTGGTGGTTTAAAGCCCCCATTTGCCTGATGCCTGAATCCGAGGGTCTGGTCACGCAGTTGCTTGACACCAATTTCGAGGGACAAATAAAAGCCTTAAGGCCGTTCGCGGATGTTTTCTCGATTGCACTGCCCAAACAAACCCTGTTCAACGAGCAGAAAATTCAGGGGTTGTTCGTACACTATCTGACGCCAGAGCGTAAAGACGAACTGGTGGAACAGTTTAACCGGGATTTTGCAACGCAGACCTCGTTGGAGGGAACCGGCACAGGTGGCCCTCAACTGGGTATTTGTTATCAGGATCCGGATGGGGTAGGTCGCATCGTTTTAAACCTGGATCTGTGGAAGCTCGAATGGATTCTGCAGGCGGAGGATATAGACACCTATCATGAGTTGACGGGTGTGGACACCAGCGTTTTTAGCTACGACCTGAGCGATCATGAACGGCGGACTCAGTTTGAAATCCTGAAGTTTGTCATTGCATTTATAGTTTATATCGGTGCACATGAAAGTTCGGTGGCATTCATGCATGACATCAAGCTGCCGGGTTCCGACAAGGGGGCGGTTCCGGCATCGATCCACCAAGTACATCAATTCAGACCGACTGGTTCAGTGCGTCCTCATTACCGCAATTTGCGC
>JABHSO010000171.1 GCA_018669845.1 Gammaproteobacteria bacterium | reverse complement strand
TGAACTGCTGATTTTATCTGTTCGAGAAAATTTTTCTTCACCCAATCCATAACGAAACGATTAGGCGCTAATAATTTTAAAGTATTATTCTCGAGAGCTACCTGTAAAGGTAGAATCCAGGTATTAAACTGTTGTTCACTCAGTTCAGTCTCAAGATGAGTAATACACTGTTGCCACAGATCGTTTTTCAAGCTTTGTTCCTGATTAGGGTTTTTATTTATATTGGTCTGTGAGTTACAGGCAAAAGTATTTCAGTGAATAATTTTACAGTTTGACTTTCATTCAGACGAAGTAAGCATTATCGTACTTATCCACAGGACGTGCAAAACTATTTTTATTAAATTTGAATAATTAATCAATATAAGTAAAAAATAATATTGACGAATGGCGAACTTATCAGTATCGTGTCGCGCCTGCCTTTTTTAGGCAACTGATCAGTTGTGAGAATTTAATATGAAACGTACATTTCAACCTAGTAATCTAAAACGTGCTAGAACCCATGGTTTTCGCGCACGCATGCAAACGCGTGGCGGACGTCTTGTTATCAAGGCAAGAAGAGCAAAAGGTAGAGCGCGTTTAACGCCTTAGCCTAATGGATTCCGGAGCTGGAGAGTCTTTCTCCAGGTCATCCAGGCTCACCCTTGCTGGTGAATACAAGCAGGTTTTCCAAAATAATATTCGTGTATCTGATGACTGTTTTACCTTATTAGTGGGTAAAGATCAGGGATTAAAGAGTAGAATAGGATTTGCCGTAGCAAAAAAACAGCTCAAACGTGCTGTTGATAGAAATAAGGTGAAACGCCTTATAAGAGAAAGTTTTCGTTTACATCAAAACGATTTGCCTGATCTAGATATCGTCGTTATGGTGCGTTTTAAAATTTTACAGTTAAATAATCAGCAAATATTTGCAAGACTGGATAAACATTGGCGCAAAGTGATCAAGCAATGCGAAAAATTTTGATACTGCCAATTCGTTTTTACCGCTTTGCGATAAGTCCGTTTTTAGTCAGCCGCTGCCGTTATACTCCTACCTGTTCTGAATATGCTATTGAAGCAATCGAGCGATTTGGTGCATTAAAAGGTGGATGGTTAGCTATAAAAAGAATATTTTCCTGCCATCCCTGGGGAAAATGTGGCTATGATCCGGTTCCACCCAAACATTAATTACTACAACACGAACTACTATGGATAATTCAAGACTCTTTCTCTATGCAGCCTTAGCATTTGTTGGATTACTCATCTGGGAGCAGTGGAAAGCTGATTATGATCCACAACCTGAACCTGTGGTTCAACAACAGCAACAATCAATATCGCCCAACGCTTCAACAGCATCAAATTCATCGATTGCTAATGATCTGCCTGAACTTGCCAGTATGCAGAATGAAGCAGGATCAGAGACTGAAAATAGTGCAGCGGCAGTGAGTGGAAAACTTATTCACGTAGAAACGGATACCATTGAAGCCCAAATAGATACACTTGGTGGTGTTATAAAATCTTTAAAATTAAAGAAATATCCAGTTGATATTGAGCACCCTGATGATTATCTTGAATTAGTTCATAATCAGCAGGATTCTGTTTATATTGTTCAAAATGGCTTAAGATCCTCGGCCAGTGCGGCTCCAACTCATTACAGTTCTTTTACTACGGCTAAAGACAGTTATGTAATGGATGATTCAGCCGATGTATTGAGAGTGCCTTTTCAGTGGCAGGAAAATGGCATTCAGGTTATTAAAACCTATGAATTTAAACGTGGTGATTATTTAATAAATCTAAATCATCGTGTCATCAATCAGTCAAATAATGAATGGGTTGGCAGTCAGTATCGTCAAATTCAACGTTCACGACCATTAGAAACTAGCAAACTACTTTATACCTACACAGGTGCTGTTGTTTATAATGAAGAAATAAAATATGAAAAAATAGATTTTGATGATATGGAAGAAAAAGCCTTCCAACTGGAGTCTTCCGGTGGTTGGGCAGCGATGATTCATCACTATTTTCTGTCTGCCTGGATAGCTCAACCTGAAGAAAAAAACCTTCTTTATTCAATTTCAAATACTAAACGTTATCCCGCCACATATACCATCGGTATGCGATCTGATAATCAGCAAATTGCTGCAGGCTCTGAAAGTGAATTTAATAGTCAGCTTTTTGTGGGACCAAAACTGGTTAAACGACTGGAAGAAATTACCCCGGGTCTCGAATTAACGGTTGATTACGGAGCACTTACTTTCCTGTCTAAACCTTTGTATTGGGTACTGTCATTCTTTTATGATCTTGTTGGAAACTGGGGATTAGCCATCATTTTGTTGACGCTGACAGTAAAGGCAATATTCTTTAAGTTATCTGAAAAAAGTTTCAAATCGATGGCCAGAATGCGTAAGGTCGGTCCACGCCTGAAAGCATTGAAAGAGCGTTATGGTGATGATCGTCAACAGATGAATAAGGCGATGATGGAGCTGTATAAAACAGAAAAAATTAATCCAATGGGTGGTTGTTTACCAATGCTGGTTCAAATGCCTGTATTTATCGCTTTGTATTGGGCTTTATTAGAAAGTGTAGACTTGCGCCAGGCGCCGTTTATTTTCTGGATACAGGATTTATCAATAATGGATCCTTATTATATCTTGCCGGTTATCATGGGAATCAGCATGATTATCCAGCAAAAACTGAGTCCTACGCCTATGGCTGACCCAGTGCAGGCAAAAATGATGATGGCTCTACCTTTAGTATTTACCGTATTTTTTGCCTTTTTCCCTTCAGGACTAGTTTTATACTGGGTTTCAAATAATATCCTGACAATTTCGCAGCAATGGGTTATCACTAAACGTATAGATTCTGGTGAAGAAAAATAAGCTGTTGCTCTAAGAAATAGCTATGTCACAGGATACCATTGCCGCTATTGCAACCCCACCGGGTGTAGGCGGCATTGGTATTATCAGGTTATCGGGTCAGAATTCACTTTCTATCGCTGAATCTTTAACCCAATCCTCTCTAAAAGCCGGCTCTACTCAATTCAGAAAATTTTTCGATGCACAAAAGCAACAGCTTGACCATGGCATAGTCCTTTATTTTAAATCACCACATTCTTTTACCGGTGAAGACGTGATTGAGCTTCAAGGTCATGGTGGCGTGATTTTGCAGGAAATGATGCTCAGTAGAGTATGTGAACTGGGTGCCAGGATTGCCCATGCGGGTGAATACTCTGAACGTGCTTTTCATAATGACAAACTGGATCTTACTCAGGCCGAAGCTATTGCAGATTTAATTGAGTCTGGCAGCCAGGCAGCAGCCCGCGCCGCAATGCGATCCTTGCAGGGAGTGTTTTCTGAAAAAATTCATAGTCTGGTTGAATCGATAATCAATTTACGTGCCTATGTTGAAGCGGCCCTTGATTTTGCTGAAGAAGAAATCGATTTTTTAGCAGAATCGGATATCCAGCAACAAATTCAGAACATCATAGACTGTAATCAGCATATTCTGGATGAAGCTGAAAAGGGCAGGGTATTAAATGAAGGCATGACACTGGCAATAGCCGGTCGACCAAATGCTGGAAAATCCAGCTTATTGAATTACCTGGCGGGATATGATGCAGCCATAGTGACAGATATTGAAGGCACAACTCGAGATGTGATCAGAGAGCATATAGCCTTGAAAGGGGTGCCTGTAAAAATCATAGATACTGCAGGACTAAGAGATTCGAGTGACCCGATAGAACAGGAAGGCATTAAGCGTGCCTGGCATGAAATAGATAAAGCAGATGTGGTATTGCTGCTGATTGATGCTTCAAAAGGATTTTCTGAAGAAGATAAAAATATAGAAAGCCGTTTAACAGAGGCTCATGTTTTACGTTTGTACACAAAATCAGACCTGTTAGATTCTGCACAGAAAAGTTCTATAAATGATAGTTTAATCTCTACCAAAAATGGTGAAGGCATTGATGGTGTGATTGATTTGCTCACTAAAAATTATGCTGACTACAATCAAAATCAATCAACTTTTATTGCTCGAAAAAGGCATGTAGAAGCTTTAAAAGCCAGTTTGAAAAGTTTACAGAGTGCTAAATCAATCTTTGAAGAAACCCATTCAGGTGAGTTAATGGCTGAAGATTTGCGTTTTGCTCAAAAGGCGCTGAATCAAATAACCGGTGAATTCACCACCGAAGATTTACTGGGGAAAATATTCTCCAGCTTCTGTGTTGGAAAGTAAGAGAAAATCAGCTTTAAAAGCTGATGTAAAACTACAGTTGCAACATACGTTCCTTTTCTTCAGCTGAAGGTTCAAAAGTTCTGCTACGGTAATATTCAAAAATAGCATTAACTGCTTCCTGTGGATCATCGATAATTTTTATTAAATCAAGATCTGATTCATTAATGGCTCCTTCTTTAGCCAACGTATTTTTAAACCAGTCAATTAAACCAGACCAGAATTCAGAGTCGATTAGAATAATTGGAATTTTTCGTGTTTTGCCGGTTTGTACCAGGGTAAGGATTTCAGCCATTTCATCCAGTGTTCCAAATCCACCGGGTAATACAATATAAGCAGTAGCATATTTTAAAAACATAACCTTACGAGTGAAAAAATGACGGAAATTTAATGAAATATCCTGGTACTCATTTGTGGTTTGTTCATGAGGTAATTGAATATTCAATCCAATACTGGAAGATTTTCCTGCATATGCTCCTTTATTGGCTGCTTCCATGATTCCAGGACCACCACCACTCACCACGGAAAATCCGGCGTCCGATAATAAACGGGCAATTTTTTCAGCTTTTTTATAGTAGGGATGGTCGGTGTCCGTTCTTGCAGAACCAAAAATACTAACAGATGGTTTAATGCAGGCCAGGTTTTCAAAACCATCCACAAACTCAGCCATGATTTGAAAAATTTTCCAGGATTCCCGAGTCAAAGCAGATTCAATATAAGCGATATCTTCCTTGCTCTTAACTGTGTTTTTACTATTCATTCAGGTATTCTGCCCAGGTATTTTAATTTCCGATTGTTAATTGTAACGTATTCATATGAAAGAAGAGAAAAGAAAAAAACTGGTATTGGTGGATGGTAGTTCATACCTGTTTCGTGCATTTCACGGTTTACCCCCCTTAATCAGTAATGGACATCCAACCGGTGCAATTTACGGTGTTTTGAATATGTTACGAAAATTGATTTTGGATGAAAATCCAGATCTTATCGGGGTTATCTTTGATGCTAAAGGTAAAACTTTCAGGAATGATATTTATACAGAATATAAAGCTAATCGTCCCCCGATGCCGGATGATCTGCGTATGCAAATTGAGCCGCTACATGAAATTATCAAGGCTCAAGGTTTACCATTGGTCATTGTCGATAAGGTAGAAGCCGATGATGTGATTGGCACTTTAGCCAAACAGGCTGCCGAGCAGGGTTTCCAGGTACTTGTTTCCACCGGTGATAAGGATATGGCTCAGCTGGTGAATGAACATGTCACGTTAATCAACACGATGAATAACGTGCTGATGGATGAAGATATGGTGCTTGAAAAGTTTCAGGTAAAACCAGATCAAATTATTGATTATCTGGCGCTGATGGGTGATACCTCAGATAATATTCCAGGGGTTCCTAAAGTTGGCCCTAAAACAGCCAGTAAATGGTTGAATGAATACGATAGCTTACAGAATGTGATGGATAATGCTGAAAATTTCAAAGGAAAAGTTGGTGAAAATCTGCGGGCTTCACTGGACTTTTTACCCATGTCATATGAACTTGCAACTATCAAGTTAGATGTTGAGCTTGATTTTGAAATAAAGGATTTAAAACTAAAGGATATAGATGCAAAAGTACTGAGTGACTTTTATCAGCAATTTGAATTCAAACGCTGGCTGGATGAACTGGAGTCTGAAGGTTTTGAGATTGAACCTGCAGAACCAGCACCCGAAACAGAATATGAAGTTATTCTAGATCAACCTTCATTTGACTCATGGTTACAGAAAATCAGTTCAGTAGAACTGTTTGCAATAGATACCGAAACCACTAGCATCAATTATATGGATGCCGAAATTGTTGGTTTATCTTTATGTGTCGAAGAAAATAAGGCCTGTTACATTCCGCTCAGCCATAATTACTCTGGAGCTCCGGAGCAATTAAATAGACAACAGGTGCTACAAGCATTAAAACCTGTTCTGGAAAATCCTGAAATAGGCAAGGTGGGGCAAAATATCAAATATGAACATCACATTTTTAAAAAATATGATATTGATTTAAAAGGTATGCAGCATGACACCATGTTGCAATCTTATGTTTTAAACTCAACGGCTACTCGGCATAACATGGATGATCTTTCTGAGTTTTATCTAAATAGAAAAACCATTTATTTTGAAGATGTTGCCGGAAAAGGTGCTAAACAAGTTACTTTTGATCAGGTTGATCTGGAGCTAGCGGTTCCTTATGCCAGTGAAGATGCTGATGTCACTTTACAGTTACACCAGGCTCTATTTGATCAACTGCAAAAAGATGAAGCATTACTCAATGTTTATCGTGATATAGAAATGCCATTGATCCCTGTGCTGGCACGCATCGAACAAAATGGTGTTTGTCTCGATCAGGGACTACTGGAAAAACAGGCTCAGGAAGTTGATGAGCTTTTAGATAATATTCAGGCAAACATTTTTGAGCTGGCAGGAGAAAACTTTAATTTAAGTTCCCCCAAACAAATCCAGGTAATTTTATTTGAGAAATTAGAATTACCGGTTATTCGAAAAACCCCAAAAGGCCAGCCCTCAACGGCAGAAGATGTGCTGGAAGAGCTGGCCAGGGATCATGATATTCCTCGTTTATTACTGGAACACAGAAGCCTGAATAAATTGAAAACCACCTATATCGATAAATTGCCACAACAGGTAAATTTGCACACGGGCAGAATTCATACCTCTTATCATCAGGCGGTTGCATCTACCGGAAGGTTATCTTCATCTAATCCAAATTTACAGAATATCCCGGTTAGATCAGAACAGGGTCGTCGTATTCGCGATGCGTTTATAGCGCCTGAAGGTTTTAAAATAATGGCACTGGACTATTCTCAGATTGAACTACGCATCATGGCTCACCTTTCTGCTGATGAAAGCCTGTTAAATGCTTTCGCTCAGGGTCTGGATGTTCACAGGGCAACGGCTGCAGAGGTTTTTGCTGTTTCTAATGAGCTAGTGACTATTGATCAACGACGAGCAGCTAAAGCGATAAACTTTGGTTTAATTTATGGAATGTCAGCCTTTGGATTAGGCAAACAATTGAATATTGGTCGAAATGAAGCACAGAAGTATGTTGACCTGTATTTTGAACGTTATCCGGGTGTAAAAACTTATATGGATGAAACCCGTGAGAAAGCTCATGAAACAGGTTATGTAGAAACTGTTTTTGGTCGTCGTCTGTATTTGCCAGAGCTTAAATCAAGAAATGCACAACGTCGACATTATGCTGAAAGAACAGCCATCAATGCACCAATGCAAGGTACAGCAGCCGATATAATTAAAATAGCAATGATAAAAGTGGATCAATGGTTAAGCAGTGAAGGTGATCAAGCCAGAATGATTATGCAGGTACATGATGAACTGGTGTTTGAAATTAAGCAGCAAGATCTAGATTATTATCGTGAAAAATTGTGCACGTTAATGACGTCGGCTGCAGATTTATCAGTTTCTCTTGAGGTTGATGCAGGTGTTGGGGATAGCTGGAATGAAGCTCACTAGGCAGAAAAGTACATTACACAGTCAAATTAGTGCCGACTGTCGGACAAATGGGAAAAAATATATTAACTGACTATAACTACAGTATATGAAGGAACCATGGACAAATGTTTTGGTCATATAGTTAATGCGCTAAAGCCCAGCGCAAGTTCGTTCTTCCCTCCTGTTGAACGAACAGATCCGGAAACCCCACCGGATCGTTATTTAAACCCTGGCTGAGTTAAGTCTCTTGCCGGGGTTTTTTTTGGCCGGGAAATGCAAAGTCTGTAGGGTGCACCCTACAAACTACTCAACTTCAAGAAACTTATTACAGTGATCAATAAACTCATCAAGACCTAACCCACTTAAAGCAGAAAATGCAGACACACTAATATCTTCATCGCTCAATTCTTTTTCAATTTTCATGATGGTTCTTTTACGAGCATCGTTTTTTAACTTATCTGCTTTGGTTAGTAAAATATGAATAGGTAACTGTTTATCCATTAATTCAATAAGCCCCCAATCCATATCAGTCATTCCGCGCCGAATATCAACGACAATGATCAGGCAGCTTAATGATTTACGTTCAAGCAAATAACTTGAAAGCACGGTATTCCAGTGTTGGCGTAGCTTTTTTGGCACTTTTGCAAAACCGTAACCGGGTAAATCAACGAGTCGTCGTTCATCATCCAGCTCAAAAAAATTGATTAACTGTGTACGTCCAGGAGTTTTACTGGTTTTACAAAGATTTTTCTGATTGGTCAGCCTGTTAATAGCGGTAGACTTCCCGGCGTTGGATCGTCCTGCAAAAGCTATTTCAAGCCCAACGTCTTCAACAAGCTGAGAAAGCTCAAATGCACTGGTTAAATAGCTCGCTTTTTGATATAGGTTAGGCATTAGGCAGAGTTTATTGAATAGAAAGGTCAGGTATGATATACATTCCGCCCCAAAATTTCTGTATTCATTTTTTAATTAGGAGATCATATGAAAGCTCGCCACATCAAAGCGGTAATGCTTGGGTTAACAGGCTTAATGGCTGTAACCTCAATTCAGGCGGCTGATATCGAAGCCGGTAAAGCTAAAACACCTTTGTGCATCGGTTGCCACATGGCAGATGGTAATAGTGTTAATGTAATTTGGCCACGTCTGGCAGGACAGCAGGCTTCTTATCTGGTGAAACAGCTTCGTGATTTCAAATCAGGAAAAAGAAGTGACCCAACTATGAATGCGATGGTTGCTTCATTGAACGATGAAGATATGGTTAATATTGCAGCTTTCTTTGCATCACAAAAGCCAAATGAAGCTAAATTTGATGAAGCATTAATCGGAAAAGGACAAAATATCTATCGTGGTGGTATTACTGAAACTGCAGTAGCTGCCTGCATGGGTTGTCATAGCCCTGGCGGAGAAGGAAATGGTCCTGCTGCTTACCCTGGCTTAAAAGGTCAGCATCCAGAGTATATTGCTGCCCAGCTACAAAAATTTAAAGATGGCAGTCGTACTAACGATGCAGGAAAGATGATGCGAAATGTTGCAAATCGTATGTCTAATGCTGAAATGAAAGCTGTAGCAGCCTATGTTGCAGGTTTGAAATAATAAAAGACACCATCCTCAATAGTCTAAGGACTATTGAGGGTATCCCAAAAAAGAAAACCCTGAACCTAAGACTATAATAAATTGCTGAGTTCTGGTTTGTTCATCCAATATTCATGTTAATTAAGTTAAACTATCTGCTAACTTAATGGTCAAAAAGAATCGTTTCAATATAACAACAAGAGGTGACACTATGTTCCGAACTGGAATTTTTACTATTTTAGCTTTACTGATTTCTTTTACATCGGTAAATGCACAGCAATTCGATGAAGGAATTGAATACATTAAAATTAATAAACCGGTAAAAACTTCTAATCCGGACAAAGTCGTTGTAACTGAATTATTCTGGTATGGCTGCCCACATTGTTTTCGATTTGAGCCATATGTTGAACAATGGCAGAAATCCATTCCAGATAGTGTTGTAGTAGAACAGGTACCCTCAGTATTGAATTCCAGCTGGATGGAACATGCTCGTGCCTTTTTTGCGCTACAAATGATGGGAGAGACTGAAAAGGTTCATAAAAAACTATTTAGTGCAATTCATCTGAAAAATAAACGTTTAAACAGCATTGATACACTGGCCGCATTTGTTAAAAATCTTGGAGTCGATGAGAAAAAATTTCGTGATCACTACCACTCTTTTCCAGTTGATACACTGGTTAGAAAAAGTAAACAGAAAGAGCGTAAATATGGACATCGCGGAGTACCAGCTGTTGTAATCAATGGAAAATATAGAACCAGTGCTTCCCAGGCAGGCAGTAATGCCAAAATGATTGAGGTTATTGACTATCTGGTAAAGAAAGAAATGGCTGAAATGAAATAGCCAGAGATTCACTATTTTATAGATAACCTCTAAAATTTTAGAGGTTATCTAGTTTTACCCTTATTATTCCACGTTTTCACTGCCCACATTTAAAATTCTGGCTTTACAGCTCTTTCAAAAGCCGGTTAAGATTGTTCCCTGTTTAGAACTGAGACTTCTTTGTTTCAGATATCACTTATAAATAACTAGCTTTAAGGGGAATTAATGCCACATATTGTCATTGCGGGTGCTGGCTTTGCTGCTTGTACAGCTATAAAAACATTAAGAAAAAAAGGGTTTAATGGAAAAATAAGTCTTGTCGCCCCCCGCGCCGAACTTTTTTATTACCCAAGTCTGATATGGGTTCCACCCGGAAAAAGAAATCATACGGATCTTATCGTGCCATTGCATGATTACCTGGAAAGGAAAAATGTTAATTATATCCAGTCTAAAGTAACAGGCATTGATACTTCAGCAAAATCACTGAAACTGGAAAATGACTCTATCGATTATGATGCCGTAATTATTGCCAGTGGTGGCCGTTATATTAGAAAACTTCCCGGCATTGAGCATGCCAAAATAGCCTGTAGCGGCTGGGAAGATACCAAGGGTTTTTCAGATAAGCTGGCTGCAATGAATGAAGGCACAATTGCATTTGGATTTTCGGGTAATCCAAATGAACCGTCAGCCATGCGTGGCGGACCGGTTTTTGAATTTCTTTTTGGTGTTGATACCATGCTAAGACAACAGGGAAGACGAGAAAAATTCAATCTTGTCTTTTTCAGTCCAGCCCCAAAACCGGGTAAACGCATGGGTGAAAAAGCAGTTGATAAAATTCTTGCAGAAATGAAAAAGCGGAATATAAAAACTTATCTTGGTAAAAAGATGAAACGCTTTACCGAGAACTCTGTTGAAACAGAAAAAGAAACATTTAAAGCGGATTTAATTCTTTTTATACCAGGAATGACAGGGCCTGACTGGGCCATTAATTCAGGGCTTAGCTTATCTGAAGGTGGGTTTTTTAAGGCTAATGAATTTTGTCAGGTTGAAGGTGAGGATGCAGTATTTGTTGCAGGAGATGCTGGAAGTTTTCCAGGACCGGATTGGAAACCGAAACAGGCACACATGGCAGATCTTCAAGCTGAAGCAGCTGCAAAAAATATACTTGAAGTGCTACATCTGAAAAAAGTCAGGCATACTTTTAAGACAGAATTGATTTGTATTGTTGATACATTGACAAATGCAAGCATGGTTTACCGTGGTTCAAAACGTGGTTTTATGATGAAGATGCCACCTTTACACTGGGTTAAAGTTTTTTATGAGAAAATGTATCTGAAGGCTTATATTAAATAGGTTCAGACTACTACTCTATCTTGAGAGTCTGTAGGGGGCGCCGTGCGCACCATGAATTTTAGTACCCATCCCAATGGTGCGCACGGCGCACCCTACACCAATATCAGGCTAAACCTAGAAAGCTTTCAGTGCTGTTTCTACTCGGGAATACTCATCTTCAATAGCATTTAGTTGCTGGCTTTCCACAGCCTTGTTTTCTTTACATTGAAGCTCTAATGATTTTGCCAGGGATGATAAGTTTAATGCTCCAAGGTTTGCACTGCTGGATTTTAAACTGTGAGCATTGCGTTGTAATATTTCGAATTGCTGACTGCTTTTTGCATTCCATAAATCTGAAATTATTTGCCTGCTATTTTCAAAAAAAGCAGGTAATAATTCTTCGAAATCATCTTCCATAGCTTTTTTTAAAGTGATTAAAATATCTTTATCGAGTGGGTTAGCAGTGGATAATAATTGAGAGTAGATTTTAGGCATTTTATCTGGGGCCTCTTTGGTGATTACTTCCTGAATGGATGATAATAAAATTTCAGTTGTAAATGGTTTTGCTACAAATCCCTGCATTCCGGCACTGATACACTTCCCTTTGTCACTTTCCATTGCATTGGCTGTAAGTGCGACAATGGGTACAGTCAAATTATATTTTTTTGCTGAAATGCATTTATTTCTTCTGTCGCCTCAAAGCCATCTTTAACTGGCATTTGACAATCCATTAATACAACATCAAATATGTTAGTCTTAAAGAGGTCGATGGCTTCCTGTCCATTATTTGCAACCATAATCAAAAAATTGTGTTTCATAAGTAAACTGCTGGCAACCTTTTGATTTACAATATTATCTTCAGCAAGAAGAACTCTGACACCTTTAAAGTCAACATTTAGTACATCATCATTTTTTGAATCTATAACATCGTACTTTGTGATAATTCCAGAATAACTGGATGTCTTATTTTTAAATTCCCCTAGAACACACTCGAGAGTATTGTGCATAACTTCGGATAAAGCAGGCTTTGTTAAATAACCAGAAAATCCAATATCTTCAAACTTTTTGGCATCCCCCTTACGAGCTGAAGAAGAGTAAATAACCAGTGGGCAGGCAGGAATTTGAGGGTCACTTATAATTAATTTTCCGAGTTCTGCACCATCAATATCAGGCATCAAATAGTCAAGAATAATCAGATCAAAATCTTTCCTGGTTTTTTCTGAATCTCTTAATATTTCAATGGCCTGTAAATAATTTGTAGCCACAGATACTTCCATACCAAAGTGTTGTAATTGGTTACGTAAAACGTGAAGGTTTATACTGTGGTCATCAACAATGAGAACCTTTTTAGATAACAGTGATTGCTGTTTTAAATAATGACGTTTTTCAATGACTGGTAATTCAATTGTAAAATAAAACCTTGAACCTTTACCGGGCTGACTTTCAACCTTGATAGAACCACCCATCAATTCTACTAACTGTTTACAAATTGCGAGCCCCAGGCCTGTTCCTCCATATTTCCTGGTGGTAGAGCTATCAGCCTGAGTAAATGAATCGAATAAATTCTGCAGTTTATTTTCAGCAATTCCAATACCTGTATCAATTACTGAGAACTCCAAATTTACAGAATTCTCTAATTTTGATTGCAGAGGTTGAACTTGAATAATTACGTGTCCTATTTTTGTAAATTTTAAAGCATTACTAACAAGATTCATTAGTATCTGCCTAATTCGTCCGGCATCTCCGGTAACCAGTTTTGGGCAGTCTGCAGAATAATTTAGAATAAGCTCAATTCTTTTTTCTCCGGCTTTTGGCATTAACAAGTTACATATTTCATGAACAGAACGTTCAAGATCAAAATCAATGGAATCTATTGATAAATGACCGGCTTCAATTTTAGAGAAATCTAAAATATCGTTAATGATAGTGAGAAGAGAATTTCCTGACCTGGATATGATGGACAAATATTCAGACTGTTCCTGATCAAGTTGTGTACCCGTTAATAATTGACTCATTCCAAGTACCCCATTCATAGGGGTTCTTATTTCATGGCTCATTGTAGCGAGGAAATCAGATTTTGCCTGCGCTGCAGCTTCAGCTTCATTTTTAGCGTTTATTAATGCTTCTTCTGCAAGTTTAGCGTCTGTAATGTCTGTCATAGTCAGAGAGAAATATTGAATATCGACATCATCCTTAAGTTTCATAATGTACTGAGAGACATAAATGTTGGATCCATACAAAGTATCCAGCTCTGTTTCTCCTGACCAGTAATTTTGTTTATGTGCTGTAGGTATAGCAACATCGACTAACGTCTGTAAAGTTTTCTGACTTTTGAAAATATCACTTAAGCTGATACCTTTTTCCAGTATTTCATCCGTAATGCCAAAAATATCTCGGAATGATTTATTAATAGAAAGAACAGTTCCATCTCGTGAAAATGTCATCATTAGATCAGGACTGGCTTCACGTATCTGTAAAAGTCTTTTCTTTTCCTGACCTTCATGGAAGCTTTCGGTAACATCAGAAAATGAAAGTATAGAAGCGACAATTTTTTCATTTTCATAGACAGGCACTGAGCTTAAAGAGGTGTAAAGCATATGACCGTCTTTGTGCCAGAAAACTTCATTTTCCAGATTTCTGGATAGACCGCTGTATAGTAATTGATAAATTGGTGAATCAGACCACTTATATTTCACCTTGTTATAATCTTGAAACTGTAATGTATCGTGAAATCGTTTTCCCAGTAATTCTTCTCTTTTATAACCCGATATTTTTAAGGCAGTATCATTTATAAAACTCATATTGCCATTGATATTGAGTTCAATGATCCCGGTGTCTACCAGGTTGAGAAGGTTTCGTGATCTAGCTTCAGCCTCTACAATTGCACGATCTTTTTTAACCTGTTCAGTAAGGTCATGAATATTGAGAGTAAATAAACTATTTTCTCCACAAAGTGCCTGACGTAATTTAATTTCTACAATTAGTTCAATATCAAATTTATTCTTTATTGTTACAGTCTTATTTCTATTTACAGATTTTTTAGATGATGGTTTCTCAAGATTTTCATATAAATCATTATTGTTTTGTAAATCAATTATAGATTGAATGGGTAAGTTGAGAACCTCTTCATCAGTCCAACCAAGCACTACTTCAGCTGTTTTATTCCAGCCGATAATTTTTCCATCCCGATCAAGAGAAATAATTGGGTCTACGGATGAATTAATAACATGTCTAATCAGGGTTTCATTATTTAAATGCTGTATAGATTTTCCAATATTTTGTTGGGTAGATTTTGAAAGTCGATAATTGGTTGAAAGTATAAAGCCAAGATAAATGAGAATTCCAATGGATAGCTCTATTTTTATTTCCTTATTATAGAGTTGATTCATAATTAAAAGTGGTAATATAGACAACGAGATATAGGCGAAACCTAGACGGGTAAATCCAGCCATTGTCGTCATGGATCCAGCAGAAACTGCTGATAGCACCATTAAGCTGATGAGTAATATTTTTTGATTAGCAAAATCAACAAAAATAAAAGAAATATAAGCCCAACCTAATGCTGTTAATAAAATATTGTAATAAATAGCTTTACGATAACTTTCATCTGAAAAGAAGTTTCCTGATTTATAAATTTTATAAATGATGAGTCTGGTTAGAGATAATAAAATTAGAATCAAATACCAGCTAAGTACTAATGAATAGGGGGCTGTTTCTAAATAAAAATAAGCTAAAAAGCTAGCACCTGTAATAACACCGATGACACCGGCATAAACATTTTTATTGTAGAGTTGAATCAGTTGGTGAAGATAATCTTTGTTATTATCTTCAGAGGTTTGAAACATTATGTGGTCTTCCAGCTATAAATAGCTTCTGAAATATTACCTTTACCCATGTAATTAAGAGACTCACATAAGTCTCTGATGAGAAGAATACCGCGACCAGAAAGACCGGTATGATTATTGAGGTCAGGCACTATGTGGTTTTCATGGTCAAAGCCTTCGCCACTGTCTTCTATCCGAACCATAATGCTACGAATATCATCATTTTGTTCGACAGCAATATGAAAAATTACATGACCGGTAGTTAAATTATTTAATCGTTCTTCCCGTTCTTTAAAGTAAAGAGCAAAACCTGCAGGGTCAGCTTTAAGAGCTGAATTCAAATTAAGAACACCGTGATCCAGAGCATTGACAAATAGCTCGGTTAAAACAGTAAACAAAGATTGTCGTTCAGATTCGATACCCTCCATTTCCATGATTTGATTAATAATAATGGGTACCGGATTGGTTTCCCTTAAACGGTTGTTTTTAAGATTGAACACATACTCCCAATCTCCTTTTGACTCAAAGTGATGTTCTTTTTTGGGGACAGGGTCATGAACCGATAATTTAGGGAGTAAATCAGGAATACAGTTAATTTCAATTAAAGTAATATCATCAGCCTGAGCACGGGTGCCACAAAACTGTTCTAACTCTGAGAGCAAGTTATCAAATATTCTATTTGGATCTGCATTTTGAATAGCAGATTCAAGGCGCTCTGTACCAAATTCTTCATCAGACTCTGACCAGGCTTCAGTCAGGCCATCACTGTACAAAAATAGTTTGTCATTTTGCTGTAATTCAAGAGTTTGTGCCGATTCTTTAGCATTTAGATTATCGATGACTCCAAGAGGCAGAATGTTGGATTTCACATGATGTTTAATCTGACTGGTCGCACCATCAATAATCAGCATTTCTGGCATACCGGCATTGAAGATAGTGACCTGATCAAGGTTGTGACTAATGCTGATCAGTTGAACGCATAAAAACATGCCTACTGGCAGGAATTGACGTAACTTTTTATTAATACCAACAAGAATTTCTTCGGGAGTAAATCCCTTGGCTGTCATGGCTCTAAAAACTTCAGATACGGGCATAGCACCCAATGCAGAAGATAATCCGTGACCGGTAAAGTCGCCTATTAAAAAATGGATATCTCGAGAAGGACTGTATTCGGACAGTATCATGTCACCACTAAAAGTTGTGGCAGGTCGAATAATGCTGCGAATATTTTTATTTATTATATTGGTTTTCTGTTCAGCGTTATTAAAAACCTGTTCTGCTATTTCCTGTTCGCGATGAATCAGGCTATACATTCCTTTAACTTCATTGTTAAGGTTTGAGATTCTTTGCATTGCCTGAATTTTGCTTTGAAGCAAAAATTTGTCATAGGGTTTAATCAGGAAGTCATCTCCTCCCGCATCAATACAGGCTTGTAGTGACTCTTCATCGGTTACGGCTGTTAGGAAAATGATTGGAATAAAGCTTTTACCAGATTTGCTTTTAATAATCCTGGTGGCTTCATAGCCGTCCATCACGGGCATCATGACATCCATGAAAACGATGCTCGGAGATTCCTGCACAAATAAATCTACAGCTTCCTTGCCATCTTTTGCCTCTACGGTTTCATAGCCCTGTTTTTTGAGCAATGAGCGTAATATGAGGCGATTTGTCATTTCATCATCGACAATCAGTGCTTTTAGTGGTGTTGATGTAGTGCTCATTATAAAGCTGTTTTATTTTTTAATGTGACTCTCTTTTTGTAGTACAAATACACTGATAATCAAGGTATTAAGAGAAGAAAGCATTAACATTTATGTTATTAAAAGTGTTTTATAGCTAAGAACACCTGTAAATAGTACTTATGGAGAAAAATACAGCAGTCATATAAATTGAATGTTTGTACTGTTACAGTATAGGTTTGTCACTTTCTCTATGAAGCAACTTTAATCAACAATATATATGCTGATTATTCATCACAGTAATAACCTGAAAAAATTAACAGAAATTCTGTTACATCAACTGGGCGGCAATAACCCTTCTGTACTTGAGCCGGAACATATTCTGGTGCAAAACCCTGGCATGAAACGCTGGTTACAACAGCAGATAAGCCTGTCGCAGGGTATAGCTGCCAATTTGCAGTTTCCTTTACCCTCACGTTTTATCTGGGATATATTCCTGTCACAGTTTGATGATGTTGAGTCACTGTCGGCTTATGACGGTGAAGTTTTAAGGTGGCAGTTGATGTCAGTGTTACAACGACATATTGATGATCCTCAGCTGGATGTTCTAAAATCTTATTTAGCCGATGACACTAAAGCCATAAATCGTTTTCAACTGGCTGAAAAATTGGCTGGTCTGTATGACCAGTACCTGGTTTATCGTCCTAAAATGATTCAAAACTGGGAGCAGGGTAAACCGGCAAACTCTTCAACAGAAGAGTGGCAGGCATATTTATGGAATCTCATCCGAGCACAAAATCAGAAACCCCATCGTGCAGATCTAATTTTCAAGCTGGTTAAGTATCTTTCATCCGGTAATGCCGATCTGGTTAAATTACCAGACCGGTTATTTGTATTTGCTATCTCGGCTATGTCGCCGTTATACCTTAATGTATTAGCTGCTCTGGGTTCACATATCGATGTTCATATCTTTAACCTGAATCCCTGTGAACACTACTGGGGTGATATTCAGAGCAAAAAGGAGCAGATCAGGCAGGGTGAAAATCCGCTGGTAGAAAATGAACTACTTGCATCGCTTGGTAAGCAGGGTAGAGATTATATTGATCAATTTTATGATAGCTCATTGACTACTGTCGATAATCCTCAATTTGAAGAAATTAAGCCGGATAGAATATTAAACAGGGTTAAATTTGATATTTTGCAATTGTCTCTTGATCCTCTAGAAATAGAATTCGTTGAAGACGATTCAATACAGGTTGTGAGTTGTTACAGTGAGTTACGCGAACTTCAGGTTTTGCATGACCGATTACTGGATATGCTGGATACTGATATCACGCTTCAGGCGCATGATATCGTGGTGATGTGCCCTGATATCAATACCCTTGCACCTTATGTTGAAGCGGTATTTGGGCAGCAGGATGAAAACAAAAAAATACCCTTTAGTATTTCAGACAATAATGAAATGTCTTCATCACCTTTGTTACAGGCAATTCTGGACTGGATCAGATTACCTTCAAGCCGTCTCACAGCGAATGAGGTCTTAAGCTGGCTGGAATTACCAGCTTTACAGCGACGTTATGATCTGGATGAAACAGCAGTCGAAACCATAAGGTACTGGATAACCAGTAATCATATTCACTGGGGGCTGGATCATACACATAAACAAAAACTGGGGCTGGCCGATGGAACGGATAGCTTAAATACCTGGCTGCATGGTATTAGCCGGTTGCTAACCGCCTATATCATGAATGATCAGGTTGAACTGTTTGAAAATAGAGTTGCTTCTGAGACGGTGATGAGCCAGGCGGATTATCAGTCGCTTGGGCAGTTACAAAAATTTCTGGATGATCTTTCTATCTGGTCAAAACGATTATCACAGGTTATGGAGTTGCAACAATGGCAGCTCCATATTAATGAGCTAATTGATACCTTTGTAAAACTTGATGATGAAGAAGAGTGGTTGGTAAAACCCTTAAGAGATGAAGTTGCAAGTTGGCAACAACAGGTAGTTCAGGCTGAATTTGATGAAGCACTAGATGGAACTTTAATACACCATATTTTACAAAATGCCATATCGCAGGGTTCGGCACATCATTATTACCTATCAGGTGGCATCAATTTTTGTAATCTTATTCCAATGAGGACTTTACCCTTCAAAGTGGTTTGCCTGATCGGCATGGGAGAAGACCGATTTCCTCGTAAAGAAATTCCATTACAACTGGATTTGATCAGTATCAATCCACAAAAAGGTGACAGATCAAGAAGAGAAGATGACCGCTATATGTTTTTACAATCTTTACTGTCTGCCAGGGATACACTGTATATCAGTTACGTAGGGCAGAATAAAAAAGATGATTCAAGCATAGAACCCTCAGTAGTTGTGACTGAATTACTAGATTATATTGAGCAAACAATGGGAGGTAGAATCCCATTAATTAAAACAGCATTACAGGCATTTAGTCCTAAGAATTTTAAACAGGGAAGTTATTCAAAACAGTGGCAGGTTGATTTTGAAAAAATTTCTTTAAAACCTTTTGCACAACCGATTGAAATTGCAGACTTAGAAACAGCAATCACAATTGACGAATTAATTAATTTTTATAAGAATCCAGCAAAGTACTTTATGCAGCAACGACTGAATATGTCATTGAATGATTATGCTGAAGGCATTCAGGATGATGAAATATTTACACTGGACCCATTACAGAAGTATTCGCTTAATGCAAAACTATTAACTGAATTATTTGAAAATGGAAATGTTCAAAGAGACAGGTATTTAAACAGTGGTGAGCTGGCAGAACTAAATTCTGGTGTTATTCAATACGAAGAGAATTATCAACAGGTTAATGATGACTATCTAAAGGTATCAACTCATACAGAGTTTTCAGGAATAAATTTTCTGGATGGAAATATAAAAATTGAACAAGTTGAACTAAGTGGAAGAGTAGCTTCTTTTTCTAATAAAGGGTTGTTGCAGATTAATCAATCCAGGCTGAAGGGAAAACATATTTTTAGTTACTGGATTCAACATTGTTTTTTATGTGCACTTGATGAAATTAACTTTTGTGAATTTTACTATAAAGATCAATATAAAAATGTAAAATTATCCGGCTTCCAGATGGTTACTGTAGAGCAGGCTAGAGTTTATCTTCAGCAGCTCATAGAAGGTTTCAACCAGGGAAGGAATAAAGCATTAGAATTTTATGTAGATACATCCTATGAATATGAAATAATGCTAAATAAAAAAAATAAAGATAGTGCGGTAGAAAAGATTAAAAGTTTGTGGCAGCCAGATGATTTCAATCCATTCTATGAAGCTGAAGATATTTACTTAAAAACCAGTTTGAAAAATTCACCCTATAATGCTGAGAACTTTTCAGCAGAATTTTTTGTTAACTCATCTCGGTATATGTCACCTCTGGTTGAAAATATTCTGGAGGATAAAAAGTGAACAATCCTTCAGCAGTAAATTTAAAGTCCCATCCGTTAAAGGGTGTTTCATTAATAGAAGCCAGTGCGGGTACTGGTAAGACATATACAATTACGCACCTTTATGTTCGCTGTTTATTAGAGACAGAATACAAAGTAAATCAGATACTGGTAGTTACTTTTACCAATGCTGCAACTCAGGAGCTTAAAGGGCGGATTAGAGAGCTGGTTTATGAGGTATGGAATTATCTAACGGATGCAAATAATATAAAATCTGAATTTGATGATTTATTTGGCTTATATAAAAGAAATCCAAAAGCAATATTTTCATTACAGGAAGCTCTGATCAATTTTGATGAAGCATCAATCTATTCGATTCATGGATTTTGTCAGAGAGTATTAAACAGTTTTCCGGTAGAAACGAACTCATTACTTCAACAACAAATCATCCCGGATGAAAGAGAGTTAGAACAAACGGCTATTAGAGATTTCTGGCGGTTACAAATTACAAATACTGAAATTAATAAATTACGTTGGATTCTTTCTATATGGATTCATCCTGATGAATTATTAAATGATGTCAGACCGCTTCTTGGTTTTGAGGAAACTGTAAAAATTACATCTCAACAACTAGATGATGAATCTGATGATGAAAAGGCATTAGAAGTATGGATTGAATTAACCAGATTATGGAAAAATTCCTCTGAGGAGATCCAGTCATTTTTATTGGATAGTCCATCACTGAATAGAGCCAGGGTTCGTGTTGACACTGTAAAAAAATTATTAATTCAGCTTCAGGATTATTTTACTAAAACCATACCCCACACAATTCCTGAAAAATGGTCTTTAATTACTGTTTCAAAATTAAGCTTATGTCAAAAGAAAAACACCCATGATGATCGCTTGAATTTAAGATTTTTTGATGTGGCAGATGAGTTTAGTGTGTTACACCAGCAATGGCTATTTAAACAAAAATTAGAAATATTAATTAATGCAACGAACAGTGTTCAACAAAGTATTCATGAAGCGAAGTCCAGTGCTCAAAACATTTCATTCAATGATCTAATAAAACAGTTAAGCATGGTATTAACGCCAGACAATACTTCACTTATTAAAAAAGTGACCGATTTATATCCTTTAGCCATGGTTGATGAATTTCAGGATACAGATAATAAGCAATACAATATTTTTAAAAATCTATACCAGACTGAATCGAATGAAAATAAAACGTTAATTTTAATTGGTGATCCAAAACAGGCAATTTATAGCTTTCGTGGTGCAGATGTTTTTACCTATCAGCAGGCAAAACAGTCAACTAAAAATCATTTCACCCTGGAAACAAACTATCGCTCATCAGCTGATTTTATTGATCTGGTTAATAAATTTTTTAAATTTAATACAAATGCATTTATATTTGATCAGTTAATAGAATTTTCTAACAGCAAAACAAATACTAAAAAGCCAAAATATATCACGGATAATAATAAATATGCTGAACCGTTGGTTAGCTGGATTTACCCTTTCACAGATAAACCGGCTTCCAAAGGTAAGGCAACAGATTTTTTTGCATCTGTGTGTGCCCGTGAAATATTTGATATTTTACAGCAGAAAACTTTACAGCTTGAAAGCAAAACAGTTGAAGCGAAGGATCTAACTATTCTTGTAAAAACAGGCCGACAGGCAAGTTTGATGAAAAGCAAGTTGGCTGAACTTGGTATCAGCAGTGCATTGATATTACGTGATTCGGTATTTGCTACAGACCAGGCTCGAGAAATAAGTTTATTACTAGAGGTGTTGATAGAACCATCAAACATTAGACGTTTATGTGGATTACTAAGCACGGATTTATTCAGCTGGAATATGCAGCAGATATTGAATTTACAAAAGGATAATCAGCTTTTGGTTAGCTTGCTTGAACAAATGAAAGAATACCAGTTGCATTGGCAACAAAAAGGAATTCTTTCTATGTTTTTTAAATTGATGGAGGATCAAAAAACACTACAAAAAAGTATAAGCTACATGGATGGTGAGCGACTCATCACCAACTGGATACACATCGTAGAATTATTGCAGCAGCAATCAAACAAACACGCGAGTTTCAGTCAGGCATTACACTGGTTATTGCAACAACGTGAACAGGTCAAAGACAGTGCGAGTAATGAAGAACATCAGTTAAGACTGGAAAGTGATAGTGACCTGGTCAGGATTGTGACTATCCATAAAAGTAAAGGGCTGCAGTACCCGATTGTTTTCATGCCTTTTATGTGGGACGTTAAAAGCAACAAATTTCAACCGGATAGTTATAGCTATCATGATAAATTGGGAAACAAAAAAGTCATGATACTTGATGAGGCAGAGCGTGAAACCTGGCATCAGGAAAATCTGGCTGAAGAAATCAGGTTGTTTTACGTGGCTATTACCAGGGCGATATATCGCTGTTATGTGGGCTGGGGCCATATTAAAGGAGCCGGTAGTTCAGCCATTGCGCATTGTTTATTCAGTGACCATATTAAAAAAGGAAACTACCCTCTTAATCTAGATTTGAATAACGAGGCAGAGTTAATTCAACCATTTGTTTTATTGAACAAACAACAGAATACTGAAAAAGGTGAAAATCAACTCATAGCATTCAGTAATAACAATGCTGGAGAGATAAATCAAAATGACAATGATAAATTAAAAGCGGCAGTTAAACAAAAATTGGCTAATGAATTCAGCAGAAATATTCAACAACAATGGCGTATCAGCTCATATAGTCAGATAGCCTCCAGTGGATTTACCGAAGAAGTGGATAGGCCCGATTATGATGCAGTCATCTATCCAGTTATAGAAAATGAAGCTGTTTTTGAACTGGATGAGTTGAATCGATTTACCTTTCAAAAAGGAGCTAAGGCAGGTAATTTTTTGCATGACATTCTGGAGAATCAACCATTTGATAAACCAGTAGATGAAAACCTTGTTCAGCTTAAGTGCAATGAATATGGGTTTGAAGAAAAGTGGGTTCCCTGCCTGATGCAATGGATGACAGACATTATGGAGTGTGATGTTGGTGGCCTACAATTAAAGAAGTTAATGCCGAAGCAAAAAATAAGTGAGATGGAATTTTATATGTCGAGTCATAAACTCAAGGCTGATGAGTTAAATAAATTGCTCCACCAGTACAGTTATAGCCGGCCGGAGCAGGTATTTACTTTTTCCAGTATCAATGGCTTTTTAAAAGGTTTTATCGATCTTGTTTTTGAATTTAATGGTCAGTATTTCATTGCTGATTACAAGAGCAATTACCTGGGTGATTCAATTCAAAATTATGATGAACATAGCTGTAAAGAAGCCATGTACGATCACCATTACCACTTGCAGTATCTGATTTATACCCTGGCCTTACATCGGTTTTTAAAATCACGAATTTCAGATTATAATTATGACGTTCACATTGGCGGTGTCTATTACCTTTTTTTGCGGGGTATGTCTTCATTCAATGAAAATAAATATGGTGTGTATTTCCATAAACCAGATTTTAAGGTAATTCAACAACTGGATGGTTTATTCAATGAATAAGCTGTTAGAAATAAATAAAGCAATATTAGAAAACAAACTGGATTACAGTCATTATACTCTGGCACGATATATTAATGAAAATATAGCGGAAGCAACGGAATTTTGTTTATGGCTAAGCATCCTGGTTAATGTAGAAATTAACAGGGGAAATGTCTGTCTGGAAATATCATCAATTCCACATAAAATTAAAGAACTTGGCTGGTCAGGCTATCCAGAAAATAATGAACTTTTACAGCAAATTGAGTCAAGCCCAGTTGTTGGAAAAGGAGATGATAAAAAGCCATTGATTATAGATAATAATAAACTCTACCTGAATCGCTATTATCATAATGAAAAGAATATCAGCAAAAGCCTGTTAAGCATGACAGGAGCCAGCAGTGCTGAAATAGATATTAAAACTATTAACAAACTGTTTGCTGGTGATGATACTCCAAATTATCAAAAGCTTGCTGCAATCATTAGCAGTAAACATCAACTCAATATAATTTCAGGTGGGCCTGGCACAGGAAAAACATGGACCGTCAGTAAAATTCTCGCAATATTGATTCAGCAACAAAAAACTATAGGCAACTTTAAAATTAAACTGGCAGCGCCAACCGGTAAAGCTGCGGCACGTTTATCTGAATCCATACAAAAGTTACGCGGCGAAATGGATCTGGATGACAGTATAAAAAATCAAATACCAGATGAAGCAGTTACTTTGCACTGGTTATTGGGAATACACCGTTATACTCATCGGCCACGTTATCATAAGCAGTGTCCTCTTGCCTGTGACCTGCTTGTGCTGGATGAAGCATCCATGATTGACCAGCAAATGATGGCTGCTGTCTGTGCGGCATTACCTACGGAATGTAAATTGATATTATTGGGTGATAAGGATCAACTATCATCTGTGGAAGCGGGTAGCGTATTTGCTGACTTATGTGGAGGCATGACACAAACTGAATTTAATAGAGATCAGCAACTCTGGATAAAGCAGTTACTGAACTATGATTTACCGATACATCAATCTGATTTTACTTTAGCTGACCATGTGGTCGTTTTACAAAAAAGCCATCGCTTCGATGAATTCTCGGGTATTGGATTATTAGCAAAATCGATAAATCAGGGTGATAGTGGGCAATGTATAAAACAATTAAAATCGACAGATCTCTTTTCTACTGTAATCTGGTCACAAAATGATGAAAGTGTACTTCCGGCCAAACTAAAGCAACAAGCAGGTAAAACTTATATACCGATGATGCAGGCGGATTCAATAAATGAAGTCTTTAAGCTATTTCACCAATACCAGATACTATCAGCAGTGTGGAAAGGACCAACAGGTGTAGACACAATTAATAACCAGATTGAAACTTACGTAAAGATAAAACAGGGTCTGGAGGTTCACACCGAATTTTATGCCGGTAAACCGATTATGATGACCAGTAATGTTTATCAGTATGATATTCATAATGGAGATATCGGTATTATCTGGCCAGATAATTCAGGACAACTAAAAATATGGTTTGAAATAAGCGAGGAAGAATATCGAAGCTTATCTTTATCTCAATGCCCTGAGCATAAAACAGCTTATGCGATGACAGTTCACAAATCTCAGGGCTCTGAATTTAACCATATATTACTAATTTTACCTTATACAGAAACAGCAGTTTCTACTCGTGAACTCTTTTATACCGGAATTACTCGAGCAGCTGAATCGGTTGAAATCTGGGGTAGTGAGGCAATAATAAAGTCGACTATTCGACAGAAAACGTTGAGAGTTTCTGGTTTAATGGAGAGGCTTAAGGATCATCATTAATTTTAAAATCAGGGTTTAACGTTAGAATATTATGGAAATTAATACACAGGTAGAATCATATAAATTTTGGGATATTGTGAAATTATGGGGAAGAGAAACCCTTGAGCATGATGTCATCATTGCTCGAAAGCTTGCCCAGGGTGTTATTAAAAAAGGCTTAAGGTTTCAAAGTACAAATCCCAAATGGTTAAATTCAACTGAAGAACTATTGTCTTACCCTTATATTGGTTACACATCAATAGCCACAGAAGGTCCAATAATTGTAAAGGCAGGTGTTCTCGCCCATTTAATAAATGTAGCCGAAGAAAAAGCAGATCCTTCTGAACTTGTTTTAAAGGATGAAGTTGTATTGAAAAATGATTTTAAAAAATGGCTAGTAAGAACGGGACAGGCTTTTCCAAAATTCTGGTATGGATCAGATGAATAAAATCTGCACACTAAAAATTTCTCGTGGATATAAAAATACATGATAAAAGAAATTTTTAATATTTCTGAAAGTATTCGCTATGTTGCTATTTACAAACATGGTCAGTTGCAAACAAAAATGAAAAATAATATGCAAGGAGCAAGTAGTTCAGAATCAGATAAATATGAAGAACTATTAGCAAATCCAACCATGCTTAAAATTGCATCGCAACGAGGAAATATAGATTGTGGAGGTCTTGATTATCTTTTGGTCAGGTATGGTAATTTCTTTCAATTTGTATTGCCTGTTTCGTGGGGTCATGTTTCAGTATGCATAGATAAAAGTGCCGATGCCATTGAAATTGGTCAAAAAGTAATGCTGATCGTCAGTGAAGAATAAGGTTTGGAAAAATGGGTTTAGAGATAAAATGAATATTTGGAATCAGCAACAATATTTAACAGCATGGAACTTTGCTTCGATCATTCACAATGGTCAAAAGGTACCGGGTGGAGATATACCCTACATCAATCACATTGGACTGGTTTCAATGGAAGCAGCCGCTGCAGTTGCCAATAATAAAGACATTCATTTTCCTGACCTACTGGTTTTGTGTGCCTTATTACATGATGCTATTGAAGATACAGATACGACCTATAATGAAATTAAAAATGAATTTAGTGTCGAAGTTGCAGATGGTGTTTTAGCACTTACAAAGGATAAAGATTTACCAACAAAAAAAGAACAAATGGAAGATAGCATTTACAGGATTAAACAGCAGCCTAAAGAAGTCTGGATGGTGAAACTATGTGACAGGATTACCAATTTACAACCACCACCAAAACACTGGAATAAGGAAAAAATTGAAAAATATAGGGCCGAAGCCAGTTTTATACTTGAGCAATTAGGAGAAGCTAATTTATTTCTTGCACAAAGACTTAAGTCCAAAATAGACAGTTATGAACAATACTTATGAATGATCTTCATTAATCATATATTTTCATAATCAGGTATAAATTTGTTATATTAGTGATTGATGAGGAGATACCTGTTGTTGCTTCAAATTGAAATTATATTAGATAACCTTTATAGCTTAGGAGTGCACTTTGAGCGAACTTGAGAATGAACAGAAAGTAGTTGAACCTAATAAAGAAATAAAATCTAAAAAATTTGCCAACCTGTGGATGGGCATCTTTTTTATGGTTTCCTCATTATCCCTTATTGTACTTATGTCGATGTTCGTTTTTGTGTGGCAACCTATATGGACGGACGGATTTAAAGACTTTCATACCATCAGCACTGCCATCGATAAACTAGATAAAACAGCTCAGCCTGCCTCAGCGACTATTCCGGCCATGCTGGAAGAAATGACCAAAATGAATCAATCCATGAATGAAATGGAAGTCATCATGACAGATATGCATGGCTCGATGGTAAACCTGGAAGAAATGACACCGGAAATAAAGTCCATGAATACGTCAGTTGAGAGAATGACAGTAGTTATAGCAACTCATCTGGGACGAATGACCTTTTTGATGGGGCAAATTGAGAACAAACTTCCTCCTACCAATATGATGCCCTGGTAGGGTGAGGGTGTGATGTGCGCACTATTGTAATTCAGTACCATCACTAATCGTGCGCATGGAGCACCCTACAGATATTAAGGTCTATAACCCTATTTAGCAATAAGACCGATTGGTGCGACTGTTTTACCATAAACTTCGTTAAGTACCTGGGCAAGAGCGGTATAGATTGCAGAAAATCCGCAGATAATACCTTCATAGCCAGCAATGAGTTTGATGGCCTGGCTACCGGTGTAATCGCCTAATGCCAATAAGAAAAACAATAATGTCAGGGAACCAAAAACGAATTGCAATGCACGACTTATTCTAAGAGTTGCTATAAACAATACACCGGTAAAAACACCCCACATGATTAAATAGGCAACCATGGCTGAGTTTTCAGGAGCTTCAACCAGTCCCATTTTAGGTAGAACCACCAGCATAACCAGTGACATCCAGAAAAAGCCATAAGAGGTAAATGCAGTGGTTGCAAAGGTATTGCCTTTTTTCCACTCCATTAGCCCTGCAATGATCTGGGCAAAACCACCATAAAAGAAGCCCATCGCCAGTATCATTGAGCCGAGCTCAAAAATGCCGGCATTATGAAAATTTAATAGAACGGTCGTCATGCCAAAGCCCATTAGACCTAGAGGAGCGGGATTTGATGTTGTATCTTGTTGTTTGATTATTTGTATTTCAGTATCAGCTTGAGCTGTTTGAGTATTCATTTTAATTCCAGTTGAGTAGTGCCCGAGTTTATCTAAATTATATCCACAAAAATGCTGAGATAAGTATCTTGATTATAGAAGGCATTGGGTAAAAAACATCATGGAATACTAATAAATTAAAGGCTTTGAGCACTTTATTGACTACAGTAGTTGTTCAGCAGGTAATAATGGCACACGAGTTGAAACAGCATGTAATGCGATGTTGTGAATCATCTCATCAACACTGGTGCAACAGTCAACCAGAATAGAGACTTTATAGCTTTCTGCTTTTTTAGAAATTGCGGTATGGGTGACACAATTTTGAGTCATCATGCCACAAATAAGTAATTCATTAATATCAAGTTCTTTCAATGTTTTTTCAAAATTTGTCTTTTCAAAACTATCTGCAAACTCTTTGATAATGATTCTGGCATCGGGGGCAGCTTTAAGAATTTGAGGATGGATATCAGCACCGCTTGAGTCTTTATTGAAAAAAGGAGCAATACCCATTTCGCTATTGGCTATATGCTGAACATTGATGACAGGGATATTTTGCTCATGAGCTTTTGCGATTGCTACTTCAATATTGGCCAGAGTCTGTTCGGTATTCCATAAAGGAAACTTGCCTTCAGGGAAATAGTCATTTTGTAGATCGATAACAATTAATGCTTTATGGCTTTTTGAGTTCATTTGATTGGCTCCAATTAAGTAAATTTAGATAACAAAATAATTATGCAACTTTTGATACTTGAACAAGAGTGGCAGTATTGACATAATTCGAGTCATAATTGACAAAGTGAAGTTCTGTGAATATAGCAATCATTAAATACCCCGGATCGCTGCAGTCTGCTATTTATGGCTTGAGTGAAATGTTTTCACTCGCAAATCAGCTATGTGTTGAACAGGAACTTCACATACATTTTAATACCGATGTTCTTAAGCTGACACAGCTTGAGTCAACTAACAAAACATATAAAGCAGTATTGTTACCACCAGGCCTGGAGAATCACTTTTATCTAAATCCAGCCGAATATTTAAAAAAATGGTTAATAGCAAAACATATGCAGGGCAGCATTCTTTGTTCTGCTTGTGCTGGATCGTTCATTATTGCTTCAACTGGATTATTAAATAATAGAGAAGCGACGACACATTGGGGGCTGGAGAATAACTTTACTGATGATTACCCGGATGTGTGTTTGAAGGTGAATGAAATCCTTATTAATGATGACGATATGATTACTGCAGGTGGAATGATGTCCTGGGTAGACTTAGGGTTAGAATTGGTAGCCCAATTTACCAGCCCTGAAATTATGCGCCAACTGGGTAAAACACTGGTAATTGATACCGGTCAACGTGAGCAACGGTATTATCAACAGTTTAGACCAAAAACCAGTCATGCAGATGAAGCGGTTTTGAAAGCTCAAAAAAAGATACAAACTGATTTTAAACAATCGATTAAAATTGCGGAGCTGGCTAAATTTTGCTATTTAACGGAACGAACTTTTTTACGTCGATTTGTTAAGGCGACTGGATTAAAACCAGGTGAATACTTGCAAAAATTTCGAATTCAAAAAGCTTGTGAACAGCTTGAAAATACTCAATTTTCATTTGAAATGATTGCGAATAATGTTGGCTATGAAGACTCTGGTGCCTGCCGAAAAATATTTGTACGTTTGATTGGGCTGACACCGGGAGAATTTAAAAAACGTTTTGTAAATAGCAGTCGTTAATGTTGTCCATAATTTGAGTGAAATGATCTTTATGAATTTTAAAAACAAACAGCTTTGTCGAATAAGAACAGTCACTACATTCGTGGTTATGGATAAGGATAAATCCACCTGGCAGGAATCAATTTATCAGGCAGCTAAATTTTGTTCCGATCTTTCACAAAAATTTTTGTTACAGGATTATGAAGTTCAATCTATTCGCATAGTGACTAACCCGTTTGGTGAGTTTTTAAATACTACAACTATTGATGATGCGAAATCTGATTTAGAAACCATTACACAATTGCTCAATGATCTGGACTTGCCGGGTTTAAGAATCAGGTTTGCAATCGGTGAAGCACGAAATAAACATGAAATTTCTTTATTACCAGAATTAATAAAAGCTTATGGTGATTTATGTAATGCCTGTGTAAATGTAGGACTTGATGAAAATTCTATACTTGATAATGAACTGATCACTGAGGCTGCCATGGCAGTGAAAAAAATCAGTAAAATTACACCTCGAGGAGAAGGCAATTTTAATTTCCCAGTTAATTTTAACTGTGACCCGTTAATCCCTTATTTCCCTGCAAGTTATCATCGAAGAGAAATGGGTAAGTGTTTTGTTATTGGTTTGGAAACTCCAGATCTATTGGTTCAGGTCCTGGATGACTTCAATGATTCTTATCCTGATGGAAAGCATAATAATCTGTTTAAGGGTTATTTTCAGGTGATGAATGAAGCACTTCAATATCATGTTGATCGTATTAAAATCATCGTCGATAGTAGTGAAACTGAGGATTTTAATTTCTCAGGTTTTGATAGCTCCGCTGCTCCCTCCAAAGATTGTTCGAGTATGGTTGAAGTTTATAAGCGACTGGGTGTTGACTACTTCGGTGCTTCAGGTACGGTTGAAGCGTCTTCATTATTGACCAAAGTTTTTAAGTCGATACAAAATGTAGAACTGGTCGGCTTTTCCGGTTTAATGCTGGCGTTAACTGAAGACACGGGATTAGCCGAGGGCACAATACAAAATGAATTCGATATTCGTTCTTTGCTAACTTATAGTGCGGTCTGTGGAATTGGACTGGATACAGTGCCTATTCCAGGCGATACATCCATTGAAAAAATATCTGCCTTAATGCGTGATACCGGAACCATGGCTTTTCGTTTGAATAAACCTTTAACAGTTCGATTATTTCCAGTGCCTGGATTAAAGGCTGGAGATATAACAGCTTTTGAAAGCGATGACCTGTGTAACTGTGCAGTTTTGTCAGTCCCTTAAATTTGCTTGCATTTAGAATGTCACACGATCACCGCCATCATCACGTAAATAATTATAATCGAGCTTTTGCGATAGCTATTTCACTGGGTGTTGTTCTGGCGGGTGTAGCTATTTTGCTGACTGGTTGGTTATGGCTTGATCATGTGCTCAGCCTGCTGATTGTAATCGTTATTTTAATCGGTTCATGGAATCTGTTAAAAGAATCGCTCATTCTTTCTGTTGATGCAGTCCCGGAAGGTACTGATATTCAGGGTATTAAAAACTATTTAAATAAAATTGATAATGTTACAGAGTTTCATGATTTACATGTATGAGCATTGAGTACTACTGAAACTGCATTTACCGTTCATCTGGTGACCACTGATGAAATGATAAACAATGCCTTGCTGTTGGAAATCCAGCAACAGTTACATGATAAAGTTGAAATTGAACACGTGACTATTTAAATTGAAAATAGTTATTTATAAAATCGTCCAGAGTGCATCTGATATGACCCCTGCAATTAATACGGCTAAAAAAGCAAAAATAAAATTTAACACACATGAATATGAACATGATTCAAATGCAGAATCTTATGGTATCGAAGCAGCTGATAAAATGGGTGTTTCAATTTTGCAGGTCTTTAAAACCTTAGTGGTCTATCTGGATCAAAAAAACTTTGCTGTAGGATTAGTACCAGTATCAGGCATGTTAAATATGAAACGTATTGCAAAAGCAGCAGGTGCTAAAAAAGCCATCATGGCCGATAAACATGATGTAGAGCGATTGACAGGATATGTGTTGGGTGGAGTGAGTCCATTAGGGCAAAAGAAAAGGCTTAAAACTGTTATAGATATTTCGGCAGAGGATTTTGCAACAATTTTTGTGAGTGCGGGTCGACGAGGTCTGGAAATAGAACTAAGTCCTGCTGATTTGAAAAAATTGACCAACGGAATGTTTGCTGAAATAAGTGAGTAGGGATAATATTTGATTTAAATCATTGATGGTTTTAGGCTATTGACGTACAACAAATATAACAAACGGATTTGCTGGTTACCCTGTGACCGGCTTTAACTCAACAATAATGAGGTGGAATCATGAAAATATTAGTTGCGATTGATTTTTCTGACATTACTGACAAGGTTCTTCTTGAATCAAGAACGCTGGCTAAAGTCATGGCTGCAGAAGTGTGTTTGTTGCACGTAGCCGAACCTAATCCGGATCATATCACCTACGATTATGACCCTGCAGCAATGTATGCCATTGATCCTTCTGAAATAAGAGATCAAATTGCACAACGTTTCCATAAAGAACATAAAACGCTGCAAAATTATGCTGAAGATTTTCGTGAAAATGGACTGGAATGCAAGGCGTTGATGGTGCAGGGTGAAACAGTTCAAATGATTCTGAATGGGATTAACAAATTATCTATTGATTTTATTGTAGTCGGATCACATGGAAAGGGCGTTATCAGTAAAATATTACTCGGCAGCACCAGTGAAGAGCTCATTAAAAAAACACCAGTACCGGTTTATTTAATTCCAGTAGATAAAACAGATTCATGAGTTTATCGTTGATCAAGCTGTAGATAACATATTTGGTGATCTTGTAAAGCCAGCTCAATCAGGTCTTCAATAATAGAGTCGGGTTAGTTATTCGCTTAATTTTTGACTTTGACCGGTATAACCAGTTCGGCGATTGTTCCACCACCGTTTCGGGGCTTTAACAGCGCGGCCCATTTATTGGCGTCTGCCAGTTGTTTTACGATGGCAAGACCTAATCCACTGCCCCCTGTTCCACTGCCCCGAGATTTCTCGAGTCGATAAAAGGGTCTAAATACTGCCTCACTTTGTTCAACAGGAATGCCGGGACCTTCATCCAGAATTTGAATGATAATATTTTTATCATCACATTGATAAGAGATAGTCACGGGCTTCTTATCACCATAACGTATCGCATTGACCAGAAAATTAGTTAATATTCTACGCAGTGCCAGCGGGTGAAGTACCTGGCAGGGTGTTTCGGTTTTTGACCATTTAATCTCTATTCCGTTTGTCTGGATAGTTGAAATTAGCTTTTCTATTTCTTTTCCGATATCGGTGGGTGCATCCTGCTCTTCTTCCAGCTCCATGCTGATGCTTAGTGTTTCACCAATTAGCCTGTTGATGACATTCAGGTCATCATGAATACTGCTCATCAATTCTGCATCACCCCCTTCATCGGGCAGCATCGCTAGTGCCAGCTGAATTTGAGTCAGTGGCGTTCTTAAATCGTGAGCGATACCTGCCAGTAAAGTTGTTCGGTTTGACAGCAATTCTTTTACCTGAATATTCATCCGATTGAATTCCCTGGTAAGAACGGCTAATTCTTCTGGTCCATCCACCTTGATAGGTTCCGGCCAGTGTCCTTTACCCATGGCCTGAGCAGCCTGATACAACCGGTCTATGGGAATGGTAAGTCTTTGAGTGAGCAAAGCCGCTGTAACAATTGTCAGGAAAATGCCAATGGTTAACAATAAAAAGAAAGCAATAGGTGGATTTACCCCTATACGTGAACGTGGAAAGCCAAAACGAACAGTGATGTCTGAAATAGGAATATCAACCCAAAACCAGTCCTGCTCATCTTTTCCCAGAGTTTGTTTTATCTGAATTTTTATACCAAGTTCCTTATTAAGAGAGGTTTCGAGGAAATATAAATAGGGCAGCAGGCTGGTTGAATCATCAAGTTTTTCAGTTGAACTGGAAATTAATAGTTCATGTTTATTGAACATGCGGTCACTGAAGACTTTTTGGTTATTTGCTGGAAGGCTGTGCCATGTTTCTGCGGCATGAGTAATGACACTGGCAAGATCTTCGGCTGCTCTTTGGCCTAGTGGTACAACCATGTAATAAGCCAGGGTAGACAGAGTGATAATCTGAAAACCAACCGAGACAACCCCGATAGTAATGATAATTTTCCAGAAATAACTTTTTGATTTTACAAGTCGCATTTGTTTCTAGAAATTATTCATCCACGGTAAATAGATAGCCAGCACCCCAGATGGTTCTTAAATATTCAGGTTTGGCAGGGTCGGTTTCTATTTTTTTACGTAACCGGCCAACACAAACATCCACACTTCGATCATAGGGAGAATGATCGTAACCTTTGGTTTTTTCTAATAGCGTGTCTCGGTTAAGGACTCTATTGGCATTTTCCAGAAATACGCGTAACAGGGTAAATTCACCGGTGGTGAGAGGAATGTCCTGTTGGCCCTTGCTGAGCTGGTGTTTTTCTACATCCAGCTTAAAAGGTCCGAAGCTCATACTGGAGTTTAATTCAGTTGAGGAAGTTTGATCAGAGGTGCCACATCGTCTAAGCACTGATCGAACCCTGGCTAACAGTTCACGGGGATTGAAAGGTTTGCTCAGGTAATCATCTGCACCCATCTCAAGGCCAATAATTCGGTCGAGTTCTTCACCCCGGGCAGACAGGATTATGATAGGGAGATTCTTTTGCTGGCTTAAGCGGCGACCTATCGACAGGCCATCTTCTCCCGGAAGCATCAGGTCCAGAATCACCAGGTCTACTTCATTTTCAGCCAGGTATTTATCAGCGGAAACTCCATCTTCTACAGCTTCAACGGCATATCCTTCTTTTGACAGATAAGCCTTAACCAGTTCTCTCAGTTTGGGTTCGTCATCAACAATCAGTATTCGTTGGGTCTGGGGAATCATTATGTTTTAGAGTCAAATTCATCATTGTTACAGTTTTGAAACAATTTCATTACAGCTTGTTACAACTGAGAAATTAAATAGACAAACTGTTTTTTTAGTATGTATGGCATATCGAAGCTCAAGCTTCAGGTAAACGATAACAGAAAAAACATGATTAAAAAAATTCTTAGGAGAAAAGTACATGTCACAACGTAATAAATTGATTTCCAAATTTTTCGGGCTTGTTATTGGCGCAAGTTTGATGATGTCGGGTACTGCAAGTGCTGACAATGGCATGGCAGAGTTGAAAAAACTTCTGCAAGGTCAAATCGAGTTAATGAAGCCAGAGTTACAGGACAAGGTAAAAGCATTATCAACAGATACTAAAATGTCCTTGATGGCAATTCTGGCCATGCACAGCCGTTACAGTGATAAAGCGACATTACGCCAGGTCATGTTAGAAGTGTTAGCTGATTTCCAGAGCATGACGATGGGCATCATGACTGATAGCGTAGAAATGACTGCTGATAGTGCACGTCGTCTTGCGAATCATCGTATACCTGTTGGCGGTCTGCTGCCTTACATGGGTATGGAGAATATTTCTGATGACCGTCTAGCTGTTCTTGAAGGTTTTAATGACAGTGTTGAAGGAAATGCAAACAAGCTGGCTGATGCGGCAGAAGCTGGCGATATGGGTACTGCGGCCTCACTGCTAGGTCAAATCACTTCAGGTTGTGTCGGTTGTCATGCTGTTTTCCGTTCGTTGCCTGGTGCATCTGACCTGCTGAAATAATCCATCTTACCTAATCTGGAGAATGCTATGAATTACAGTGCTATTTTAGTATCAGCTGGTATTGTGCTATCCCTGGCGGCACCAACTCAATTATTTGCTGCAAGTGATGAGGAAAAAGCGGCTGCTGAGGCGTATAAAAAACGTGTTCAACTGTCTAAAGATATCAAAAAAATGCGGGCAATGAGAAAACAGTTGCCTGTTCCACCACCATCTGGACTGTTTGGTGTTTATGCTTTTCCTGAAAAAGGACAGTTTGTTACCGGTATAAATTATCAGAAACATAAGTTCAGTGGTTTGCTGGAAGGCAGTGATTCGATTTCTGCGCAACAGACAGTTTTGACTGCACCAAATCCTTTTTTTGGTGATCCAATGCAGCCACCTACACTACGGGTTGTTCCTCTGAGTGCGGAAGCAGATGTTGCTTTTCCATTTGTTAACTATGCGATCGGTGACAAGGTTGCTCTGGTTGGTTTAATACCTCTGATCAAGAAGAAGACCGTTTTAGAAACTTTTGCTGGTGGTGCTCCTACCATGAGTCTGGGTACAAATACGGTCACTACAGATGGTATTGGAGATGTTAAATTTGGAGTCCTGTATAAACTTTATAACAGTGCTGGAAATGACCATAACATAGTTATTGATGCTGTATTGAGTGCACCGACAGGTAGTATCGAGGAAGAAGATGTTCAGCTAACACCGATGAATACCAGAGTAAAAGCACGTTTAGCTTACGGCATGCAGCTGGGTTCAGGTACCTGGGATGCACTGGTGGGTTTAGCCTATTGGGGAAAGGATAAAAAATGGGGTTGGGGTGCACAATATCTCGGCACGATTCCACTGGAAGATGAAAACAGTGAAGGATGGCGTTATGGTGATAAACACGAAGCTACAACCTGGTTGAGTTATGCCTGGGAGCCTACGTTGAACGGTAATGTAAGACTTCGCCATGAACAGCAAGGTACAATAAAAGGCATTGATCCTAAAATTTATGGACCTGGATTGGGCGCTAATACTGACAATTACGGTGGAACCAGAACAGAAATTGCTCTGGGTGTGAACTGGATGTATGCACCGGCTCATAATCTGAGCATTGAAATTGCAAAGCCTCTTTCACAAGACCGTAATGGAGTTCAGGTAGATCATGATCAGAGTTTAATGGTTAGCTGGCGTAATGCATTTTTCTAAACAGGCTATTTGATAGCTTAACGATTATCGTCAGGTATTCTTTTTTCTACAAAATTCCAGTAGGAAAGAGAATTATCTGGCGAATTTTAATTGGAATAAAATTTTTTGAAGAGGATTTCCTGTGAATAAAATATTAACAGCCATCATTATTTTGTTATTACTGGTTATTGGTGGTGGATTTTATAAGTTCATGATTCAGGGAAGTACAACAGAAAGCACAGATGGGCGCCTGGCCATCCAGTTAAATGCGGGTGAAAGAGACATGGTGCTCGGTGAGATGAGAGCATTTTTAGATACTGTTCAAAAAATTGTTAAAGGTGTTTCTGAAGATGATATGAAACTGGTAGCAGATAGTGCCAGAAAGGTAGGCATGTCCGCTCAGGGTGATGTACCCGGTTCGCTGGTCGGTAAACTGCCGATGAAATTTAAAAAATTAGGTTTTGATACGCATACCAAATTTGATCAGATAGCTTTGGATGCATCTGATATGGGTGACAAAGATAACATGTTAATTCAATTATCAGTTTTGATGCAAAATTGCGTGGGATGTCATGCTGCCTATCGAATTGAACTTGAAATGTAGCATCAGCGTATTCATCTTTTGTCCAATTACAGTGTTATTTTTGTACTCGAATGATCACATATATTTATATGCTCACATTCTCCGTGCAAAAATGCCTTGTAATTGAACAAAATCTAAACACGCTGGAAGTTACATTAAGTACTAAATAAGTTGTAGTGGTCTTTACCTGCCACCAAGAATCCTAAATGTTTTGTTGTGGCAGGTATTTTTTAAAGGGTGTACACACCTGCGCAACATTTATAAATAATGTTGATTATGACTAAAGTTCGAAGTAGTTAAAATGTGCTAAAATCTATGTTTTAACTACAAATATAATGTGACTGATTTAATCGCAATGGTTTAAATCAGATTTTAAAATGATAATCTCCACCAATGTCAGCATAGCTGATTCAGAAATAGAGCTCAGTGCCATTCGTTCTCAGGGTGCTGGCGGCCAGAATGTGAATAAAGTATCCACAGCTATTCACTGTCGTTTCGACATCAATAAATCTTCTCTACCAGATTTTTATAAGACTCGGTTATTAAACCTGTCTGATAAGCGTATTACCAAAGAAGGCATTATCATTTTAAAAGCGCAAAGCCACCGGACTCAGGAAAAAAATCGTGAAGATGCGTTATCCAGATTGCAGGCACTGATAAAATCAGTAACCAAAGTACAGAAAAAAAGGATATCAACCAAGCCAAGCAGAAATGCCCGCAAAAAAAGAATGGACAGTAAAACCCGCGAAGGAAAGAAAAAGAATTTACGATCAAAAGTAAGCTGGGACAGTTAATTATTCAATAATAAAAAATACTACATTGAAAACCTATTTAACATTATCGATCTCTATTGGATTATCCCTTGTTGTTTATTTGCTCGTAGATCAAGTTTATGAACTACGCATTGGATTATCTTTATTAACCCTGATAGCCGTTTTATGGATGACTGAAACTTTCCATGTTTCTGTGACCGCATTACTGGTTCCATTACTGGCAGTTCTAACCGGTATTTTTGAAGTTAAGCAAGCACTTAGTCAGTTCGCTCATCCAATTATTTATTTGTTTCTAGGAGGTTTTGCACTGGCCAGTGCCTTGCATAAACAGGGTTTGGATAGTCGTATTGCCAGTCTGATCATCGTATTGGCAAAAGGCAGGGTCAGGCTGGCAATCTGGATGATTTTTATATCGACTGCTTTTACCTCAATGTGGATTTCGAATACAGCAACTGCAGCCATGATGCTTCCTCTTGCTCTGGGACTTTTATCAAAACTGAATTACCAGCAGAATAAATCCAGTTACTGGTTTGTTTTACTGGGTATAGCTTATTCGGCAAATATAGGAGGAATAGGGACCCTGGTAGGTAGCCCTCCAAATGCCATCGCCGCTGCCAATACGGGCATCAGTTTTGTTGAATGGTTACAGTTTGGATTACCAACAGTAATCATTATGTTCCCCCTGGTTATAGTTATATTGTTCTGGTTTTTTAAACCGGATTTGAATTTCAGTTTTGATAGTGAAACAAAACTAGAACCTTTAACAGTTCAGCAAAAGTTGACGTTGCTGGTATTTTTAATCACTGTTTGTGGCTGGTTATTCAGCAAACCTTTATCAGCCTGGTTTGGTATACAAAAAGATTTTGACTCTTTAGTAGCTCTCTTTGCCATTATTCAGCTGGCAGTTTTGCGCCTTATAAGCTGGAAAGATTTACAGCAAAGTGCGGACTGGGGTGTGTTAATTCTTTTTGGCGGAGGTTTAACCTTGTCAGCCATTTTACAAACAACTGGTGCCAGTGAATTTTTAGGGCAACAGATGATTGCAGGACTGGAACATGCGCCATTAATTGTATTTCTACTTGCCCTGACCGGTATGGTCGTAATGCTAACGGAAGTAGCGAGTAATACTGCCAGTAGTGCTTTACTGATCCCTGTGTTTATAGCGGTTGCTCAATCGTTTGATATGCAACCGGAATTAATTGCTATTTTGATTGCAGTTGCTGCTTCCTGTGCATTCATGTTGCCGGTTGCAACGCCGCCAAATGCCATCGTATTTGGGTCGGGTTTAGTGCCTCAACAACAAATGATGAAAGTGGGGCTGGTCCTTAATTTAACCATGACTCTATTAATGGCCAGTGGCATCTGGTTTTTGGTTTAGCTTATTAGTTACAGATCCCTGGTCAAAGATGTGGGTAGGGTGAGCCGCTCGCACCATTGGCGTTGGTACTGAAATTTAATGGAGCACCCTACAAAAAACTATTTTTAAGATAATAAAAATGTTCACAACAAATAGTTGTCAAAATTGCTGTGTCTGATTACAGTATCGTCACAATAATAATATTGAATACTGGATAGATGTTTACAACATGGTTACTGTCATTGCTCACAGGGGTGCAAGGAGTCTTGCGCCTGAGAATACCCTGGCTTCAGCTCGTAGGGCACACAATCTTGGTGCAGATTTGTGGGAGACAGATGTTGCAGTTACAGCCGATCATAAATTGGTATTAATGCATGATGATGCAATGATGCGAACGACTAATGTTGCTGAAGTTTTCCCTGAACGTGTTCCAGCAGCATTTTCTACCTATACATTGGCAGAAATCAGATCGCTCGATGCGGGTTCCTGGTTTGAACGTGATGATCCATTTGGTCAGGTTGCAGTAGGAGCTGTTGAAAATCAGGAACTGGTCGCTTATGTCGGTGAAAAAGTACCCATGCTAAGAGAGGCTTTTGAATTAACACTGAAGCTGAACTGGTTTCTGAATCTTGAACTAAAAGCTCAGCCTGAACCCAATCATAATTTTGATGTGGTCAGTGCAGTTCTAGAGCTGGCGGATGAGGTTGGTATTGGACCTGATCACCTGTTATTTTCTTCAGCCCGGTTTGATTGGCTGAAAACTCTCAAGCAGTGCAGACCAGAATTTAAAGTTCAGGCTATTCTGGGTCTTTTTCCTGAAGATCCAATGGATTTCAGCGATTCATTTTTCGATACTTTTAATCCTCGTCATACCCGTCTTTCGATCGATCAATTCAAAATGCAGGTAGATCAGGGACATAAACTTAACCCTTATACCGTCAATGATGAAGCGATGATCAAGACTCTCATAGAGATTGGCGTAACAGGTCTTATTACTGATTTTCCACAGCGAGTACCAAAATAATGTCTTCACCAGTGACTACATCGAAGCTGCGAATTTGTATCGTTAATTGCTACCCAGCGGCTAGCCGCAGAAATTTTGACCTGTCTGATGTGGGCCATCCACATGATCTATTTCTGGAATTTTTAAGGCATGCAGCACCCCATGCGATAACGGATATTGTTTACGTAGCAGACCCTGAGTTTGCTTTGCCAGAGGGCAGTAATATTGATGACTTTGATGGCTTTATGTGGACAGGGTCGGATCTTACTGTTTATCACGTGGATGATCCACGTGTATCAGGACAGATTGCATTTGCGAAAACTCTAATGAATTCGGGTGCTATCAGTTTTGGTAGTTGCTGGGGTATTCAGATGGCAGCTCTGGTGGGCGGTGGTGAAGTGGCAGTGAATCCCAATGGTCGAGAATGGGGAATAGCTCGTGGCATAAAGTTGAATGATGAAGCTAAGACATCACCGATGCTTGCAGGGAAACCTGAAAAGTTTGATGCTTTTATCATGCATCTGGATGAAGTTAAAAGCTTGCCAGAAGGAACGGTTTCTTTAGGTGGAAATAAACATACGTCGATTCAGGCCGCTGTGCTGGAAAATGGAGATGCTGCTTTCTGGGGAACTCAATACCATCCTGAATATAACTTGCATGAAATGGGTCGTTTGATCGCAGCCAGAGCCGTGGCGCTTGTCAAAGAAGGACATTTTCCTGATGAAGAAGCTGTAGCAAACTATGCTGCAGATATGAAAGCTCTGTATGAAAATCCCGATTCTGTGGAACTGCGTGAGCGACTTAAAGTGGGTGATGACATCATTGATCCACAAATACGTCAGGTTGAATTGCGTAACTGGTTACGCTTCATTGATAATAGAGCTGACTAATAAAAAAGGGGTATATATTTTCATGAAGACTTTCATTGCTGTATTTCTTACCGGATTGTTGATGTTTACAAATGCATTGGCCGAAGGCGAAGTTAATCATCGTTATAATATTCAAGGCTATATTCTTGATGAAAATGATCAGGGCATAGCTAATCAGGAAGTAAAGGTCTACAAAGGTAGGCTTTTATTAGAAATTGGTAAAACTGATGCTGCGGGTTTGTACTCTTTAAAACTTAAATTGCACGATTCAGATAACCATCAAATTCTTAGGCTTCGTACTGGTGACAACGAAGCTGAGTTGAAGGTAACTTTTGATACAGATAACGCAGACACCTTGCGAACACACCAGGCAAATTTTGTTGATGGAAAATTTATAGAAGGTGCCATTACTCGTTTTGGCATACCTTCCTGGATTTATCCATTGGCTGGTTTAATCTTCATTAGCTTCCTCGCGGTTAAACTCGAGAAACGTCGAAAAAAGAAAATTCAGCAAAAGAAAGATAAGTTATCGGGGAGACAATCTACCGGCAGCCATCATGCCAGGAAAAAACGCCGCAAAAAGCATTAAGAAAGTTCTGATCAATTAATAATTTGTAAAGTCACAGGCTAAACTGGATTTGATATCTTATATAATCAAAGGGTTAAGGCTTACTTACAAAATAAACGTTCCTGTTGGAGGGTAGCTATCAACTTGACAATACCCTCATATACCCGACTTATCAGAATATGATTACCATTTTTCCTTAGTATGATTATCGAGATTGATTCCAACGCTCATGCACAGTAATTACTTCATCAATTACGTGAATGAATGCTTTTACAAGCTTTGGATCGAAATGACTTCCTGCATCTTTACGCAACAGGTTTATCGCTTTCTCTACAGGCCATGGTTCCTTGTAAGGACGTTTCATGGTCAATGCGTCGAATACAGCAATAGCTACGATACGCGCAGATTCAGGAATATCCTCTCCCTTTAGTCCGCGCGGATAACCGGAACCATCCCATTTTTCGTGATGACACCAGGCTATTTCTGCAGCCATCTTAAAAAGCTCGGTTTTACTCCTGCGTAAAATTTTATGGCCTATAGTAGTATGTGACTTCATAATATCGAATTCATCTGAAGTCAATTTTCTCGGTGCTTTCAAAACCTCATCTGGAATTCCTATCTTGCCGGTGTCGTGCATTGGTGCTGCGAGCCGAATTTTCTGCTGTAATTCGGTGGACCAGTTAACCGAGCGCGCTAAAATCTCTGCATACTCGGCCATACGCCAAATATGTACTCCGGTATCTGTATCGTTGTAATGCCCTGCATCACCAAGCATTTCGATAGCATCGTGTTGGTTTTGAATCAACTCTGTTGTTGCTTTCTTTACCTCGCGAAAGCACTGGCGTTGTGTGTTCGCCAGTGCCAGATGTGTTTTCACTCTGGCCCGGACAATCTCTGAACTCACCGGTTTGACTATGTAATCAACTGCACCGGCTGCAAACCCCAGCGATTCATCCTGATCATCGGTCATCGTAGTTACAAAAATCACTGGAATATGTGTACTCGATTTCTTACTTTTTATCTGTCTGCAGACCTCATAACCATCCATACCTGGCATCATGATATCAAGCAGAATGAGATCCGGTTTTTTCTTTGTTATCAGCTGTAACGCAAGTTCACCATGGGTTGCCGCCAGTAGGGTATATTCAGGCACCAGTATGTTTTTTAGAAGATCCAGGTTCTGTGGTGAGTCATCTACAGCCAGGATAACTTCTTTTTCAGACATGTGAATACTCCCTGATTGATTTCACGTAATTGTTGATAATGTCGATATTAAAAGATTTGTCCATTTCCATAATTTTCTATAACTATTATATTTGTGAGTTGTAAATAAATAAGCCTGCTTTCTTCAACTTAATATTTTCAAGTATAGATAATTCTCAGGAAATGTTGATTGATTCGGCTCATAATCAATAAGAAAAAGTGCTGAATAGAATCGATATTCTGGAATATGATTCTGATTTAGCTTTACACAGAAAAATTAGAGAGCAGATACTAAAATGAAATTTATCTACTATAATTTAATACAGCCTATTCCCTGATTGAGAATATTGAACGTAGACCATAGTTGTTAAAGAGCCCCTGTTTCATGCCTGCTTCCGATGAAAACCCACTGAAACTGATGATTGCTGATGAGCGATCTTTTGCAAAACTGTATGATATTGCAATGCAGTCAAGCATGATGCCAGATTTTCTCAGTGATTTTCTTGCCAGTTTTATTCCAAACTTACCCAATTCCAGGATAATTCCCGCTGGCTGCGTGTTACTTCTGGAATGGACTCCGAATGGCCACCAGTTCAAGTTAAGTGCAAGTCACCACCTGTCCGATGAACTGGTTTGCAAACTCGAACAGATTAACCAAAATAATGAACTGCTTGATCGGGTGACTGAATTAATGAAAGTTCAGTTTTCACAAAATTATGTGGACGAGTTGAAAGCCACCAAAATTGAAGATAAACAGTTATTCGGTATTTTCTATATTCCTCTGATCATCAAGGGAGAGGTAATTGGGGTTCTTCAGTTATTTCAAGTCGAGCCCAAAAAGCCATCTAATCGCGACATTCACTATTTCTCCACAGCTGCGAAAATCATGGCCATGGGCATTACCCAGCGAAAAAATTTGAATAAATGGATCAGGGGGTATCGGGAACTGGAGCTCAATCACGTCAATTTGATTAGCCGGCTTGATAAAATGTGTCGAGACCTATCGATTCCGATGACGGCAGTATCAGGCATATCTGAACAGATATTCAAAAAGAAAATTGTACTGATCAAAGACCAGAGTCTGTTACTCAAAAACTCTGCCGCACATTTAAAAAAACTGATCAAAAAGCTCATTCAGCAAATTGAATATGGGCCAAAAGGGATCGAGATGGAAAACCAGTTATTTTCCTTTAACGACTCATTTACTTCCTTTCTGAGTGAGCGGAGAAAGGCTGTTATTGAGAAAGGTATGTTCTTTGGTTTTCATGTAGATAAGAATATTCCAGCTTCGATTATTGGCGATGTTACTAAGGTGCAACAGGTTTTATCGATACTAATCGAGAATGCAATAAAGTTTACACAAAATGGTGAGATTGATTTGGACATCTCAATTAAAAAAGATTCTGGACAACAGCTAATGCTTCAGTTTGTTGTCCGTGATACCGGTATAGGTATGACAGAAAAGGCCCAGGCTAATTTATTTCAGGATGCTATCAATGCCGATTTGATTGTCTCGGGTGATTTAACAAGCAGCAAAGGCAGGCTTATGTTGGCGAAAAAAATGGTTGAAATGATGAAGGGTAATATCGAAGTTTCAAGCCGCATTCAGGCAGGCAGTAAATTTACATTTACGGCTATGTTCACGAAATATGAGCAGTCAGATAGCAGTAATACGGTGGAAAGCACTTTAACCATGGCGGCCATCAGTATCCTGCCCAAGGATTTGATAACGGAAACCTCGCGGATTACGAAGGAGCACCACGAGTTGATTAAGGCGCTATTGAACGGACTTTATAAAACAGTTTGCGACTTTAATATGGAATCTATCAGTGAGATTGAAAAACTTATCGCTGTGCTGAAAAATACGGTTTACCGGGATGACCTACGAGTGATAAAAAAATCAATTAAAGCATATGATTACAGCAAAGCGTCGACGCTTATTGAGGATTTTTCGAATACCTTAAAGATAAGTTTGAGCAAGTAAGTTTTATTGATACCTGATTTAGTTTCTACTCCAGATCATGGGCCTCAGGTTTTATGAGCCCGGAGAGCAAACCCTGTACAAACAGACTTTGGTTGGGTAAAGACTGATAATGAAGAAATACCTTAACACCGAAAGCACTTGGATTAAGTTTATAGTAAGTCAGTGACATGTTTTCCATGCCCTGAAAGGGCTCTAAATTATAATGCTGTAAAATTTCTGTTTGTGGCTGTAAATCCATCGTGGCAAATTGTGTTACATATGCCAGATATTCATGCACAATTAATGAAGAAGGCCTTTTTTGTAAATTTTGGTCAGCAATAGCATGAGCGACTTCGTGGGCAACAAAGCTCAGGTAGAGAGATTCATTCATCGGCATACTGAAAGGTCGCAACCTGGCACATAGCAATTTAGCTTGTTCTAAGCTAAGCAAATCAATTTGATCTTTTTTCGAACTATACAGGCCAATATGGGCAGGATACTTGTTGATCCCTGCTGCGTGTAATTTTATGCGGATTGGTCGTTTTATTTCAATTTCGTGTGACTGAAAAAATGCAAGAGCCTTTTCAGCTCCATCACATACTAAAGCCAGATTTTTACTCGATTTTGAATCAACATACACAGATATGCCCGGACAGTTTGAAGAGCTGTCTATAGCGGTTGCTACAGAATCTCCAATGCCATAGAAACCAAGAAATATAACTAGAAAAAAGTATGATTTCAGGTACATAAAATCGTCTCTTTTAGACTATAACACCAGCTTACCTCCAGCAGATAAACAACACAACTTGACGAGGTAAAGAAAGCTCATTAGCAGCAAATAATAGCGACTAAGATATTATGTTGTGGCTCTCATAGACCGAATAGAACTTTGCATATCTACAATATATCCATGCCTTGTCTAACAGGCTGTTCTATACTTTAAAAGTGTTTTAATTGAATAGACAGTAGATATGACAGGTCGAGTTTCATTGGTCGCTCATCGCGGCCAGCCTTTATCTTTCCCGGAAAATAGCCTTGAAGGTTTTGAACATGTAATTAAATCGGGAGGCATTTATTTAGAAACTGATGTAAACATTACCTCCGACGGGGTTCCGGTTTTAAGCCATGACGCGAACCTGTTAAAGCTAACGGGAAAACAGCTTATTGTGTCGGATTATAGTTATGATCAAATTAAAGAGTTGCCGGCAGGTTATAGCGAAAGATTTGGTGATAAATTTAATCATTGCCGAATAGCAAGTGTAGAACAATTTTCAGAGTTACTAAAAGACTGGCCTGACGTTACCTGTTTTGTTGAGATAAAAGAAGCCTGTTTAACCTACTTTGGTTTAAAAGCAGTTGATTTAATGATGGATGCTTTAGAAGGAATATTTTCTCAAGTTGTTGTTATTTCATTTGATTATGACGCTCTGGTTTATGCCGGGAGTCAATATGATATTCCTGTAGGTTGGGTGTTGCCTGAATGGTCTGAAGAAAATTATTCAAAATCTGTCGACCTGTCACCAGAGTATTTACTGGTCAATACCAAATTCTGTCCTCAGGAAAAAGCTGAAATCTGGTCGGGTGTCTGGGAGTGGATAACCTACACTGTGAATGATGCAGAAGAAGTCGAACATTTTGCTGGTTTAGGATTTGAGCTTATTGAAACTAATCGATACAGTGAATTGAAGCTGGAAAGTAAGATTATCGAAAAAAGTAATGATTTTTAGTTTTTTGGTGCGCATGGCGCACCGTTTGATCTAATCCTCGGGTACAACCTCAATTCGTTCGATATCTGCAATATAAACGGTTCTGCCTTCCATGGTTGTGAAACTATTTGATTTGATGTCTTTCTGTGCTGCTTTATAACTTTGCTTATGACCCGTTTGTGTATTAACGACATGCACATTTACCGTTGAGTAATTGTCGCCAATTTCAAAGAAAAAAACGGCAATAGCACTCAGCACCATAAACAGCATGAATAGATATGCCCCCTGACGAAACATTTTTTCATTTTCACTGGGTTCCTTTTTGGGCTGGGAAGAGCGTTGCTGATTTTGAGGTGTTGCTCTTTTAGTTCTAAAGAACAGGATAACACCGACAATAACAGTCAGCGTGAAAAGGATTTTGGTGATCATTGTTGCAGATAGCTTTTTAACAAGGGCTAATGATAACGTAAATTGACCGGTAACAACCAATCAATATATTTGCAGAATTAATCAGAGATTCCATAGTATTATGCTGATATGAAAAATCTGTTTATCTTCGTTTTGTTATTTACTGTTCTTTCCCCCGTTTATGCTGGGGAAATTCGTGTGGCAGTAGCGAGTAACTTTGCGAATGCTCTGAAAGATATTACAAAACAATTTGAAAAAAGCACAGGGCATAAAGTCAAAATAAGCGTGGGTTCTACCGGCAAACATTATGCTCAGATTAAAAATGGTGCTCCTTTTGATGTTTTTCTGGCTGCAGATACCCGCCGCCCTGAATTACTGGATAATGAAGGTATAGCCATTGCGGGAAGCCGTTTCACTTATGCCAGGGGTAAACTGGTTTTGTGGAGTCCACAAAAAAACCTGATCGATGAGAATGGTTTAATTTTGGCTACAAATGCTTATGATTATCTGGCGATAGCTAATCCGAAATTAGCCCCTTACGGTAAAGCTGCTCAGCAAGTTTTACAGGCAAAGAGTTTATGGAATTCATTGAGATCACGTATGGTTCGAGGTGAAAATATTGGCCAGACCTTTCAGTTTGTAAAAAGCGGTAATGCCCAACTGGGTTTTGTTGCGGCTTCACAGGTAAAAAAAGCAGGGGTCATAAGCAAAGGCTCATTCTGGGAAGTCCCTCAACAAGACTACACCGCAATTAATCAGCAAGCAGTGTTGTTGAGCAATAATGAAGTATCGAGTGCATTTGTTTCATTTCTGCGCAGTGAAAAGGCTCTGAGTATAATTCGTGATTTTGGATATGAAACGCTGTAATGCTTAATGAATCTGACCTGTTAGCGCTAGGCATTACTTTAAAGCTGGCATTGCTCACTACCGTTATTCTGCTATTAATTGGCACGCCTCTGGCCTGGTGGTTATCGAATACGCGCTGGCGTTACAAATTTCTACTGGAAGCTATCATTGCTCTACCACTGGTATTGCCACCGACTGTATTAGGTTTTTATCTATTACTGCTGTTAGGTCCGAATGGCCCGTTGGGTGGTTTGATGGTCGCGATGGGTGGACGGCCTCTGGCGTTTACTTTCACCGGACTGGTTATTGGCTCTGTAGTGTATTCGATGCCCTTTGTTATCCAACCATTGCAAAATGCGTTTAGTGCAATTGGAGGGCGCCCGATGGAAGTTGCAGCGACTTTACGAGCTTCTCCGATAGATCGTTTTTTTACCGTGGCTATCCCTTTAGCGCGTCCCGGTTTTCTAACTGCTGCTGTTCTGGGTTTTGCACATACTGTGGGCGAATTTGGTGTTGTGTTGATGATCGGTGGAAATATTCCCGGTGAAACTCAGGTACTTTCCATCGCAATTTATGATCATGTCGAGGCTTTGGAATATGGTCATGCTCATTGGTTATCGGGTGGTTTATTGCTGATGTCATTTCTACTGTTGATTGGAGTTTATGCTTTTAATCGACGTTTTAAGGTGGTGAACAGTGGATTCTAGTATCACCGCTAAATTTCGTATCCAGCGGGGTGATTTCACTCTGGATTCAGAATTTACTATTCCAGCCAAAGGGGTTACTGCATTATTTGGTTCGTCCGGTTGTGGAAAAACCACTTTACTTCGAGCTATTGCCGGTCTTGAAACCTGTCAAACAGGTTATCTCAAGGTGGGAGAAATGACCTGGCAGCAAGATGATCTATTTGTGCCTCCCCATAAGCGGGCGGTGGGTTACGTGTTTCAGGAATCGAGTTTGTTTGAGCATTTGAATGTAAAACGTAATCTAGAATATGGCTTAAAGCGAGTTGCACCTCGGGAGCAGAAAGTCTCGCTGCATAAAGCAATTGAACTATTAGGCATTGATGATTTGCTAGAGCGCAAACCGAGTAGTTTATCAGGAGGTGAAAGACAACGAGTGGCAATCGCTCGTGCCCTTGCGGTTAGTCCACGTTTGTTACTGATGGATGAACCACTCGCTGCACTGGATCAAAATCGCAAACAGGAAGTTTTACCTTTTATCGAGTCACTGCATAAAGAACTGGATATTCCGGTGATTTATGTCAGCCATTCACTTGAGGAAGTTGCCCAATTAGCAGACCACCTGATTTTAATGGAACAGGGCAAAGTAGTGGATTCTGGTGATATTCATGACATGTTTACCCGTTTGGATTTACCGTTAGCTCATGAACTGGATGCTTCTGCCATTATCAATGCAACAGTCACTGGTTTTGATGAGCATTACCATCTTATGTTTTTGCAGTTTGCAGGTGGCACCATAACGGTTGCCGGGCAAAATTTAAACAAAGGTGATGCTGTCAGATTAAGGCTGGTCGCACGGGATGTCAGCCTCACTCTTGAGCATCAGTCGAGTACCAGTATTTTGAATATCTTCCCGGTGATTGTCGATGAAATGCTTCAAACCGGACCTGCTCAATTGATCGTGCGATTACTGGCGGGTGGAGTACCCATGTTATCCAAAATAACCCGTAAATCAGCTGCCGAACTAAATCTTGAATCGGGGAAAAAGGTTTATGCTCAGGTTAAGAGTGTGGCTTTGCTGTCTTAAAAAGTGATTGAATAATATCTTGCAGTGAAATTTTTGCACTGTTGTATTATCCTCTAACGACAATTAAAAACGATAAAAACTACAAGAGGAGAAACAAATGAAACTAGAGTCCCTGGCTTTGCACCACGGTTATGAATCAGAAGCGACTACCAAAGCAGCTGCTGTTCCTATTTATCAAACTACATCTTATACCTTTGACGATACCCAGCATGGTGCCGATCTATTTGACCTGAAGGTAGCAGGTAATATTTATACCCGAATCATGAACCCAACAACAGCCGTGTTGGAGCAGCGACTGGCTGAAATGGAAGGTGGCATTGGGGCGCTTGCTGTTGCTTCTGGAATGTCAGCAATTACTTACTCGATTCAGGCTATTGCCAGTGCGGGTGATAATATTGTTAGTACGACGCAGCTGTACGGTGGAACTTATAATCTATTTGCACATACCTTTCCAAAACAGGGCATTGAAGTTCGAATGGCTTCATTTGATGATTATGCTGCACTGGAGAATCATATAGATGATAAAACACGGGCTTTATTCTGCGAATCAATTGGTAATCCTGCCGGCAATATTGTCGATATTGAAAAGCTGGCTGAGATAGCTCATAAATACGGTGTTCCACTGATTGTGGATAATACGGTTGCGACACCTTACCTGTGCCGTGCTTTTGATCATGGTGCCGACATCGTTGTTCACTCACTGACCAAATACATTGGCGGACACGGAACGACAATTGGTGGCATTATTATTGATTCTGGTAAATTTGACTGGGTAGGAAACAAGCAACGTTTTCCCGTGTTGAATGAACCTGATCCTTCCTATCATGGTGTGGTTTATACCGAGGCATTAGGTGAAGCCGCGTATATTGGACGTTGCCGGGTAGTACCTTTACGAAATACCGGTTCAGCCCTTGCACCACACAGTGCTTTCCTGCTGATACAGGGACTGGAAACTCTGGGGCTGCGCATGGAACGTCATTGTGAAAATGCACTCAAAGTTGCCAAACATATGCAGCAACACCCCAAAGTAGAATGGGTAAGTTACGCCGGCCTTGAAGACAGCAAATATTATGATACCTGTCAGAAAATCTGTGGTGGACGAGCTTCTGGCATTCTAAGTTTTGGCATTAAAGGAGGCAAAGAAGCAGGTGGACGTTTTATCGATGCTTTATCTATGATTTTACGCCTGGTTAATATTGGTGATGCGAAGTCACTGGCCTGTCATCCTGCTACCACTACTCACCGACAGCTAAGCCCCGAAGAGCTGGCAACAGCAGGTGTTTCAGAAGATCTGGTTAGAATATCGGTAGGTATTGAGCATATCGATGACATTATTGCTGATATCGATCAGGCGCTGGATAAGGTTTAGCAGATTGATTGTGGTGCGCGCGGCACACCCTACAGGTATCAGCTCATCTGTAGGGTGCGCCACGCGCACCATTTAATGATCAGGCGTGTTTAATCACTAGTAAATTAGTTTTTCCGACCATCAGATCCAGAGTCTTGCGAAGGCGTATAAACACATTTTCCTGCCGATAAGGCAAATTATGTTTTTCACAAACCTGCTTCACGATAGGCTGCATTTCCTGATAATGATTGAGTGGCAGGGATGGAAAAAGATGATGTTCAACCTGATAGTTCAGCCATCCATGTAAGAAGTCGGTATGGTTTGGCCCGGTTTTATAGTTAACAGTCCCCATGATTTGGCGTAAATAGAATTCACCCCGGCTATTACTTGGCTGCTCAAAACGATAAATATCATCACCAGAATGGTTTGGAATAATGACCAGAAATGAATGTAAATTGGCAAATAATTCAGCCAGTAATGAGGCGAGTAAAACATTAGTGACCGCTTCCCAGCCTAGCGGAAGAAACAACATCGGTAACAACACAAAGCGAAAAGTAATGTAAGGTAGAAAGTTACGGGTCCACAGGCGAAAGCCATCTGCAGCAAAAGGACTCCAGGCATCCAGGCGTAAAAAAGTATCAACCTCGGGTTCACCATGTCGGCGTCTTTCTGCATTGGCCGTCATTTTTAGCGTGTTTGGTGCGTAATATACAATTTTCCAGATACCTGCAAAAATCATGATAATGAGATAACGCATCCACATCGGTAGGTTCGAGTTGCGTAACCATTCGAGGTTTATCTCGATGTTATCTGGATCGGCTTCTTCCCCTAAATTGTAATGATGCAGTTTGTTGTGCTCATGATCCCAGGCAGCTGGTTCAATCCAGTCCAGCCAGTCGATAGCACGTCGCCAGCCTCTGGCAAAACCCTTACGGGTATAACGTTTCGGAATGCCGGGGACCTTGTCATACGCGCCGTGCATGACCGGGTGAGCAACATTCGCCCATCGACTGATATTACCGATGCTGATGAGTAAGGCTCCCAGAATGTTAAGTGGGAAAATCCAGGCCATTGAGTAACCCAGAACAGCAGCAAAACGGCCCCAAAATTCTACTTTTTTTAAATGTTTGAAATCTTCAATGGTTGGTTTACCGATTGTTTTTTTGATATCATCAATGTCGTTTGTAAGCTGGCCCTGATCAACCTGACTGTAATTTAACTGCATGAAAAGAAGTTCCTGGTACTGTATTGAGGTCACCGCTTTTAATCAGTGCGGTGAAAAACGGAGGATTCTCTCAAGTTTTAACATAAAAAACAGTTATATTTTCAACTGGTTAACATGGATTAAATTTTCGATAACTTATTATTAAGAAACCTTTTCAAATAAAGCTTTAGAATGATCTTCAGACAATAATTAAAAAATATAAACATGTTTAAATATTTATCATTACCTCATATCACATCAGGGTTTGTAGCTGTGCTCGTGGGTTATACCAGTGCTGCTGCCATTGTCTTTCAGGCAGCTGCAGCGGGTGGAGCGACACCTGAACAAATCAGTTCCTGGCTATGGGCTTTAGGACTGGGCATGGGTATCAGTGGAATCAGTTTATCGATGTACTATAAAAACCCGGTGATGATTGCATGGAGCACGCCGGGTGCAGCGTTGCTGGTCACCAGTTTACCGGGCATTCCAATGAATGAAGCTATTGCTGCATTTTTATTCAGCTCTGCACTTATTACTCTCTGTGGTGTCACTGGCTGGTTTGATCATATTATGAAGTTAGTGCCTCAGGCTTTGGCATCCGCTATGTTGGCAGGGGTGTTATTACGTTTCGGGCTGGATGTTTTTGTAGCCATGGAAAGTGATTTTCCATTAGTGGGTTTAATGCTAGTCGTGTACATCACTGGCAAACACTTATTGCCGCGTTATGCTATTCCTCTCACCTTTATGAGTGGAGTTATTGTGGCCAGCTTGATGGGAAGCATTCAACCCATTCATCTGGAACCATCATTTACCAGACCGGTATTTGTGATGCCGGTGTTTTCGATAACTACCTTAATCGGCGTGGGTATACCGCTATTTGTAGTGACTATGGCCTCGCAAAATGTTCCCGGCATTGCGGTATTACGTAGCCACGGTTATCAAACTCCGGCTTCACCATTAATAGGCTGGACAGGTTTTACGGGAATGCTATTGGCTCCCTTTGGCGGGTTTGCCTTTAATCTTGCGGCTATTACTGCCGCAATCTGTATGGGAAAAGATGTAGATCCGGATAAAAGCCGGCGTTATCTGGCAGCTATCTGGGCGGGTGTTTTTTATATCATTGCTGGGTTATTCGGGGCCAGTGTTACGGTATTGCTTTCTGCTTTTCCGGTGGAGCTGATCATGGCTATCGCCGGGTTGGCTTTGTTAGGCACCATTGCCAATAGTTTAAATAATGCACTTTCTGATGAAAGTTTACGTGAAGCATCAATCCTGACATTTGCTATCACTGCTTCAGGAATGAGTCTGCTGTCTATTGGCAGTGCTTTCTGGGGATTACTGGTGGGGTTGTTTATCTATGGGTTAATTAACCGCAAACAAAAGACGAAGTGTTAATTAAAAAAATTTCACCACGAACTAAGGCAGGATGCCTGTAGGTAGAACAATGCAGGAGCAATTGTCGAGGCACGAAGAACACGAAGGTAAATAACTATATGACATTTAGCTTATTCAAAATAAGGCAATGAACAGTTTGTAATATTAACTGAAATATAAAAGGTTTTTCTTCGTGTGCTTCGTGCCTTCGTGGTGAATCGCTTTTGACTTTCTTACTTCCCAAAAAAAGGTGGTAAAAAATTCTTTAAATGATTTTTGGCCATTAATTTTTGCTGGATAGCCCATTTCACTGGCGGTAAATTATTACTCAGACGTAAAGCTGCTGAACGTAATAAAGTCACCGGGAAGCTGTCATTGGTAAACAGGCCGACAATGGCATTGGTGCCATGATACAGAGGTCTTGTGGCGAGCATGTGATGTTGCTGATAACGCTGCAGCAGTGCCGGGTTCCATATATCCTCACCCTTTGCCTGAGCGCCCAGAATTTCTGTAGCTAATAAATCCTGACCGCTTAATCCCAGGTTAAAACCATGTGCTGTCACCGGATGCATGCCGACAGCAGCATCTCCAATTAAAGCGAAACGGTTAGTGACAAACCGGTTGGCGTGTACCCCAACTAGCGGGTAACTGTACCTTTGTCCTACCTGTTTCATTTTACCCAGTCGACCATGCAGGCGCTGTTCGATGTCGGCATTAAAAGCTTCATCTCCCATGCTTAGAACTTCATTGGCCTGATTTGACGGCACGGTGATAACCGCTGAAGAAATATTGCCGGGCATGGGCAAAATGGCTAGTGTTCGGCCGTAATGAAAACATTCAAATGCGGTATGTTCATGGCTTAACTCATGCTCCATCCAGCCAACGATAGCGGTTCGGCCAAAATCGTGAGAGTCAGTAGAGATGCCCATTTGTCGCCGGGTAGATGAAAACCGGGTATCGGCTGCAATAACCAGTGATGCAGTCAGGGTTTCACCAGATGCTAACAGGATGGTTCCACAGTCATCATTGGTATTCACCGCAGTGACTTCCTGCTCATCCATCAAGGTGACTTCCTGCTCATCCATCAAGGTGACATTCTGTAAAGTTTCAAACTTTGCAAAGATGGCTTTACGAATTAAATGATTGGAAATCAAAAATCCAAGCGCATCGGTACCATCGTCGGGCGTATTAAAGCTGAGGGTATAGGGAGAATCGCCATCAATAACTTCAGCTCGTTGAATGGGAGAGATATTGTCATCGCCCACTTGCTGCCAGCTACCGTGTTGTTGCATCAATTTGCGGGATAGATGAGTAAGCGCAATATCGCGTCCATCGACAGGAGGATCGGCCAGTTCTTTGCGCGATAATTTTTCGATGATAACGATGTTGAGTCCGCTATCACGAAGAGAGCAGGCAAAGCTCAAACCAGCGGGTCCTGCTCCAATGATAGCTATATCGTAATCCATAATATCTCCGGACTATAAAAAGGCAAAGGTCATGTGTTTGTCATAATAGAGGCATTAGAGCCAAATCAATAATTTGAAGTATACTTCTGATATACATGAAAGAGGAGAGAATAATTCGTGAATGGGTTAATCATGCAGAAGTTAAGCTACTACGTTCTGGTTCCTATAAACACACCGGCTGACATCATGATAGATCCGGCAACCCGATTTAGTCCGGTCATTGCACGTTCAGAGCGAAAATAACGCCTGGCCCAGGAAGCACTAAAAGCTATAGCCATTAAACCAATCATTAGTCCAACCAGACAAAGCAAAGAAGCAACTGCAATATCATTATTAGACAAGGCACTCAAATCCATAAAGGTGGGTAGAAAAGCAATATAAAACAGGATGACTTTAGGGTTAGAAGCAGAAATCAAAAAGCCCTGAATGAAACTCATGAACTCAGACTGCTTTGCTGTCGTTTGAGATTCACTGGTTAAATGTGAACGGTCTTTCCACATTTTCCACCCGAGGTAAATCAGATAGAGTGCACCTATTATTCTAATAACAGTAAAAACGCCTCCCCAGTGTTCAGCAATGACAGCCAGTCCAAAGCAGGCAAGAACAAGATAAATAATATCACTTATCGCCATACCCAGAGACATCGAAAAACACGACATTGCGCCCTGAGTCATTGCCCTGGCAAGAAGGGCAAATACACCGGGTCCAGGAGTGATTGCAAAGATGATAATGGCGATGAAAAAAGCCAGCCCGCTCTCGAAAGTCATTAGGGTTTAACCACAGGAAAAATTTATATAGATATAATAAATTACTGTTGAAATAGTGACAAGTCAGAACTTCAAAAGTTTGTCTTGCCAACAAATTTTAGTGGAGTAGTATTGATGCTAATACCTGCTCCGAGTGTGGTTGAAAAACGGATTCAGGTCTAAAAACAATAATCCTCACAGGAGAAACACCATGATCAAACTTTCCACCCGATTTAAAAGGCTTTCTATTGCCGTCGCTTTAACCTTACCTTTTGGCTCAGCCGCTCTTGCACAAACCGAAATTCAATGGTGGCATGCTATGGGTGGAGTAAATGGTGAACGAGTTGAGAAAATATCCAATGACTTCAATGCAACACAAAATGAATTTAAAATCGTACCTGTCAATAAAGGTAATTACACCGAAACCATGACTGCTGCTGTTGCAGCTTTTCGTGCCAAAAAACAGCCTCATATCGTGCAGGTTTTTGAAGTTGGTACCGCAACAATGATGGCAGCTAAAGGTGCTGTTTATCCGGTTGAAGATTTGATGCGTGCCAGTGGAGAGCCTTTTGATAAATCAGATTACTTACCTGCTGTTATCAGTTATTACCAGAAACCTGATGGCACATTGCTTTCAATGCCCTTTAACAGTTCTACTCCAGTATTATGGTATAACAAAGATGCTTTTGCTAAAGCAGGTATTAACCAGGTTCCTGAAACCTGGCCTCAGGTAGAGGCCGCTTCTAAAAAGCTTCAGGCATCAGGCATGAAATGTGGTTTCAGCTTTGGCTGGCAATCCTGGGTCATGGTTGAAAACTTCAATGCGTGGCATAACCTGCCTTCTGGCACAAAACAGAATGGCTTTGCAGGATTTGATACTGAATTTAATTTCAACAACAAAGCACTTGTGAAGCACATGGAGAGTTTAGGTAATTGGCAAAAGAGTAAAATCTTTGATTATGGTGGACGCCGTGGTGATAGCCTGCCTAAATTTGTAAATGGTGAATGTGGCATGTGGATGAATTCATCGGCCTACTATGGTTCCATCAAAAAGCAGGCTAAATTCGAATTTGGACAAACCATGCTTCCTTACTACCCTGATGTAATCAGCAAGCCACAAAATTCCATTATTGGTGGAGCAACTTTATGGGCGCTTAAGGGGCATCCTAAAAATGACTACAAAGGCGTCGCAAAGTTTATGACTTACCTGTCATCTCCTGAAGTACAAGCCTGGTGGCATCAGGAAACGGGTTATGTGCCAATTACGGTTGCTGCCTATGAGCTCAGTAAAAAGCAGGGATTTTATAACTCTAACCCCGGTACTGATACCGCAATCAAGCAGCTTAGTTTGAATACGCCTACGGCTAATTCACGCGGTGTTCGTTTTGGTAACTTTGTACAGGTACGTGATGTTTTCAATGAGGAAATGGAAGCGATCTGGAATGGTTCAAAAAGTGCCAAAAAAGCTACGGATGAAATGGTTAAACGCGGTAACAAACTATTGCGTAAATTTGAAAAAGCTAATCGTTAATTATTGATAAAAGAAGGGATTGATATAAGCAGGGCATGTCTCTCTTGCCCTGCATTAACCTTCTGATTAAATCATGTTATTAAAACAGGTTCATTTTAAATCCTCAGCTTTGCCCTATTTGCTGGTTGCCCCGCAGATCATTATTACTGTTGTTTTTTTTATCTGGCCTGCGAGTCAGGCGCTTTACCAATCGTTATTACTGGAAGATGCTTTTGGACTCAGCTCTGAATTTGTCTGGATAGATAATTTTAAAGAACTGTTTGAAGATGAACACTATATAAACGCATTTGGCCGAACAATATTTTTTTCAGGCATGGTTGCAGCGTTGTCGCTAAGCTTCTCTCTGGTACTGGCTGCTATGGCTGATCGAGTCATAAAAGGAACAGGCATTTATCGTACTCTGCTGATCTGGCCTTATGCGGTTGCCCCGGTTGTTGCTGGAGCACTGTGGGTCTTTTTATTTTATCCTACCACCGGCATTATCTCGACTTCTTTAAATGCTATGGGCTACGAATGGAATCATCAGCTAAAAGGTGATCAGGCTATGTTCCTGGTCATAGTAGCAGCTGCATGGAAACAGGTGAGCTACAACTTTCTATTTTTTCTGGCAGCTATGCAAGCAATTCCCAAGTCTCTGATCGAGGCTGCAGCCATCGATGGAGCCAGTCCGGTTAAGCGATTCTGGACAATTATTTTCCCACTCATCACACCCACCACTTTTTTTCTGTTGGTGATTAATGTGGTTTACTCCTTTTTTGAAACCTTTGGCATTATTCATGTGGTTACAAAAGGTGGTCCAGCAAAGTCGACAGAAATTCTGGTTTATAAAGTTTTCAATGATGGTTTTGTAGGACTTGATCTTGGAGGATCTGCTGCACAATCAGTCATTTTGATGGTGGTTGTTATTGCACTGACAACTTTTCAATTTAAATATATTGAACGTAAGGTTGAGTATTAAGCTCTTATGATTGAAAACCGCCCTATCGATACATTTGTTTCTCACGTCGTGTTATTGGCGGGTATCGCTATTGTCATGTTCCCCGTGTGGATCACTCTGGTAGCGGCGTCACATGATGCAGCGCGCCTTTTGCAAGTTCCTTTACCTCTGGGTTTAGGAGATCAATTTTTTGAAAATTTAAAACATGTCGTGGGGCAGGGTGTCAGTAACTCAGTCCCTCTGGGGCTTATGTTGTTTAACTCTCTGGTGATGGCGCTAATGATTGCATTTGGCAAAATTGCTATTTCACTACTGTCGGCTTATGCCATTGTTTACTTTGATTTTCGCTTTCGCATGTTATTTTTCTGGATGATTTTTATCACCCTGATGTTGCCCGTTGAAGTGCGGATTTTACCTACCTATGAAGTGGTCGCAAAACTGAATATGCTGGATAGCTACTGGGGGTTGAGCATACCGTTGATAGCATCAGCAACAGCGACCTTTATGTTCAGGCAGACTTTTCTTTCAGTGCCAGATGAATTGCTGGAAGCAGCGCGCATAGATGGTGCCGGTCCAATGCGATTTTTCTTTGATATTCTACTGCCGATTTCACGAACCAGCATAGCGGCTATGTTTGTCATTTTGTTTATTTATGGTTGGAATCAATACCTGTGGCCTTTATTGATCACAACAGATAAAAGTATGTACACCATTGTGATGGCCATTAAACAAATGATGGAAGCACTCGAAGAAACGCCACAGTGGCACTATATTATGATGACCGCTTTTCTGGCCATGATTCCGCCTGTTATCGTTGTTATTACGATGCAAAAACTATTTGTTAAAGGTCTTACCGAAACAGAGAAATAAATATGAGTCATGTGATACTGAAAGGCATAGAAAAAACTTACCCGAATGGTTACAAAGCGATTCATGGTGTTGACCTGGAAGTTGAAGAAGGGGAATTTATTGTTCTAGTTGGACCTTCCGGATGCGGCAAATCAACTTTGTTACGTATGGTGGCCGGGCTTGAAACTATTACCAGTGGAGAGGTTCATATTGCCGGGCGTAAGGTGAATGAACTGGAGCCTTCACAACGGGATATCGCCATGGTATTCCAGAACTATGCGCTTTATCCGCATATGACGGTGTATAAGAATATGGCTTACGGGCTGAAAAATCTCGGAACGCCTAAACAGGAAATAGAGCAACGTGTAAATGATGCGGCCAAATTACTCGAAATTGAAGACTTGCTAGACCGGAGACCCAAGCAGTTATCCGGTGGTCAGCGCCAACGTGTCGCCATGGGACGAGCCATTGTCAGAAAGCCCACAGTCTTTTTATTCGATGAGCCACTGTCAAACCTGGATGCCAAGTTACGTGTGCAGATGCGTTTGATGATCAAAAATCTACAGACAGATCTGGATACCACGACTTTGTATGTAACTCATGACCAGGTTGAAGCCATGACAATGGCAGATAGACTGGTTGTGATGAATGATGGTAATGCTGAGCAGATCGGCACACCAGCAGAGTTGTATGAAAAGCCCGCGACACAATTTGTAGCCGGATTTATTGGTTCACCGGCAATGAATTTTGTCGAAAGTCATTTTGCTGCAGATGGTAATGAAGTATCACTTAAAGGTATCAATTTAGCGATTACAAAAAAAATTCAACACTCAGAAGAAGAGTTTGTTCTGGGATTTCGTCCTGAGCATATCGAGTTAAGCGAACAGGGAACGATAAAATTGGTGGTGGATGTCATAGAAAATCTGGGTGTGGAGTCTATTATTCATACTCACCTGGAAGGTACCAGCACCAGCATAGTTGTGCGTCAAACCGAGCCTCTTCATGCTCAAAAAGGACAAATTCTCAATGCTTCAATTCCCCCACAAAATTTTCACTTTTTTGATAAGAAAACAGGTAAATCACTGGCTTGAATATTTTTTCGTCTTTATAAGGACAGTAATGAAACAGGCAATTATGTTGCCAAGTATTTCAAACAGCAGGCTTTATTAATTGGGTTAACAGCTGATGAAGTCGAATTATTGAAAATGGCTTCTCCTATGCATGCTATTGGAAAAGTTGCTATTTCTGATCATGTCCTATTAAAGCTGGGATAATTAAATTCTGAAGAATGGATAGTAGTTGTTCCAGGTTGCTTTATTCTTGGTAACAGAGATTTATATCATCTACATGTCAATGAGCAGCCTTTTACTCGCTCCCTGAGTGGTGTCAATATCCTATCAAATATTAAGCAGGTTACTGCTAGAGTGAAGGATTCTGTTCATGGTTTTGGTGGCATTGAAAAGCAAGTGGACTTAGCGAGATAATAAATTGGATTAAAGAGAATTGGATTGTCTCAACTTTATCAATGAAGTTGCAAAAAAATTATTTTTTATGCGACTCTGCTCAACTACTTATGATTAAATCGCTAAACGGGCTACGTACACCTCTGGCACCACGATTTAGTACATGGGTATAAATTTCTGTAATTTTTACATCTTGATGCCCAAGCTGTTCCTGTACCGTTCGAATGTCAGCACCGGATTCTAATAAGTGTGTGGCGAATGAATGCCTAAGGGTATGACTTGAGACCTGTTTTTCGATTCCTGCTTTTATTGCAGCGAATTTAATAGCTTTATTAATGCCTGATTCATCTACATGATGACGGCGTAAATTTAAAGTACCCGGTTCAAATGTTAATCGAGTAGCAGGAAACAGGTAATGCCAGCTAGATGACAAACTGGCTTTAGGATATTTTCGAGCTAAAGCATTCGGTAACCAGACTCCCGCATATTGTTTATTTAATTTATCCTCCTTTAAGTTTAGTTTTACCTGTTCAATCTGATCTTTAAGCCTTGGTACAAGCTCTGGAGCAAGTGTTGTTAATCGGTGTTTAAAGCCTTTACCATTCCAGACTTGTACTTGAAGGTGATCAAAATCAAGGTCCTTGACTCGCAACCTGGCACATTCGATTCTCCTCAATCCAGAACCATATAGCATTGAAGCAATAAGTAGTGGAATACCTTTAAATTGATTAAATAAATTAGCTATTTCAGCCCTGGTGAGCACTATAGGGAGCTTTGCCTGTTTGACCGATCGTCTAAATTTGCTAACATCACCTAATGGAATTTCGAGAAATTTGTTATATAGAAAAGCTAATGCATTTAATGCAATTTTTTGTGTAGCGATAGATACACTTCGATCAACAGCCAAAAATGTTAAAAATTGCTCCACTTCAATATCATGCATTTCAGAAGGGTGTCGTTTTTTATGATAAACAATAAAATACTTGATCCAGTATAAATAAGTGTCTATTGTCCGTTTACTATATCTACGGACGCGCATAAAGCGAGAAATTGATTCAAGAAATGGAGATGGAATTTTTGACATGAGCACGAATCCTTTCGTTCAGTTACAGATAATTAGCGTAACAGCCTCAAAACAATATTCAATAAAAATAAAAAGGTACTTGACCCATTTAATTGGTTTCTTCAATCATAAATATAATAATATACAATATTTTCAATGAGTTATAATTAATGGCTGGTCAAAGAAAAAATAAAAAGGTCTACCCTCTAATATGTATTCAAGGGTCAACGACCTTTGAATTCTACTGTCAGTGTGTTTGAAATATTGAAAAGAGCAATCATTAATATTTGGTTAAACTTTCATCTGCATCGTAAAAAGCAATACGAGGCTTCTTAAAGTTTGTTCAATTAATTTAAAAAGCGTGGTAGGTTAAAGACTGATCCGCGT
>JABHSO010000198.1 GCA_018669845.1 Gammaproteobacteria bacterium | reverse complement strand
GGTTTGGGTTTGAACTTGCAATGTCATTTCAAATATTTCCTCATTGTTTACAGGTAGCAAATTACGTTCCGATATTTTTGGGAAAATAGTCATCGATAATTACCAATTAGGATAAAGTTTCGCTGGAAGCTGACCTAAGTGGGTCAATATTTCCATTTACAGCTTCAGGATCCTGGACAATATCAGCCACTCGACAGTCGTCGCACATCTTTAGACGGTCAAGAGCACGAGTAGTTTTGAACATATAATGATCTTTTAACTGATGACTCATCTTTTGAATCACCGATGTTGGAGCGAAAGGTTTTCCACAAGTGATACAACCGAATGGCGTATCCTGATTTAAAACTCTGGACTGATTTCTTTTTTCACGATTAAAAATGAATCTTGGCGAGATTGAAATAGCTTGTTCCGGGCATGTATGAGTACAGGTTCCACATTGGATGCAATTACTTTCGATAAATAATATTTCAGGAACCTCCCGGTTTGATCCATCCTGTAACGCTTTACCCGGACAGGAACCAACACAAGCCATACACAAAGTACAACTATTCTCATCTATACTGGCTGAACCAAAAGGAGCACCGGCAGGTAAGCTGACCAATTCCCTGGTTTTTTCTATTTGTTGATAAAGGTGATCCAGCGCTTGAAACAATGCTTGTCGTTTATTGTCTGGCATACTGTAAAATGCGGGTTCAAGTGAAACCAGGTCCTTGACTGGCATTACTTCATTCGGATGTTTTTGCAATGTGACCATTAATGGTTTTAAACCCAGTCCCATCAACAGGGTTTGCAACCAGTCTAGCTGTTGATTGATATTCTTTAAAGAAAGTTGTGGCACATCATTATTCACCAGCAAAACTACTTGTGAAGCTCCATAAACCAATGTAGACAGGCATAGTTCCATGCCAACACTGGCTATCTCTTCAACTTTTATGGGCAGGTAATTGGGTGCAAGTTCAGCATTTAATTCTTCTTCTGCATGAAACAAAACTACAGCATGTTCACCACCAGATTCACGAAAAGCCTTTAACATCAGACGTATTTGATTGCCGCTATCACTCAGCCTTGGGTAGGCATATTGAATAGCTCCCGATGGGCACACAGTTGCACAGGTACCACCGCCCTGGCACAAATAGGCATCGACCTTGATTTTTTCTACCAGGCTTGTGATAGCGCCAGCTGGACAGGCTTCGATGCAATTTGTACATACAGTTTTTCCATTCACACCATGCGCACAGATTTCTGCGTTGTAATTAAAATACTTTGGCTTTTCAAATTCTCCAGTTAAATCAACCAGTCGATCTTGTATTTCCTGTTGATTATCATCAGTATTACTTTCATGAACATAACCTAACGGAGGAATTTCAAGTTTGATTAAAGCGTCAGTATTTAAATCCAGGATCAAATCTACTTCAATAAAGTCAGTAACACCTTGAGCATCGGTTAGTGTGATTTTAAAATTTCCCAGATGTCCCTGAATATCGATACTTCTTTGATTTAATGAAAGCACATTCTCAATATCCAAAGTTTTGGATGAACCTGTCATTAAAAGAAAAATGATATTTAAGGGCTGAGTAAAGCCTTTACAGAAATTAAGCGATTGCTCATTACCAAGCACTAATACACGACCATTAGATTGATAACTCAGTAAACTGGTCGGTTTAGAGTTAAAACCTTTGAGTGCAATTTCAGCTGCTGATACAGCCTGTTTATTCATTTCATTCATTATTTTTAGTCGTACTCATTGAGGATATTTCAGGAGTGTCACTCTGAAGTTGTTCAATAGTTTCAGAGTCTAATTGTTCATTGCTTTGAAGATTTATTTCTTCACTTTTATCAAGGGTAGTTTGTTCTAATGGTGTGAGATCAGAGGTAGCAACAGAATCATTTTCAGATAATTTACTAGCTTCTTCTTCGAGTTTTTTCTTTGCTTCCATCTCTATCTGATGCTTCATGTCACAGGTGACCAAATCACCCAGTTTTTCAAATGACGTATAATCTTCATCATATTCATCGAGTCCATCTCGAAGATTGAAAGAAGGCGCATTAAATAATTTTCTAAGTGCAAGATTCCTCAGTTCATCACTAACACCGGATGACATAAAGCCACTAAAATCAGAGTCTTCACTCAATGTATTTAAAGCGGGCATATCTTCATCCGTAAGAACAACTTCCTGTTCTTTCAGATCCAGTTCCAGGATTTTATGAGTTTCGGGGTTAGATAGTTCAAGTTGCTGAAGCTCTATAAACTGATCTTCTTTTTGAGTATCAACAGCCGTCTGTTGTTTCCGCCTTGACCAACGTGAAAACAGGTTTTCCTGGTTTGTTTGAGTCATCAGTAGTGACTTCTCGAATTTGAACTACCTTTTAGCTGAACTGGTGAATTCTCCTGTGGTTGAGCTTTCCAGTTCTTTAGTTTTCTTTTAGTCTTTTTAATCGCAACATAATGAGACAGGATAAAAGCTTCGGTCCATTTATAAAGTTCGGGGGGTATTTCTACAGCATAAACATGTTCATCACCTTCCAGGTAAGCATGTACTTCATCAAAACTTAAGCTCACCAGGTAAGGAACAGGCATTTCATCAGGGTCATCCATTTCATCAGCAACGACAAAACAACCGGGCTTTGGAGACATTAAATTGTGATAATAACTTTCACATTCATCTTCAAACAGTTTTAGCTTTAAACCAGAAAACAAAAACTGTTCATGTCCATTATCTTCATGGATCTTTTTAACTTCATTATCTTCAGAAGCTTCTCCGGCAATGACACCAATTGCTTTATAAGTAAAATTCACCCATTTATGTTGAGAAGGTATTTTCTCCATAATGACTGAAATTGACATTTCATCAGGAAGATTTTGTTCAAAACCTTCAAGTTTCATAGTTTGCATAAGGTAACCTGATAAACGAGTTCCCAATGTTTCTGCAAATGTTATACCAACCTGTAACTTCCCTCTTTTATCTTGTGAATAGTTATAAATTACAAACTGAAAAATTCTAAGTGGTTTAATTTGACCCGACAGATTGACCCGGTTTGTGACAGAACGACTCAATATAGTTACTTGTGTAGAAGCTGTTATAGATTATTAATCGGCTTTAATCATTTAAACACTCACTATCGCTTGAAGATTTCAAATGGGTATATTTATTGCTAAGTTTTATACTTAATTATTTCAACTATGACAATATTCAATTCACCGTGATAAACAAAAACGAGAAAAATCCAGACAAGGTTTTAGTCGATCGATTTGGTCGAACTATAGATTATGTCAGGTTTTCAGTCACCGACCGTTGTGATTTACG
>JABHSO010000134.1 GCA_018669845.1 Gammaproteobacteria bacterium | reverse complement strand
GGTTCAATATTAGAATGTACACAACGAAGTCAAGTGTAAAGTGCTATTACTTATTTTATAATTTATCAATAGTTAAATCCGGTTAAAATAACGATATTACGTAAGTAATTGTTAATTCGGGTTATTATTTTAAAAATATTCTGAAATAAATGATTTGTGGGCAGCATAATTAAATTTTCGGGATAATTATTTTTATGTATTAAGTTTCTATGGTAGTAACAATGCAGCCAGGTGAACTAAAGGGTGAATAGATGAAATCTGGTGGTTCTCACTCTGGCAACGACAGGAAAACCCACTCATCAATACGGTACCATCTATTGAGTAAAGATCAGGTTTCCATACGAGATTGAAAATATCTTCAGATAGAAGGGCATTTTCCTGTTCGTGTCCGAACATACCAGACATGCCACAACAACCGGCATTGATGACTTTTAAAGGAACGCCTAATTTTTCATAGATTGCTTGCCATTGTTGTGATGATTCTTTGGCAGTAGTCTGTTCCATGCAATGGGGTAACAAAGTTATTGCCTGATTATTGTTTACTGGAGGTGGTACTTGATTTTGTTGCAGAATATTTAATAGAAATGATTCGATACTATGAATTTTAATGATATTTTTTTGCTGCAAAATTTCAGGGTACTCTATTTCAAACATCAGGCGACTTACAGTTTCAATGCTAATAAGTGGTAAACCTGTATTGGCTAAAAGTTTGGTTTGCAGTAAAACTTTCTTCGATTGTTGTTTGAATTCTTTTCTGTAACCTTTTACATGTAGTAACTTACCATTACGAATGACCTCGCTGAGGTAAACCCTGTATCCGAATTTCATCAAGATGTTTATGCAAGCCTGAAGGGTTTTTCGATCAAAACTTAGCATATAATTATCACATAACAAAATTACTGCTTTTTCACCTGTTTTAAGTGTTTTTAACTTTTGCTGGTTTAATACGGGTGCATTTAATTTATGGCGAATCGAAAACTTAGGTAAGTTATTGAGACCGGCAATGTTTTTTAAAAAACTTTTCGAATGCTTGTTTTGAATTAATACATTGCTTAATTGGGGATATTGTCGGCCGATAGCAATTAAAGATTCAAAATAACGATTAAAAAGAGACGAAAACCTGCGTGAATTATTTTGATACCAGTCACTTAAGAATCTAGATTTCAACTCAGGGATGTCAACTTTAAGGGGACAGCTTGAGGTACAGGATTTACAGGATAAACAATGTTGTAAACTGTTAAAAAGTTGTTGCTCAAGTTGTTTAAATTGAAGGGTAGAAGCATTAGAGTTTTTTAAACGTAACCATTCGCGCAGCATGGCAGCGCGTCCTTTGGGTGAGTACAGTTTATTGCGGGTAGCCTTATAAGATGGACACATGGTTTCGTCAAGTTTCCAGTTATAACAGGCACCGTTGCCATTACATGATAGTGCTCCCGCATAATCTGCCTGATCATTTGGTTTTATTTGAGTATCCAGTTCACCTCTTAAGGTTATTGCATCCAGAGCAATAACTTTTTTATTCACATCTGGAGTGGTTAATTTTTGAGGGTTTAGTAAATTATAGGGGTCAAAGAGTTTTTTAATACTACACAGGACAGGGTAAAGTTTTTCACCAAAAAATAATGCTGTATATTCGCCACGGAATCCTCGTCCATGTTCACCCCAGAGCACGCCCCCGTTTTGCTTGGCTAATAATGCGACTTGATCAGAAATTTTACGAATGAGCATTCTATCAGTGGCCTGTAATAAATTTAGGCTAGGACGTACATGTAAAACGCCTGCATCTGCATGGCCGTACATACCATAATTCAGTTTATTATCATCCAGTAACTGTTTAAAACTGGTGACATAACTAGCCAGGTTCTGTGGTGGCACGGCCGTATCTTCGACAAAGGCTATACCGCGTTTACCATTCTGAGACTGACCCAGTAGACCCACCGCTTTTTTTCTCAGGTTCCATAAAGATAATATTTTGTCCGGATCCATTTCGACTTTATGCAGGATGACCGAATAGCTTGAAGTCGTTTTATCCAGTATTTTCTGAATATCCAGTTGATATTGTTTGAGTTCTTCTTCACTGCAACCCACATGTTCAACAAAGTTAGCGGCTTTAATGTCTGCATCTTCAGGTAATTTATCCAAGACTGATTTTACTTCAATCCAGATACTGTCCTGGCGTGCCAGCTTGAGAATTTTATCATCCAGCATTTCGATGGCTGCGGGCTGGCTATCCAGCAAAGGCTGAACATGTTCAAGTCCACGTAAAAAATTATCATAGAAAATGACTGTAAGCATTTTATGGGTGGGCTTAGGTATAACTCTCAGGGTAATTTGGCGGGTAATAGCGAGAGTACCTTCTGACCCTGCTATTAAGTAACACGGATTAAAGAAACCGTTTTGTGAAATACATTGTTTAAGGTTGTATCCCGTGAGTCCCCGGTTCATGTCAGGAAATATACGATCTATTTCATCACTCTGTTTATCTATTAACCGGTAAACAGGTTTTATTAAGTTAGAATTGATAGTGTTTGACTGGTTCTTATCGAGTAGTGAAATATTTTTACATCGATAGTCTGATCCGTCGGCTAAAACAAGATCGAGATTTACGATATGGTTTGAAGTTTTTCCGTAAATCAGAGAACCTTTGCCAGAGGCATCGGTGGCTACCATGCCTCCGAGTGTTGCCCGGGATGATGATGAGATATCGATAGGAAAAAACAGACCATACGGTTTTAAAAAATAATTTAACTGATCGAGAACAACACCGGGTTGAACGCTGACTGTTTGATTTTCAAGATCAAAGTCGATGACCTTATTTAAGTGCCTTGAACAATCCAGAATTAAATTATCGCTGAGTGACTGTCCGTTAGTACCTGTTCCGCCACCGCGAGCACACAGTGAAAAACCTTTCTGACGATGTTTAATAACACTGCTTACAACTCGATTAATATCATCCAGCTCTTGAGGGTAGAGTATGGCTTCGGGTGTTAACTGATAAATGCTGTTATCGGTGGAAGCTACGATACGCTCAGCATATGAAGATTCGATGTCTCCTTTGAATCCAGCCAGTTTAAGCTCTTTTTTTAGCTGGATGAAATCTTCTATCAAAGGCATTTACTGTTGTTCCATATCAAATTGTTTTATCAGTTAGAGTTGCTGGGTTGTGCTAATTTTAATTTCAGGCATGACTTCAAAATATGGACTAATATTAATTTATAATAAAAAAAAGAGCCATACTGAGCACAGTAGTTAATAAAACATTTTTAGTGGTTACCGCCAGTATGGCAGCAACTATAGCAGCAATAAAATATGGATTATTAATCCCCAGGTTTAACTGCCCTTCCTGGTGAAACACAATTGGAGCCCAGATAGCGGTTAAAACGGCAGGCCCGGTATAATGCAGAAAATGTAATATTTTAGGACCAAGACGGATAGGTAATTTTGGTTCCAGAAAAATATATCGACTGATAAATACCAGTGTAGCCATCGCTAATAAGGTAAGCCAGATCATAGTGGCTCCTTGCGCATTATTGAAACCGCATAACCAATACTCATTGCGATCAGGCTGGAGTAGATAATACCTCCTTCGATTTCAAGAACACTGAAAACAACCGATAAGATAAGCGCGATAACCACAGTAACCAGAACTGATAATTTTTTGATGGTGGGCAGCACTATTGCAATAAAAGTTGCTGCAACGGCAAAATCCAGTCCATATTGATCCAGGTTAGGGATGCTTTGTCCGAGAATAATGCCACTTAGAGATGCCAGTTGCCAAATGAAATAAAAGCTAAAACCAGCGCCGAAGGCATACCAGAAGTTAAACTGTTTGCGAGTTTGGTGTGAACAAACGGCAAATAACTCATCCGTTAACAGGAAACCCAGAATCAATCGTTGGTGTACGGGCAAATGGGAAATACGTGTTCGCATTGTGGCGCTGTATAGCAGGTGCCTTGAAGTTAAAAATAACGTTGTGAGCAGAAGCGTCGTGAGGCTGGCGCCAGCCTTAATCAACCCCATGCCGACCAGTTGCACTGAACCCGCAAAGACGATGGCTGACACAGCTTGAGCCTGAAGGTCAAATAAGCCTGCTTCTACGGCTAAAGAACCGGCCAGTATTCCCCAGGGTATAACGGCTATGCTCAATGGCAGAATGATCACAGCTCCTTTCAAAAATGCTTGGGCAGGTGATATTAGCGAGTTATCGGTAAGAGTATTTTCTGGCAAGACTGGTTAAATCTGGTAATTTATAAAAAAGCTATTTTGTCCCTGTTTATTCCTGGATTACAAGTATTAAATGATATAAGGATCAAAGTAAAACTTGTCCGGATATTGGAGTAACCGATCTTCAGTTTTATTTAATCTATTTCAATTAAAAATTTAATTAAATGCTCTGAGTTGCTATTAGAAATTTGTCCCAGGCTGATAATTCCTGAATGATGTAATGGTACTGTTTCATTATTAAATAGAATTTCTACATTATTCTGGCTGATGTAAGTGCCGTTAGTGCTGCTATCAATCAGGATGAATTTATTACCTTTTAGCTGAATCTCACAGTGAAATCGTGAAGCTTGAGGAGCTTCTACCACTAAATCACACTCAGAACCTCTTCCTATTTTTATAGAGCCCTGTGTCAGTTTTACTTTTTGATCATTATAGTTAAGGGTGAAACTGCTCACTGTTTTGCTGGGAAGAGGAATTTGTGCAATACGGGTCAGCTGGTCATTTTGTTCCCAAACCACATCATAAACATTGATTGGTTGTTCCTTTCCTTTCAAATAAGTCTCTATCATGTTCCTACAAAACTGTTGTAAGTAATTAGGTAGCGTTTCATAGGTTTGTTCGCTGATCATGGTTTTTCCAGGGCGTGCCAGTGAGGCAACACGTGCTGAAACATTCACTGTGTCACCGAAAATATCTCCCTGATTACGAATAATGGTACCAATATGAGCACCTATACGGATGGCAATTTTCTGCTTATGTTCTGGAAAAGTGACTTGCTCGGTATATTCGTGCATCTGATTTGCTGCCTGGATAGCCTCGCTTGAAGATGAAAATTGACACATTATTTCATCACCAATGGTCTTGATGACAAGACCATTATGCTCTTCCACGATACCTGATAATGCGGCGAGAATGGTGTTTATCAGGTTTTCAGCCTGTGAGTCCCCGATGTTTTCATATAGAGCAGTACTACCGGCAATATCGGCAAAAAGAATAGTAGCTTGTGTCATGTGGTAATAGGTTATTGATATTGAGTTAATATGGGTTAATATTATCAGTAAACATGATTGTAATAGATAAAATGCATTACTGAGCTAAAAAGGTCAAAATATTTTAAGGTTTTGTATCCTGAATATTTATGAATCAGGCACTTATAACAGTAGTATAGCAAGCTTAGTTGTTATTATAGAGCAACAAAATAGGTTCTGACCTTAAATAATTATAAAAGATAATAAGTGTCTACTCACTTGGGGGAGTGTTATGGGGATTCGTTTTAAATTCAATCTAACCATTTTAATAATTTTTATTGCAGGATTTTTATTAGCGGGGTATCTGGTAAAAGGGGTTTTACTGGACAATGCTAAAAAAGAAGTCGCATTGAATGCAAATATAATGATGGCAGCGGCTAAAAGTGTTCGTTCTTATACGGTAGAAGAAATAAGACCGTTACTGAATAAACTGGGTAAGGATGAATTTCTGGCTCAAACCGTACCAGCTTATGCAGCTACTGAAAGCATGAAACGCCTGCGTAAAATCTACCCTGACTATACCTATAAGGAAGCAGCTTTGAATCCAACGAACCCGGAGCATAAGGCTGCTGGTTGGGAAGAAGATGTTATTCAATATTTCAGAACATATGATTCTGTTAAAGAGTATTCCGGGGTTCGTGATACGCCTACTGGACAATACCTGTTCTTAAGTCGACCTTTTAAAATAACTAAAGAGGGTTGTCTCGCTTGTCATGACTCTCCGGATGCTGCACCAAAGTCGATGATTAAAAAATATGGAAGAAGTAATGG
>JABHSO010000158.1 GCA_018669845.1 Gammaproteobacteria bacterium | reverse complement strand
GTACCACTCCACTTGCTATTCAATGGAGTAGCGCAGGGGTGGGTTATGAGTTTGGAGTGGCTTTACGAATGGTTATTGGCCTGTCCGTTTTATTATTGATCGTGAAACTATGGCGTCAGCCCTTGCCCTGGGATAAACACAACCTACAAATCTATCTGAGCGGAGGTCTTCCGTTGTTTATTGCCATGTCAATGGTTTACTGGTCAGCCCAGTTTATTCCTTCTGGGTGGATATCAGTTATTTTCGGATTAACGCCCCTGTTTACCAGTTTATTTGCGAGCTTAATTCTGGGTGAAAAATCATTCACTACCGGAAAAACAATTGGAATGTTATTAGGCTTAGCGGGTTTAGCCATTGTTTTTCAGGAAAGCCTTAGCTTTGAACAGGCAGCATGGTGGGGAGTAGCGGGAGTAAGCATCTCTTCTTTAGTGCATTCATTAAGCACAGTTTTAATAAAAAAATTGAACCCGACTATCCCTGCAATTTCCATCACAACAGGTAGTCTGATCGTGGCAACGCCTCTGTTTGTGCTAAACAGTTTATTTCATGGCCTTCCACAAGATATACCGACACAATCACTGAGTGCTATTGTGTATCTTGCCATTATGGGATCCGCTCTGGGTTTTCCATTATATTTTTATTGCCTGAAAAAATTGCATGTCCAACGTGTCGCTCTAATCACTTTCATCACGCCAGTCACTGCATTACTACTCGGCAACTGGTTAAACCATGAACTGATAAGTCAACAAATCTGGCTTGGCACAGCATGTATTCTGGCAGGACTGGCTATTTATGAATATGGAAAGTATCTACCCTGGAAAAAGGGCTGGGTACGCTGGATTAGAAATCCTTTGTGATGCTAAATCAATAAACCAAAGTTAGAATGCACCACGAAGAAATTGAAAAGGAAGTGTATTTAGATTGATTTTTACTAACTTCGTGTTCTTCGTGTTCTTCGTGGTAAAATTATTTTTAATATTCGCACCCTTAAAATCACTAGTTTAAGCTATAAACTAAATCAATAAACTCAAAGCAATAGACCACATAACGATTCCAATTAAAAATTCCAGAACTTTCCATGCATTTGGTTTTACAAAAACTGGCCTTAAAAATTTAGCACCATAACCCAGCGCAAAGAAAAATATAAAAGATGCACTCACCGCGCCTGTTGAAAATGCAAGCTTTTGTCCAGCATACTGACTCGAAATTGAACCCATTAGCACCAGGGTATCCAGGTAGACATGCGGATTTAACCAGGTAAACCCAAGGCAAATCAGCACAACTTTTGAAAGTGGCAATACCGACTTTTCATTCGCAGGCGTTAAACCATGCGATTGAGAAAGAGCAGAATAAAAACTCAGCGAACCATAAAACAGAAGAAATATTGCCCCACCAAACCGGGCAGCCACTTCTAGCCAGGGCCACTGTAAAAGTAACACATGAAACCCGGACACTCCCAGGCTGATCAAAATAGCATCGGAAAAAGCACAAATAAGTACCACCGTCAGAACATACTGGCCTTTCAAACCCTGCTTTAAAACAAAAGCATTTTGTGCACCGATAGCGAGGATTAATGACAGGGAAATTGAAAAACCCGTTAAAAATGTGTGCATACCAGGAATCTCTTCAGGTTAATAATTTAAACTGCAAAGCATATCTGGTCACAACCATTCCGCTTTGTTTTACCAGTTTTTCAAAGATATCTTTCAATAATGGTTCATCATTTCGCGTACCAACGGCCAACGTAGCCTCTTCATCCAGCCTTGAGGACACTTTTAAAACACCGGTAAAGTCTTTTTGAATTGAATTTTCAATAACCATCAGGTTATCGATATAACCAAATAACTCTCCACTTTCGACACGTTTTAATCCATCTGATATCGACTCAACGTCAACAATATTAATATCTTTAATTGAATCCCTAAAAATATTAGCAATCGCATAACCTTTAACCATGCCCAGCTTTTCAGTTTTAACTGACTTAATTTCACCTATAAAAGCTTTATCAACTGTTGTAGCAATTACAATAGGCAAATTGATATATGCAGAAGTAAAATCCATACGCGCAAATAACCCTGTTTTTTTAAGGATATAGTCTAAAATCTAATAAGGAAATATACAAAAATAAAAATTCGGAGTTAATCTAATGAGTATTTTCATCAACTCATCAACTATTGATCCACCTGCAACATTAAAATCTTATCCGTAAATACGATTCGGTAAGGTTAAAAACCATGATAAAGCTTTTAAAACAACTCCACTCACGACTACTGTTTGTCTTGCTGCTAATTTTTTCGGCCCCTCAAAGCATCCAGGCTCAAAGTAACGAAATAGAGAACATTTTCAACGATCAGGAAAAACAGTGGATTAAAAATCACCCGGTAATCCCAATTGGGGTTGACGGTAACTGGCCTCCAATAGACTTCATAGGCGATAACAATCAATTTCAGGGTATTACTGCAGATTACATAAATTTAATCAGTAAAAAAACGAACATACAATTCATACCTGACAAAAGCAGTTCCTTTAAAGTCATGCTCAAAAAGGTGATGGATGGAAAACTTAAGGTTGGAGCATCCATTTCCTTTAAACAGGAACGAGCAGAAAAACTGCTCTTTAGCCAGCCATTCTTCCATGTGCAAAAAGTAATCATGACGCGCAAAGAAGATAACTCACTGCTAAATACCAGTGCCCTGTCAGGAAAAACCATCGCTATTGAAGATGGCTTTTTAACCATGCGCCAATTACAGAAATCTTATCCAGATATAACATTATTACCTGTAAACTCGACTCTGGAAGCATTGCAAAAAGTATCCTGGGGTGAAGCCGACGCCTATGTTGGCAACCAGGCCGTAGCATCCTGGATAAGCAGGAAAAATCAGCTCAACAATTTAAAAATTGTAGGAGATGCCGGATTAGGCAAAGGACCACAAAATTTTGCTGTATCCAGAAATGCTCCCGAGTGGGCACCTCTTATAAAAATAATAGATAAATCACTTACAAGTATTTCCGTTCAGGAAAAACTAAATATTGAAAACCGCTGGTTAGGGCAAAACCAGTCAGCCCCGACTAATGTAGATGTTCTAGAGTTAACAGCTAAAGAAAAAGCCTGGCTGATACAACACCCTGAAATCAACCTGGGCGTGGATTCATCCTGGCAACCCCTGGAATATCTGGATGAGCAAGGTAGATATAAGGGACTTTCTTCCGATTATATGGATTACTTTAGTCGCCAGCTGGGAATCACTTTTAAAACACCAGAAAACATTCCCTGGATGCTGGTGATAAGGGGATTACAGGAGAAAACAATTGATATTGCACCACTCGTTGCTAAAACAGAAAAAAGATCTGAATATTTAGATTTCACCAAACCCTACCAACATTTCCCGTTTGTTCTGTTTAATCGCAGAGGGCAAACGTTATTACGGGGTTTGATGGATCTACAGGGTAAAAAACTGGGCGTGGTTAGTGGTTATGCAGTATCAGAATCACTTAATAAAGATTACCCAGACCTGCTTCAGGTCCAATATCAAAATACGCAAAAAGGACTTGAAGCTCTATCCGTAGGCGAAATTGATGCCTTTATCGATGTACTGGCCGTAGGCGGTTATTTAATGGTTTCTGGTGGTTTATCTAATTTACAGGTTGCTTCATCGACCCCTTACAACTTTGAATTCTCGATTGGAGTCAGAAAAGACTGGCCTGAGTTAACCAGTATATTAAATAAAGCCATTACTCACCTACCTGCAGAAAAGGTCAATGAGTTTTTAAAACACTGGCTGGTTTTACCTGCAGAGAAAAAGGTAGATTACAATTTACTCTACTGGGTTCTGGGAATAGCACTGGTTGTTTTTCTACTATTAAGTTTAAGAGCCAGGGAGCTAGCTCGAGTAAATTCAATTCTGCATGAAAACAGAGAACGTTTATCTTTATCCCTTGATTCCGCAAAACTGGGAACCTGGGAAATCACTCTACCCAAAAATGGAACTCCAAAATTGAAGTGGGATAAAACATTTGCTTTACACCATTCAATTCCTCCGAAAAGTGAGCAACCAGAACTCAGTAAGTTTTATAAATACATATCGACAGAAAATATTGATCATGTAAAACAGACATTAGCTGATTACATCAAAGGAGAAACTTCAGAATTAAAAGTTGAATACCTTACTTCAGCTGACAATCACTGGATATCCAATCAGGGACGCATTTTTTCCCGAGACTCAAAAGGAGTCGCTCATAAAATTGTCGGTATCAGTCAGGACATTACAGAGCAAAAAGAAGCTCACCTGGCCATAGAAAAATCCAGTAAATTCAAAAGCCAGTTTCTAGCCAACATGAGCCATGAGATCAGAACACCCATGAATGCGATAGTTGGCCTGGGGCACCTACTTTCACGCACAGAGACCAATGAAAAACAATCCGACTATATCAATAATTTACAAAAATCTGCACAAACCCTGTTGGGATTAATAGATGACATTCTTGATTTATCGAAGATAGAAGCGGGTCATTTAAATATTGAAGAAATTGAATTCAGCCTGGAAGAGTTACTCAATGATCTGGCCAACCTTAGCGTTATCCGGATAACCAAAAAAGTAGATTTTATTTATGATATGAGAGCCGATGTACCAGATGTTTTGACAGGTGACCCTTTTCGTATTAACCAGGTATTAACCAACCTGGTCTCTAATTCAATAAAATTTACCGACTCTGGCAGTATCGTACTCAAAATATCTGTTTTAGAGTCAACTGAAAATAATAAACATCAGGTCTCATTACAGTTTGAAGTCATTGATACAGGAATAGGAATATCTCCCGACAAACTCAATAAATTATTTGACCCATTTGTACAGGAAGATGGTTCAACAACCAGAAAATATGGCGGAACAGGACTGGGCTTATCGATAAGTAAACAACTGATAGAACTGATGGGAGGAGAATTAGGCGCAGAAAGTACCCAGGGGAAAGGCAGTAATTTTTATTTTAGACTTCCCTTTACCGTAATGGATAGCCAGCTCAGTAAATCGCCACTGACACACCCGGGACCAGACCTAAGAGGACTGAATGTTTTGCTAGTTGATGACAACCCACTCTCGTTAGAGATTCTATCCAAAACATTAGATTCAATGTCTTTTAAGGTAACATCTGTATCTTCTGGAAAGCAGGCATTAGAATTATTAAATACGACTGGGAATAAAAGTTTTGACATTGTATTGATCGACTGGCGAATGCCTGAAATGGATGGTGAAAAAACAATTCAGCAAATCAGGAAACAAATACCTAAAGAAAAACTACCCGTTATTATCATGATGACAGCTTATGGTCGAGAAGCCGGAGAACAACAAATCAATCATATGGTACTGGATGGTTTTCTGGTTAAACCCATTACACCTTCACAATTATTTAATGCCATTATCCTGGCTCGTAAAGGAGTAACCAGTCAATCAGTTAAGAGCACACACAAAATCTCTCAGGAACCTGTCTTGATTACCCCTATTAGTGGTCATGTGTTACTCGCTGAAGATAATAAAATAAATCAGCAGGTCGCACAGGAAATACTACAGCAGATGGGTCTCAAAGTAAGCATTTGCGAAAACGGCCAGGAAGTCATTCAATCACTGGAAAATATCAATCCTGATCTAATATTAATGGATATCCAGATGCCCGAAATGGATGGCTATGAAGCCACTGAAATAATTCGAAATAATCCTGCTTTCAGTCAATTACCCATCATCGCTATGACAGCCAATGCAATGGCAGGCGATATTGAAAAATCCAGACAAACGGGTATGAATGATCACATCAGTAAACCCGTCGACCCTCAACTTTTATATCAGACATTGAAGCAATATTTACCCGAAAGCACTGAACACAAAACTGAACAAACTATCTCCAGTGGCAGTATTAAAAACTGGCCAGATGAAGTACCCGGATTAAACATTAAAAAAGGCATTCAACAGGTTGGTGGCAATGAAAATCTTTACCAGAAACTCATTAAAGACTTTCTTAAAAACCATGAAAACCTGACCGACTCACTGAAGTCTTCAATGCTTAACGAAGACTCAAAAAAAGCAGCCCGGTTAGTTCATACCATCAAAGGTGTGTCAGGGAATATCGGAGCCTATAAATTAATGGACGTTGTTAGCAGCATCGATCTTAAATTCAAAAATAGAGAGAAAGTACCACAAAGCATAATTAGTTTATTAGATAAAACCTGTAATGAACTTTTTACAAGCCTGCACGAACTGACAGACTCAGCAAATCAGGAGGAAAATAAAGATATTCCCTCACCACTAAAAATAAAGACAGCTGACCTGAATCAACTCAAATCAGCCATGGAAAAAGGTGATGCAACAACACTACAGCTACTACAGGAACACTCCCCGGCTCTGTCTACTGAAATAAGCAAAGAGGATTTAAATACCATCATCAACTTCATTGAAGATTATGAATTTGAACTTGCTTTAAAGCATTTGGACCTGTGTTTGAACCAGCATTTAATAGAGTCACAAAATGACTGATTCAAATACCAATAAACCCAGAATACTGGTCATAGATGACGAACCTTTTTTCCTGCAACTTTTGACCGAGGCACTGTCAGAGAAATTTCAGATATCACTGGCAAAAAATGGTCGTCAGGGCCTGACTCGTGCAGAAGGAGAAGCAAAACCCGATCTAATTCTACTGGATGTCGTTATGCCAGAAATGGATGGATATGAAACTTGTAAGGCACTCAAGGAAAATATTTATACCCGAGAAATTCCAGTTATTTTTCTAACCGCTAAACGTGATGTTGAAGATGAACTGAAGGGATTTAATCTGGGTGCCGTTGATTACATTACCAAACCCATCAGCATCCCCATTCTACTAACCCGGGTTCAAACTCAGCTGGCATTAAGTCAGCAAAAAATTGCACTTGAACAACTGGTGCAGGAACGCACCAGAGAAATTGAGGTCACCAAGGATGCAATAGTCTACAGCATGGGAGAAATGGCAGAAGCCAGAGATAAGGAAACAGGTAATCATCTGTTAAGAACTAAAGAATATGTGCGTGTGCTGGCTGAACAACTTGCAACTACTGACAAATATAAATCAGTCCTGACAACAGCAATGATAAATGCTTTTCAACGTGCAGCTCCGTTACATGATATTGGTAAAATTGCAGTACCAGACAGCGTATTGCTTAAAGAAGGTCCACTCGACAACGATGAACGCAAGATAATGGACTTACACCCCGTTTACGGCAAAACTACTATTGAAAACTCTGAATCAAAAATTGGCAGCACATTATTTATCACCATTGCAAAAGAAATAGCTTACTCTCACCATGAAAGATGGGACGGCAGCGGTTACCCTCAATGTTTAAAGCAGGAAAAAATCCCATTATCAGCTAGACTCATGGCATTAGCCGACGTTTATGACGCTCTCGTCAGTAAACGCTGTTATAAAGAAGCAATGCTCCACGATGAGGCTGTTTCATTAATTGCTGAAGCCAGAGGCTCACATTTCGATCCGGATATTATCGATTCTTTTATAGCTGTTAAATCAGAATTCAAGATAATTTCCGATCAATACAAAGATGAATAAATATCATATGGATATGCTTAACGCCAATTCAACTCTGCATACATCAACGTCAGATGATACTGCTTATGCAAAACTCTGTTATGAGTTATACCACCAGTTGCCGGCCATCAGTTTATTGATTGACGAGGATTTAAACATTGTCTCGATCAATCATTATGGCAGTTCTCAGTTAGGTTTTGATCATACCGAACTACTGGGTCAGTCGGTTACGACTCTATACGCCGAAGAAGACCTTACTTTTGTTACCCGCAATTTAAATCTTATCCTGCAAGGTCAAACCCACAAAAGTAACCGCTGGGAATGCACCCGTGTACGTAAAGATAAAAGTCATTTCTGGGTCAGGGATACCGCTAAACGTGTTGAAGGAGAGAACAAACAGGTGCTGCTGGTTAGTGAAGATATCACTGAAACTCGATACCTGATAAACGAACTGGAAAAACAGGCTGCCACCGACCCGTTAACCGGGTTATACAATCGTAATAAATTTGAACGCCATCTGGAGCAGGCCATTCTTTCGGCTCAAACCAGTCAGAAAAAACACGCTTTATGTTTCATTGACCTCGATCAGTTCAAAGTGGTTAACGATGTATGCGGGCATATTGCAGGAGATGAATTACTGCGCCAAATATCAAAACTCATTCTTTCAGGAATAAGAAATAACGATATCTTTGCTCGAATTGGTGGAGATGAATTTGGTTTGTTACTACAAAATTGCTCACTCAATGAAGCGCAGGAAATTCTCAAAAAGATACTCAACAAACTTCTTCAACATCATTTTAGCTGGGACAAAGAAATATTCACCATCGGAGCCAGTATCGGACTCGTAGCCATCACTGCAACTGAGACAAATGCTGAAGAGTGTTTGAAAATGGCTGATTCTGCCTGTTATATAGCAAAAGAAAAGGGCCGTAAAAACATACAAATTTACAACCCTGATGACAGTGAAATGCTCAAAAGGGATCATATGCAAAAATTTGCATCACGTTTAAACCATGCCTTTGAAAATGATCGTTTTGTGTTATATCAGCAAAAAGTATTTCCTTTAACCAGTAATGATCAGAAACAGCATTTTGAAATACTGGTACGCATGCTGGATGAACAGAATAATATCATCCCACCTAACGCTTTCATCCCGGCAGCAGAATATTACGGTTTATCAACTAAGCTGGACTTATGGGTCACCGAAAATACTTTAAAATATTTTTGCAACCTTCAACAAAAATTTAACACTGTCTGCAATATTAACCTTTCTGGTAAAACTTTAGGCAGTAAAGAATTTATTGAAAAAGCAACGCTGTTATTAAAACAGTATCAGATTCCTGATTTCACCGTTTGCTTTGAAATAACAGAAACTGCAGCCATCAGCAATATGGCTCAGGCAGTAGACTTTATTAATCATTTCAAAGCCATGGACTGTTTATTTGCACTGGATGACTTTGGCAGCGGTTTCTCCTCATTGGCCTATTTAAAAACATTACCGGTAGATTTTCTGAAAATTGATGGTCATTTTGTAAAAAACATTATTCAGGACTCAATGGATCTGGCACTGGTACGAGCCATACATCAGGTTGCAGATATATTTGGTATAGAGACAATAGCTGAATTTGTCGAAACCAGAGAAGTTAATACCGTTCTTAAAGGACTTGGAATCGACTATGGTCAGGGTTACTATCTACACAGACCAGAACCTATAACTAATATTACATGAATAAAAAACCCTCAATCCTGATCGTAGATGACGAGAGCTTTTATACCGAAGTTCTGGATAATTTGCTGCGAGAAGAATATGACATCAATATCGTAAGCAATGGCACTGATGCTCTGGCCAAAGCCGTCGAACTGCCACAACCTGACCTGATCTTGCTGGACATCATGATGGAAGACATGGATGGATATGAAGTTTGCAAACACCTGAAACAGGATCTTGCCACCAAAGAAATTCCAGTTATTTTTCTGACCGTTAAAAGTGATGTTGATGATGAAGTGCTTGGCTTTAACCTTGGCGCAGTCGATTACATCACCAAACCCATGAGCCCACCCATCGTACGTGCCAGGGTAAGGACTCATATAGAAATCATTCAGTTACGCAAAAAACTGGAACAAATGATACTTGCTCGATAACCCTGAATTTACTCCAAACCCTGTTTTAATGCTTCAACCTAAAAAAATTAGTTAAGCACAAAAAAGATTTGTAAGGAATTGATGTGCATAGAGAATTTAAAAACACCGTGGTCACCTGATTGGTGAAGAGTGTGTTTTTAAATTTTCTAGGTGCATCAAAGCCTTGCGTAGACTTTTGTGATTCAACTGATTTATTTAGGTTCAGCATGATAAGCAAGGTGCTCACCAATAAACGTCGATATAAAATGATAGTTGTGGTCATAACCTTACTGCATACGCGGATTGGTACCTATGTTTCACATCAACTAATTTTACCAATTTCATCTTTAGCCAATATATCCTGAATATCCTGGCTGGACAAAACTAGATCAGACTTTTTAGAGGCACTCATTGCAGCATTAGCAGCCATCGGAGAGTTTACAAATACACCTGCAACCAGATGGCCCTGTTTAACACGTACATGGCACCAGCGATTTGAAGTATTGGTTCCTGAATAAACTGACTCTACATCTTCATCACTTTCAAACGAACCAAAACTTTTCAGGTCTATACCACTAACCTTAAGTTGAACAGCCGGTAAATTCTGCAATTGATATTGTTTGTCACCACCCAGCAACACATTTGCTGCTACTTTTCCCTGGTCACTACCCACTGACCATAAACCACCCATAGCTCCCGGTAATTCCGCAGCATCACCCACACAGAAAATATCCGGATTAGAGGTTTGCATTGTCGCATCAACCACCACTCCACGGTTTATCTTAAGTCCTGCTTTTTTAGCCAGTTCAGTATCAGAACGAACTCCAATACATAATAAGATAATATCCGTGACCAGTATTTTTCGGTCCTTCAATCTAACCTTGAGCATTTCACCTGATGGCTCAATTTTATCAATCCGGTTATTGGTAAATACCCTGATACCTTTATTCCTTAAAAAAGTATCCAGAATAGTTGAAGATTTTTTATCCAGTTGTCGATTCATCAGGTAGGCATC
>JABHSO010000197.1 GCA_018669845.1 Gammaproteobacteria bacterium | reverse complement strand
CTGACCCTCGATATCACGGGCTTTGGCACCTTACAGGGTGGATCGGATATCGATACATACAACGTTACTTTAGCCAGTAGCTTCGATCTGTTAGGTGGAGCCGGGGTTGATGTGTTTGATATTGATGCAATACTGACTGGTTCTATCAATGGTGATGCTGCCGGTGCAATCTTGCAAGGCTTGCAGATAGTAGATATTTCGATTACCGGTGCAAGCGCTATCACCGGGGTAAGTGGTTCAAACTTATCCGTGACTAATAATTTTAGTAACATAAATATCATCACAGGAAATGGAGCCGGCATACTCACTGGTGCTGATGCAATCTCATTCTGGAGTTCAACAGCAGCGAATTCAGGGGATTATGTTATTGGCAGTAATACGGTATCTTTTGTAAATTTCACGAACTGGATAGGTGGAAGTCTCTCTGACACCTTTAACCTGAGTCATGATGTTGACTCTGTGAATGGAGGAAATGGAGCCAATAGCTATAACTTAATAACCTCACTTACGTCGAATCTAACGGGTGGAATTGATGCTGATGAGTTTGTATTTGATGATGCAGTTGAAATTGTCGGCAGTATTGATGGCATGGCTGGCAGTGATACATTAAATCTTGGCAGTTACACCACGGCTCTTACTTTCATTCTAAGTGCCGGTACAACTGATGGTGCTACGGGTACTACAGCAGGTTTATTGAATCCGGTTAGCGTGGATTTTGACAATATTGATTTTATTACCGGGGGGAGTGCTGGCAATACGTTTACTGCAAATTCATCATTGACTGCGAATTTGACGGGTGGAACAGGTGCAGACACTTTGGAAGTAAGTAATGCAATGAGTTTTATAACAGTGACCCATACTTTTATAAATGCAACAGATGGAAGTATCAACCTGGATGGAGCCATTACTTCGTATTCTGATCTGGAGTCAGTTACGGATAACCTGAGTGCCACGAATAGAGTATTTGTTTTTGAAGGCGGGAATGAAACTATTGAGCTGACGGATATTGGTGGTATTGATGACAATTCTTTTATTAGCTCTACTCAGGGCCAGTCGATTACTTTTGCCAATCCTGTTGAGTTATTAACGCTTAATACCGGTAGTGGTGATGACACTATTCAGCTCAATACACTGGATGGTAACTGGGATGCGGATATTACAATAAATGGTGATGCGGCTACCGATACTGTTGATGTTATTTCACCTGTTACTGCCGGTAATACACGAACTATTTCAATATCGGTTGAAAGCATCAATGGAAGTAATGGTGCCAGTGCCGATCTTATTGCTAACATCATTGATTTAAATGCAGGGGATGGCATAGGCTCAAGTTCAACATTGGGTATAAATTCAGTGGAAGTCAGTGCAGTTTCTACCGATGGCAATATAAATATACATAGTTTTGCGACGTCCAATGTTGAAGTTTCTAATCTCAGTACGGGTACAGGGTCAATACTGTTTAGTCAAAGTGGTGATCAACGGTTAAGCCTGACATCGGTTGATACCATTAATGGTAGTGTGACAGTGACTAATGCTGGTGGTTTGTCTGCAGATATTGTTGTCGGAGAGATTACTACTGACACAATAGATGACGTAGTTGATCTAAGCTCAACCGGCTCGATTGATGATTTGTCCATTGATCAGGTTACTGATATCACTGCTTTTGATATCGACTTGAATGCAGAGTCGGGTATCGGTGTAAGTGAAATTCTGGAACTGTCTGCCACTCAGCTAGATGCTGACACTGCAAATGGAAATATTCGGCTGGATAATTCAGCCACGAACACGGAAGTTGGTACGATGAAAACAGCTAGCGGTAATATTCTTTTTACTAATAGTGGAGTGCTGACACTAAGTGATGTAGTCACTACTGATGGAGCGATCACAGTAACAAATACTGATCTTTTGACGGCTTCTAATGTAGCAACGGGTTATAGTAATACAATAAGTTTAACGGCTAATGGATTGATGTTGTCCGTAATTGAAACAGTTGGAGGTGTGGTTAATCTTGATGCGGGTAGTGGTGCAATATCTGATGGCAATGCTGACTTAAACAATATAACCGCGAATGCACTGACTGCAGATGCTTCCTCAGGCATCGATCTGGATACTGAAATTGACAGTGCTAATTTACAGCTATCAGCAAGTGGAAATATCAAACTTGATAATACTGGTGTTATAGATTTACTGGATGTTGATACTGTTGATGGAGATATAAGTATTAACAGTACCGGGCAGTTAACTGCTACAGATGTTAAAACTGCCAATGACAATGATATCAGCCTGACAGGTGCTGGCATTATTTTAGATATTGTTGATACCGGAACAGGTACGGTTGTGCTTGATTCTAGTGGGGCTTCAATAGCCGATGGGCTTACTGTGATGGTAGCTGGTGAAGTTATTATCAATAACAGTAACGGGGTCGGCAACAGTGCCGATGTTTTAAATCTGGCGGCTGAGACTATTAGCTTTGACAGTGGAAATACAGGTGCTATTTTTATCAGTAATAACAGTGCTGCAGGTTTAGCCGTCAGTGGTAGTAGTCAGGCAGAAATTCAACTGACTGAAATTTCAGGCAATACAGTCACCATCCCGGATGGTAGTAGCCTGATTAGTGTAGATAATAATATTACTCTGATTACGGATGGTCTGTCTGTGGGAACTGCCTCGACAGGATTGATCAATACCGGAACTGGAGATCTGACTATTCGACCGAACAGTAATACTTATCTCATCAATTTGGGTAGTGATGAGATCAATAGTTTGTCGATAACTGAGTCCTTTTTAAATCAAATTTCAACATCCGGTTCCTTTACCATTGGTAGTACAACTCACACAGCAGGAATAACAATTGGCGGTGCTTTTGAGGCTCCAGCTTCAATTAACCAGTTATCTTTAATTACCGCTGGCAGTATTTCTGACAATGGTACACAACTCATAACAGCGGCTACGTTAAGTCTGGTTTCAGGCAGTGGCATAGGCACTTTAGGGGATGCTATAGATGTAGTTAGTAATGAAGTTACCTTGCAGGTAACCGATATTGGCAATGTGAATTTGAGTAATACCGGTGATATTAATTTAATCGATATGGCTACTTTAGATGGCTTTATTACTATCAATAGTACAGGCCAGCTTATAGCCACTGATGTTCAAACTGGTAGTGATAATGATATTAACCTGAGTGCTGCAAGCTTAGTTATTGATCATCTTGATGCTGGAATGGGTTCGGTGATATTGAATGCAGGGACGGGAGGTATTAGTCAGTTGAATAATGTTTCTGCTGTTGAAGTTATTGCAAATCAGTTAACAGCTGATGCTGTGACGGGTTTTGATCTGGATACTCAAATAGCTTTAGCTAATATCAGTAATAGTGGAACCGGTTTTATTCTCTTAGATAATACAGGTGACCTACAATTGACAGATGTTGATACTGTAGATGGCTCCTTAACCATAAGCAGTACCGGGCAGTTGATTGTCACCGATGTTCAAAGCGGAAATGATAGTGCAATTAATCTGATGGGCACTGATATCGTGATTGATGTTTTAAATGCTGGAACCGGTACGCTGACACTGGATGCTAATGATGGATTGATCAGTAATGATGCGACAGCCGTAGTAGCAGGTATTGTAAATTTTCAAAATAGTAGTGGAATCGGTAGTGATACAAATGATTTTTCAACACAATCCAGTGAAATAAACTTTATAGCTGGCATTACTGGGGCGGCTTTTGTTACAAATAGTTCTGCTTCAGGAGTGAGTATTAGTGGTGATTCTGCCGGCAGTATTGAATTACATGAAGCTACGGGGAGTTTAATTATTGCTGCTGAAAATTTACTCAGTAATGATAATTCGATCGAGCTGTTCAGTGATCTTGGGAATATCATTCTGACTGGAAATGTTGATGCTGGAAGTAGTGATCTGGTATTACAGGCTGCGGGTTTAATCAGTGGTTCCGGGTTATTAACCAGTTCTACGCTGAATATTAATACAACTACAGGTATTGGCAGTAGTGGTAATTTGATTCAAAGTAGTTCTAATGAAATTCATTTTTTCAACTCTACTTCTGGTGGTACTTACATCAGTAATTCGTCTGTTGCAGGTGTCACTATCAGTAGTGATGTCAATAATGCGGGTGTGATTAATTTTTCCGAAACTGCGGGTGAATTAATTGTTAACGCTGTTTCAACGGATGGTGAAAGAGGCGTTTTTAATTCAGCTCAAAATATTACTTTGTCCGGTGAAATATCGGCAATCGGTAACAATATAACGATCAGTTCAGATGCTGCGATTAATGGTTCATCAACGTTGATTGCTGATGATATTGATTTAACGGCGCAGAGTGGTATTGGTAATATTAGTGGACTGGTGACTACAGCCAGTGATGTCATTTTTAGTAACGCCAGTAATCTTGTTGATATAACCAGTAATGTTTCCGATTTATATATATCAGGAAATGCAGGAAGTGGAAATATCAACTTAACCAATAATAATGGTCATATCACACTTGCCAATATTATAACCACTGGAGATATTCTGCTGGACAGCTCAAACGGTGCCATTATTGATGGAAATGCTGATGCTGTTAATTTAACCGCCAATGATGTTGTTATTTTATCTGGTAGCGGTATTGGCAGCAGTGATGAAATTGAAACTTCAGTTGATGGCCTTACATTTACTAATACATCAACTTCCCGGGTTCAAATCGTTAATAGTATTACCTCAAGTATGGATGTGCAGGGCAGTAATAATGGAGCGGAAGTTAATATTCAACAATCCACCGCTGACGGTGTGATCAATATTGCTGGTAACCTGAGTTCACTGGGTGGAAATATTATTTTAAATTCAGACAGCATGACTCAAACTTCAGGGCTGGTTGATGCAGGTACCGGTAGTGTCAGTTTAAGTAGTTTTGATTCTGCTAAAGCCATAGAAGTTGGTGGTAGTAACCCAACTTTTTCTGACTCATTGTTAAATAATATTGCGACCTCTAATGGATTAACCATTGGTTCAGAAACTCAAACCGGGGGAGTGTCATTAATTGGCATAGTGGATACGAGTTTGAATGTAACGGGTGGACAGCTTAGTTTGATCAGTAATGGCGATGTATCTATAGATGGGTCTATGACCAATGCGGTAGAAACCTCTTTAATATCCGATGCTGGAAATGTGAGCATCAATGGAGACCTGATCAGTATTGACGATATTATTTTGCAGACAACTATTGGTAACATTAATTTTGGAAATGGCATAAACCTTACTTCAAGCTCAGGAAAAATTGTTTTAAATTCTGCAGGATCAATTGTAGGTTCGGGGGCTGCTAATTTTACTGCCTCTTCAGGGTTACTGCTCAGTACTGAAATGATGCTTGGTGGTAATAGTACAATTCAATCTGAAGTTTTGAATTTACAGCAGAATATTACGACCACATCCGGTAATTTATTAATAACCAGTGCGAACCCGATAACCATAAATTCAGCAATAGTGTTGAGTGCTGGTGATGAATTGAGTCTATCGGCATTGGCCGCAAATGGTGAGTTGACGCTAAACGGTGGTGATGGAGTTGTGTTATCCGGGGAGACCAATATCAATAACAGCGGTAATTTAACCATTAATGCCGGAGATGGAAGCTTCGAATTGCTGGCTAACCTGATTGCTACCGGTGATGTAGATGTGGTGGCGAGTGATTTTGAAATTGATACAACAGCCTCGGTTTCAACGATTACTGGTATTCTTAGTCTTACTGATCAATTGACCAGTGATGGTATTGGTCTGGCAACATTTCAACCCGGTAAGTTGAATTTTGATGTGAATGAATATAATACTATCCTGGCTGCTGGAATCGAACTCAACTCGACACATGAAGTTACCCTGATTGGGGATTTTTCGTCTGTAGCATCTTTAGTTCCTTTAACCATTAATGCTGAATCGATGTTGATGACGGGCTCAACTCGAATAGCTCTGGGTTCTGACCTGAACTTTTCCACTACTGCAGTTTCTGTGACGGGTGGTCTTGAAATTGATATTGATGGTGAGTTTATGATGGATGGTGCTTTAACTGCCACCAGCACCGTAGATATTACTGCTGGAGCAGGTATAACCATGGGAGAGCCGTCTTCTATTAAGACTACAGATGATAAAATTACATTGTTGGCAGAAACCGGGGATATTCGCCTGGGCTTGCTAAATTCGGGTGCGGGCAATACGGTTCTTACGGCAACCACAGGAAATATTTTTAATAACAATGGTGTGTTTGAAGATGTCACGCAATCGCTGACGAATGTTATAGCGGCCAATGTCAGTCTCAGTGTGCTTGATCGTATAGGCATTTCCAGTACAGATGCAGTTACACTGGATATAGCCTCTAATGGAAAAATAACGCTACGTTTTAGTGCTGATACCGCCTATATCAATAACCTGCGGAACAGCCGTATTATTAACAATGGTGCCGGAGAGGTTATTGTTGGCCTGATATTCAGTAATCAAATTCTGGGAATAGGTCATAATCTGGGTTTAACGGCAACAGAAGAAGTTTTTGCTATCACTGGCCTGGGAACCTTGCAAAAAGATGATGCAGAAAATATTTCGATTCTGGGAATGGATTTCCTCGCCCTGCTGAATAATGATGATGAAGATATCATCAGCTCTATTATTCCATCCGTGCCTGTGTTGATCCGTACAATAGATGGCTGGAGGTTTGAGCCCCCTTCAAAACAGCAGAGAATTGACCGGGTAAAAGAGCAACAGGGTAATGGCACTAAATATATAAACTGGTTTTAATGCCCAACAGTTAAAGTGCCAGACTGCCTGAGATCTGAAGCCCCTGTCCAGCCATCGTCCACTTTAAGTATTGATTGAGTGCTACCCATAGCCCAACGACTGGCATCTATCTGATGTCCCTTTTGCTGAAGTAATTGAATGGTGTCTTTACTAAACCCTTTTTCCAGCGTTATTTTATCGGGCAGCCATTGATGGTGAAAACGTGAGGCTAAAGTCGCTTCTGCAATATTCATTTTATGGTCAATAATATTACTGATTATCTGTAATGTGGTTGTGATTATTCTTGACCCACCCGGACTACCGGTTACTAACATGACATCATCAGAATCGGGTTTGAACACGATGGTTGGGCTCATCGAACTGAGAGGCCTTTTACGTGCCTCAACCGCATTGGCATCACCACCGATTAATCCGTAGGCATTAGCGACACCGGGTTTCGCACTGAAGTCATCCATTTCATTATTGAGTAACACTCCGGTGCCTTCTGCCAGAATACCTGAGCCATAACTGAAGTTTAATGTGTAGGTATTGGATACCGCATTGCCCCAGCGATCCACCACAGAGTAGTGAGTGGTTTGAGGGCTTTCGTGGTGAATATTCAATCCGGCTTTAATGTCTTTGCTGTCACTGGCTTCGTCGGGAGTAATCTGGCTGAAAAGCTGTTTTGCATAATTTTTAGCGGTAAGTTGCTTTACTGGAACATTGACAAAATCTGGATCTCCCAGATATTCGCTGCGATCAGCATAAGCGCGTTTCATCGCTTCGGCCATGAGATGAATCGTTTGAGCACTGTTATGGCCTGAAGTGGAGAGATTCTGCTGTTCCATGATATTTAAAATCTGAATAATATGAGTTCCACCAGAGGAAGGCGGTGGCATCGATTTGATTTTGTACCCTCTATACGTACCGGTAACAGGCTGACGAGTTTTGACCTGATAACCGGACATGTCATCAAGTTGCATGTTGCCTCCTGCAAGGTTGACAGTATCAACAATTTTTTGAGCAATTTCACCCTGGTAAAAAGCAGATGAGCCTTGCAGGGAAATTTTTTGCAGTGTGCTGGTCAGGTCAGGTTGTTTGAATAATTCGCCTGTTTTATAGCTGGAGCCATCGCTATGGTAAAAAACTTTTGCAGTAGCAGGCCAGCGGGTAAGTCGTTTAACGGATCGTTTTAAAGAGAGCGCTAAATCTCGATCAACAAAGAAGCCATTTGAAGCAAGTTCTATGGCAGGTTGTAATACTTGTTGTAACGACATGCTGCCATATTTTTCTAATGCCTCAGTTAAACCTTTTACCGTGCCGGGAACACCGATGGCAAGTCCGTGAAAGCGAGAACGATTTTTGTCGACAGAACCATCTTCATTAAGGTACATATCTCGAAAAGCCTCTTGCGGGGCCATTTCCCGGTAATCTAGAGCAATTGTCTGGTTTTGTTTAGCAAGATGAACCAGCATAACCCCGCCTCCACCTAAATTACCAGCACGAGGAAGAGTAACGGCCAGAGTAAAGCCCACGGCAATGGCTGCATCAACAGCATTGCCACCCTGTTTTAAAATATTAACGCCCACTTCAGTGGCAATCTTTTGCTGGGATGAAACCATGCCATGCTTCGACCACACAGGTTGAGCAAGGCTGGCGTAGTTAATGATCGGTTGAGTTGCGTAAGATGTTGTGCAAATCAGGTATAGATTAATTAACACAATATTCAGCAGGTAATGGGTTCGAATTTGAGTCTGCATTTCAGGCATTTTCCCGTGCTTGAGTTTCTATTTTTGGATAAGATCAGATCAATCTTCTCGAACGAGTATATCGTCTTTTTCTTTTAATTTAATGTGTTTCGGGTTATAGATGATTTCTGGAATAAAAATGTAGAATGAAGAAATATGAATGGTTTTTATAAATTTCTGGTATCCATAGTTGTATTGCAAATGACAGCCTGTGCGGATTTGTCATATTACATGCACAGCGTTAAAGGCCAGCTTTCTATTATTCAGAAAACACAGGATATCGATGACTTATTACAGAATGAATTAATCGAGGAAAAGTTAAAGCAGCAATTAAAACTGGTTGGCAGTATCCGTCAATTTGCATTTGAAGAAATCAACTTACCTAAGTCAGATAGTTATACACAATATGCAGATGTGGGACGCCGTTATGTTTTAAAAAACCTGTTTGCCAGTGCAGAATTTTCGACTGCTTTGCAACGGTGGTGTTATCCGATTGTAGGTTGTGCGGGTTATAGGGGCTATTTTGATGAAAAGCTGCTGGAGGAATTTAAAGGCACTCTGCTACAGCAGGGTAAAGATGTTTATGTGGCTAATATCCCTGCGTATTCGACATTAGGCTGGTTCGATGACCCGGTGTTAAACACTTTTATATATTGGCCGGAATATCGTCTGGCAGGGCTTATTTTTCATGAGCTAGCGCATCAGCGTTTGTATATTGATGGGGATTCTCAGTTTAATGAATCATTTGCCATGGCTGTTCAATATAGTGCGGTTGAAAAGTGGCTGCTAAACAAGGGACAGTTTGAAAAATTAAAACGTTATAAACAGTATCAAAAGAATCGCCTGAAAGTCACCAGACTGATTGAAAGAGGTCGCTCCCAATTAACACAATTATATAAAGAAGAGCTTGATGAGAGAGAAAAGAGGTTGCAAAAAGGTCTGCTTCTGGAGCATTTAAAAAAAGACTATCAGCAGCTTTCATCGGGGTTTGAGGTTCCAGATGGTTTTAAATACTGGTTTAAGGGAGAGCTGAATAATGCGAAGCTGGCATCGGTTTCGACTTATCATTCACGAGTGAATGTTTTCAGAAAATTATTAAAAAGTCATGCGGGTGATTATGCTGAATTTTATCAACATGTTAAAAAAATAGGACAATTAGCAAAAGTAGAAAGGACGAAGTGTCTTGATTCATGGGACAAACCTAAAGATACTCCGAAAATTTGTTAGTCTTTAATCTATGTTAACTCCTGAGAATTCTACTACACTCAGTAGCTATAAATAATAAAAATGGTTTTCTCGAGCTTATAAACTAAGGTTTATAAATGTATCAATTGGATAACCTGTTAAATCTCTAGCGGACTCATAGAGAAAAAATTGATAAATAGCGATCACAATAAATTTAGCACCTTGATGCCGCTGACTTTAAAACGATTTGTTTTGATAGCAGTGCCTTCTTTTATTCTGCTTTTGTTAGTGGCAATAGCTTTGGGCTGGTTTGTGCAGTTTGAAAGTTCCAGTTACTACCATACGCAACTGGACCTGGCGAAGGCAGCAGTAAAAGGTACTGTTTATAATTTAAGCCAGTCAGTGGAGCAGCGGCGCCAGGTCGTCAATGCTCTGGTTCGTGAAGATCAGGAGTTACTACTGGGAATAGCAGATTTTCCGGTGGATGAAGATAATCTTTCACTGTTAAGAGTATCAGTAAAAACCCATCTACCTGATAATTTCACCTACCTTTTGACAGATCATGATGGCTTGCCTTTGCTAGAGGAAAAAGTGTTAAAGCTAGGTCCTGAATGCAAGGTTGGTCTTAAGTTCTTTTCGCAGTCCCCTGACAAGCATCATGAGACTGTAGTGATGCATGGTCAGAGTCCAGATGACTACCATTTTGATGTGATGGTTAATGTTGACTCAACACAGAATAGTCCGATTTTTTTTGTTAGCTTTAAAATAGCATCATTAGTGGATTTATTAAAAAACTCACAAATACCAGGTCAATCATTGCTGGTTATGAACAATGCTTCTCCTGAAAAAATTGAGTTAAGTGCTGAAGGAGTTTATCAAAGTGCCTGGTTTGGTAATTCATTAAGTAACGAAATACTGGCTAAAGTGCTTTATAAGGAGCAAGTGCCTGGTACGGGTTGGAGTATTCTGGCTTTACCCAATACAGATCTATTTTCAGAGTACAAAAGTAAGCTACAGGTTCGCTCTGGTTATGCTTATTTATTGCTTGTTAGTGTGTTATTTATTTTTTTATGGCGGCTATGGGTAGAGGAAAGCTCGCGACTGTTGGCTGAAGAGGGCTTGAAACGTTCTAACAATGAGCTGGAGTTGAAAGTTGAACGGCGTACCCGGGCGCTAGAAAAGAGTGAACAGGATTTGCAAAAAACCTTTATGTCAGCCCCCTATGGCATGCTGGTCATTAATGAAGCTGGCTTGATCGAGTTAATCAACAAACGTGCTGCTGCAATATTTGGCTATGACGATGATGAGCTGTTGGGCCAGAATATGGATATTCTTGTGCCTGATAATGTTCGTGGATTACATGCAAAACATCGAGAGGGCTTAAAGAATAATCCGCACACAGTACTCATGGGAAAAGTAGGCATTTGCTGGGGCGAAAAAAAAATGGAAAAGAATTTGCAGTAGAGGTTGGGCTTAGTCAGCTAGACCATTCTGATGGGCGTAAAGTCATTGCTTCGATATCAGATGTTTCTGAATTGGTCATTGCTCAGCAAAAATTAAAGGAAGAGCATGAGCGAGCGATCGTCACGCTTAACTCGATTGGAGATGGGGTTATCACAACGGATATTGATGGAGAAATTAATTCTATCAATCCTGTTGCAGAACGGCTCAGTGGCTGGAATGCAGAAGATGCAACTGGCAGGCATATTTCCCAGGTATTTATGGTTGTTAACGAAAAGACGGGTAAAAAGGTAGAAGATCCTGTTATTCAGTGTTTAAAGAAAAAAGAGATTGTTGAGTTAGGTAGCGAAACCGTGTTAATTCATCGGCATGGTATGGAAATTCCAATTGAAGATAGTGCTGCCCCCATTAAGAATGCGGATGGACTGGTTGTGGGTGCGGTTCTGGTTTTCCATGATGTATCTCAGTCCAGGGCACATGCCAATGAAATTGAGTATCAGGCCAATCATGATGCACTTACTGGCTTGTTAAATCGTAGAGAGTTTGACAGACGGTTGCAACAATCCGTAGTAAAAGCTAGAGAGGGTGACTGTGAAAATATTTTGCTGTTTATGGATCTTGACAGGTTCAAAATTGTAAATGATAGTGCGGGTCATGCTGCTGGTGATGAATTGTTAAAGCAGCTAACAAAGTTAATGTCCGGTAAATTAAGACAGCGTGATACTTTTGCCCGTCTGGGTGGTGATGAATTTGCGGTTTTACTGGAGTTTTGCTCAAAAGATATTGGTTTAAAGGTGGCTAATAAACTGCGGTCTGCCATAGAAGATTTCAGGTTTTTCTGGAAGGGGCGGGTATTTAATATTGGAGTCAGTATCGGTCTTGTGCCATTTTCGAGTTCTACAGAAACGGCTGATAATTTGCTAAGTGAAGCTGATGCTGCCTGTTACACAGCAAAAGAGGGAGGACGGAACAGAGTCCAGGTATATGACTCAGCTGCAGCAAAAAAACGTGAAGAAAGTTCTATTGTTAATATGCTGACCGAGGCTTTTGAAAATAACAGGATGACTCTGTTTCAGCAGGAAATCAGGGCTACTGAGGAAAATCAAAAACAGACTCATTATGAAATTCTGGTTCGCATGATGTCAGAAACCGGTGAAATAATTTCGCCAGCTATGTTTTTACCAGCTGCTGAACGGTATGGTCTGGCAACAACCCTTGACCGGTGGGTTATTAAGACGGTTTTTAACTGGCTGTCGAAGCATGGTTCAAAATTATCCAGACCTGTAATGTTGTCTATTAATTTATCAGGACAATCTATTACCGATAAATTTATGGCAGGCTTTATTAAACAGCAATTCAAGGAATTTGAAATTAAAGAAGACACCGTTTGTTTTGAAATTACTGAAACTGCGGCAATGAATGATTTGTATAGAGCCAGACAATTTATTGATGAGATTAAACTGCTAGGCTGTAAATTCTCTCTGGATGATTTTGGCAGTGGTCATGCTTCTTATGCACATCTCAAAAATTTACCAGTTAATTTTCTTAAGATTGACGGTATGTTCGTGAAGGATATTACTCATGATCCGATTGATTTTGCTATCGTCAAGTCGGTAAATGAAGTGGGGCAGGTTTTAGGTATGCAGACAATTGCTGAGTTTGTAGAAAATGATGAAATAGTTGAGAAGTTATCTGAAATTGGCGTCAATTTTTTACAGGGATATGCTATTTCACGCCCAGCTCCTCTGGATGAGCTTTTAGATTAAGCAGGTTTAAGTTTTAACTTGGTAATTTAGCGTTAAGTTCAATTGTGCCAAAGCAAATGATTGATCTAAATCAATAAAATTTGATAATTCCCCAGCCTTTGACATATGTCAATGCGACAATTTGACGCAGAGATCAGAATCAGCTGTTCTCAGGATTTTAACTGTAACTGAAACCTGTTTCTTATTTAATGAAGGTGGGGATAAAATGAAACCAAGATTAAAACAACTCGGCGCTGCGCTGCTAACGGTAGGGTTAGGCTTAGGTCTGGCCACGACTGCTACAGCAGCTCAATCGCTTAAAGAAGTCATGGAAGCTCGTGGCTTAACTGAAAAAGATATCTTGGCAGCCGCCAAGACGTATACGCCAACAGGCGGTCGTGACGAATACCTTGCTTTCGCATCAGGTGGTCAGAGTGGTCATGTGATCGTTTACGGTGTTCCATCAATGCGTATTCTGAAATACATTGGTGTATTTACTCCAGAGCCATGGCAGGGTTATGGTTTTGATGATGAATCAAAGCGTGTCCTGTATCAGGGTGAGCTGGATGGAGAGCTGAAGTTTGGTGATACTCACCACCCAGCTTTTTCAGAAACTGAAGGTGAATATAATGGTAAATACCTGTTCATCAATGATAAAGCTAATCCACGTATCGCGGTTATCGATCTGCATGACTTTGAAACCAAGCAAATCGTAAGCAACCCTTTTTATAAGTCATCTCACGGTGGTGCATTTGTAACACCTAATACTGACTACATCATGTCAGCTGCACAATATGCTGCACCGATCAGTAATGATTTCGTACCTCTTGAAGAATTCAACGATAAATATCGTGGTGGTGTGACTTACTGGAAATTCGACATGAAGAAAGGAAAGATAGATGAAGATGCTTCATTTACTTTCGAACTTCCTCCATACAGTCAGGATTTATCTGACGCTGGTAAAAATGCCAGTGATGGCTGGGGTTTCACTAACTCTTTCTGTTCTGAGCGTTATGTCGGTGGTATTGAAAGAGGTCGTCCTCCTTTCGAAGCGGGTTGTTCTGCGAAAGATACTGACTTCATGCACGTAACAAACTGGAAGAAAGCAGCTGAACTGGTTGCTGCCGGTAAAGTGAAGAAAGTAAACGGTTCTTACATGATCACTATGGATCAGGCTGTGAAAGAAGGTATTTTATACCTGATTCCTGAGCCAAAGAGTCCTCACGGTGTTGACGTTAGTCCTGATGGAACTCATATCATTGTTGCTGGTAAGTTAGACAGCCATGCATGGGTTTATAGCTGGGCTAAAATCAAAAAAGCTATCGATAATAAGAAATTCGAAGGAAAAGACCCTTACGGAATTCCAATTATTGCTATGAAAGACGCTTTACATAAGCAGGTTCAAGTTGGTTTAGGGCCTCTTCATACGCAGTACGATGCAACAGAATGTGTTGTTTATACTTCTATCTATGTTGACTCTATGGTCACTAAATGGGATTACTGTGAAGGTAAAGTTCTGGATCAAATTCATATCCATTACAACATTGGTCACTTAATGACTATGGAAGGCGATTCGGTTTCTCCTGATGGAAAATACCTGGTTGCTTTGAATAAACTGGCAATTGACCGTTTCAACCCTGTTGGACCATTGCATCCACAGAATCATCAGCTGATCGATATCAGTGGTGGTAAAGATGCCAAGATGTCACTGTTATATGATATGCCTTTACCTTTAGGCGAACCGCACTATGTTGTCGCTATCAAAGCTGACAAGTTGAAGCCAGTAGTTCGTTACAAGTCTGGTTGGGATAGTCGTACTGACAAGCGTTCACCTTATAAAACTCGTGCTGGTCGTGAGAAAGTTGTTCGTAAAGATGGTGTAGTACATGTTTACGGAACAGTTATTCGTTCACACATTACACCTGAAATTATCGAAGTTGAAGAAGGTGAAACTGTTTCTGTCCATTTGACTAACCTCGAACGTGCAGAAGATGAAACTCACGGTTTTGCGGTTTATAGTGAAAACGTTCAGTTATCTATCGAACCTGGTAAGACAGTAACAGCAACTTTTAAAGCAGAAAAAGCGGGTGTATACCCTTATTACTGCACAGAGTTCTGTTCTGCACTTCACCTTGAAATGCAGGGTTATCTGTTAGTTAAACCTAAAGGTTATGTAGCCAAGAAAACTAAAATGTCCGAAGGACAGGCTTATACCAAGAAGGATTACATGAAGCAGGTTAAAACCAATAATGATACTCAAGCGGTTATAAACTCTGTTGTAGGTTTCATCACTAGCCATAACTACAAAGACTTCCCTGAAGTTGTAGCACTGGTTGAAGATGCGACTGACCAATTAGGTTTTGCTGATGAAGCGAAGAAGAAAGCCGAAGCTTATGCCAAGAAAGGAGACTACCAGAATGCAACACTCTGGGCTGGTCAGCATTGGCAGTATCAGGTAAAAACTGCTGATATGGGTCTGCGTGCTAAAACCTTCCTGGAAGAGCATGGCGCCGTAAAGGTGAAAACTAAGTAATAACTTGATCTAGAGCTTTTTGCTTTTGCTTAAAGCTCTAGTATAGTTGTTCAGCTTAAATTCAGGGGGAGCATTTATGCTCCCCCTGTTTCGTTTAGGAAACTTATTTCCACATAAAATTAGGTGAAATTATGAAATTAACAAAAACTTTAGCAATTATCCCTGCGGCAATGATCGCTTTTTCTATGAGCCCTGTTGCTCAGGCTGATGGCGCGGCTTTATACCAGGCTAAAACTTGCTGGTCTTGTCACGGTAAAGATGCCAAATCTCCGTTACTACCGATTTATCCAAAACTTGCTGGACAAAGTGCTGCGTATGCTATGAATCAGATGAAAGATATTAAATCTGGTAAGCGTAATAATGGCCAGACTGCTGCAATGAAAGGCATTATGTCATTGGTTAATGAAGCAGAGATGCAGGAAATTGCTAACTGGTTAGCAACTCAATAGTAATTAGTAATGCTAATATATCTTGGCTTGATGTTAGTCAAGTATATTAGCATCTACTTATGTAATAATTTACAGTTCAATTTACACGGTTAACAGAGAATATACTTATGAAATTTAATTTATTATCAACGGCTGGAGTTGTAGTAGTTGGGCTAGCCATGAGCAGCACAGTATTAGCAGCTGGTAAAGCCGAGTGGAATGCAGACGGTGGCGAAAAAGACGTGGCCATGACGCTCACTCCGGATCGTGAAAATGGTATCGAAGTTTATGAAGTATGTTCTGCCTGTCATTTACTAGAAGGTTGGGGCATGACTAACGGTACTTTCCCGCAGCTTGCTGGACAGTCTCGAGAAGTACTGGTCAAACAATTAGCGGATATTCGTGCACTTAACCGCGATAACCCAACAATGTATCCATTTGCATTACCTGAATCTATTGGTGATGAACAGGCTATGGCTGACGTAACGGCATATATCGCAACATTACCGATGAATCCTGAAAATGGTAAAGGTGAATGGGCTGAAGGTACGCCTGAATTTGCTGAAGGTAAAAAGCTGTATAAAGATAACTGTATCCAGTGTCACGGCGATCATGGCGAAGGCATGCCAGATAAATTCTACCCACGTATAGAAGGTCAGCACTATGAGTATATGCTGAGACAGTTTGAGTGGATTAGAGATGGCAAGCGTCGTAACGCAAACCCTGATATGGTTAAACAGATCAAAGGTTTTTCTAATAAAGAAATGAAAATGGTTATTAACTGGGTTTCAAGAACTCCTGTTGACCCTAAAGACCTGGCCCCTTCTGTTGACTGGCAGAATCCAGACTACGATTAATCAAATGTTAACTCCTGCTTAGCGGGAGTTATTTCTATTTTAGATTAGGTTGGGCTGGCTCTTGTCGGTCCAGCCTTTTTCGTTTTTGGGCTATACAAAACCACATCAATCTTAAGGCCAATTTCATGAATATTCAAAACTTAAAAGTAGGCATCCTCAGTATTATCGCTATTGGTTTGCTGGGCGCTATTTTTTATTCACCCGTATGGTGGGTTTCTTTGACAGCTCCTAACTACCCTGCTGAATCTTTTCCTGATGGTGTTCGAATTCAGTTCCATATCAATGGTGTATTCAATGGCTGTAAAAAACAGGATAAAGTTGAAATAACCGAAGATGAAGCACTCGATTGTGTTCATGAAATGGATACTATTAACCACTATGTTGGTATGTACCCGATTGCTGCGGGTGGTCCGGTAGAGCGTGGTTTTGGACAGTTTCTGGTTGTTTTCATGATGGTGATGCTAATCGGCTTCATGTGTAGTAAGCCAAAAATTCGTATGACAATTTTGAGTATTGGTTTTTTTGTTATAGCTGTCTGGATGTATCAGGCGATGTACTCAGAAGATGGCTTCCATTTACAAAATGAAGGGTTTGCTGAAGCGCTGATGACATCTCTTGATCAGGACGCCACAGATACTACGGTGGATTCTGAGCCTGAGTTTGTTATTGGCGGTATAACCGGCGTTTTGAAGCTATCTCTGGAAGAGTCTGGGGTTGAAGTTATTTTGCCCTCCGAAATTGAAGAGCAGAAAAAACTGGCTGAAGAAGGTGAAGCAACTACAAAAGAGCATTTAATCGGGCAGTTAAGAGATACCTATGACATTGACCGGGAAAAGTCAGCAGATATGGAAGACTGGGATGGAAGCTCATTTCAAATAATGGCCTGGCATTATGAAAAAAGCCTGGGTAGATACTTTAATAATCCTGCCGAGATAGGACCAATGGTCAAAGTTCTGAATATGGCTTTGCATGTGGTTTTCTGGGGTTTAATAGGTGCAATGTTATTATTAATATTTGGTGCACGTAAAAATGGTGGGATTTTGTTCTGGCTACTGGTGCTGGTTCCAATGGCATTACCGTTATTTTTCCTCATCGATTATTCAGCCTGGTTATGGTGGTATGGTCACACGCTGAATGACATGGGTGCTTTCTCGGTTAAGCCGTTTATGCCTACCGTTTTTGGTGATGGTAAAGTAGCTCAGTTTGCGACTCATTCATATCCTGATACAGGTTTCTTTATGATGTTGGCTGTGTTCGCGGTACTTGCTCCTGCAGCGCTGATCCGTCGTAATCAGTTTAAGTCGTCTGAACAATAAAAATTAACCGCAAAGGACGCAGAGGTACGCAAAGGTTTTTGGTGATACTGTAAATTTAGATTATTTTAGTTTGATGAAAATTGCCTTTAATAATTCATAAAAATATGGTTTCCTCTGCGTACCTTTGCGTCCTCTGCGGTAAAAATGCTTTAAACTTAAAAAATAACGCATGCTTAAATACATAGCATTATATTTCGTTTTTTTAATTCCTCTTTCAGCTGTTGCTGTCGAGTATCCTCTTTTACAGGATCTGGTTGATGCTGCTGAACCAAATTCTATCCTCATTCCTCCTCCTGGTACATATTCCGGGCCAGTGACTCTTGATTATCCTTTAACCATAGATGGAAAAAACAAGGTTACGATTGACGCGGGTGGAACCGGTTCTGTTATTTTTCTGGATACAGATGGCGCTATTATAAGAAATCTTCACCTGACTAATACCGGTGAATCGCATAATGATATTGATGCCGGCGTTCAAGTCCGTGGTAATTTTAATGTCATTAAAGATAATGTAATCGATAACAGTTTATTTGGTATCGATTTGCAACAATCAGACTCCAATATCATACGCAGAAATACAATTTCATCTAAAGATGTTGATCTAGGTGTTAGGGGGGACTCTGTCCGACTCTGGTATAGTTTCAATAATAAAATAGAAGATAATGTAATACGTAATAGCCGGGATATGGTGGTCTGGTATTCGGCAGATAATACTATCGCAAGAAATGATTCGAGAGGTGGTCGTTACTCTCTGCATTTTATGTATTCTAGATATAATGATGTCGACTCTAACCATTATGAAAATAACTCGGTGGGTATTTTTTTGATGTATAGCGACGGTGTTAAGGTGCGTAACAATTATATAGCTTATGCTAATGGCCCGACAGGTATGGGAATAGGTTTTAAAGAAACCTCAGACGTCGATATTTCTAATAATAAAATTCTATACTGCGCAACTGGCATGTATATAGATGTGTCACCTTATGACCCTGAAACCACAAATCGAATTCACGATAATGTAATTGCTTTCACCAATATCGGAATTGATTTTCTGAATGACTGGACAGGAAACATCTTTGAACGAAATTCTTTTAAAGGTAACCAGACACAGATATCGGTAGCAGGTGGTAAAACCGCTAATCGTAATGTGTGGAAAGATAATTACTGGGATGACTATGAAGGATTTGACCTTGATAAGGATGGAATTGGTGATACCCCTTACGAACTTTACGGATATGCTGACCGGATCTGGATGGATGTTCCAGCAGCACGATTTTTACAGGGTACACCGGTGATGGCAGTATTAGATTTTCTGGAAAGACTAGCTCCATTCAGTGCACCTGATATGCTGGTAAGAGATAAAAGACCTTTGATGGAAGCGAAGGTAAAGGTGAGTGAATTAACTGACGAGTGATCACATATGACTGAACCTACAAAAAAGAAAAAACCCATACTCAGTAAGAACCGTAGACAGAGTAATCGCAGAGAGTTTATACGCTCAGCAGTGCTAACTGCTGGTGTGGTAACGCTTTCTTTAACCGGATTTATTCCGGTGGTACAGGGTACATCCAGTCGATTGCGCCCGCCAGGTGCGCTTAAAAATTTATTAGATGAGCAGAAGTTTTATTCATCATGCATTAAATGTGGACAATGTGTTCAGGTATGTCCAGTCAATGCCATCAAACTGGCCGATCTGGATGAAGGCGTAGGAGTCGGCCTTCCCTATATTGATGCCAGAGAGCAAGCCTGCGATTTCTCCTGTGATGGTTTGCAGTGCGTCCTTGCATGCCCGACGGGCTCGTTAACTCATGATCTCGATTACCCTGCCGATACTCGCATGGGTTTTGCTCGTATGGATAAACCCAAAAGCTGTCTGGCCGTGCAGGGAAAAGGCTTCAAAGGGGTAGCTAGAGGCCCTGATTACAAAGGGCTGTTAAGGTATGATGAAATTGACCGATGGAACCCACTTCCAGTTGCTGAACATGATTATGATGTTGAAATATGTGACCTGTGTGTTAGGCAGTGCCCTATTGAAATTCGAATTACCCAGTGTGTTGAAAAAGAAAAGAAGCGTGAAGAAGCTAAAAGTGCTGGCAAGCTTGCAAGGGTGGCTGAACAGCATGGTAATGAATGTCCGCCTAAGCATGCAATTGAAATGCAGGTTATTCAAGATAGAAATGGCTTGATGACAATGGTACCGGCAGTACTTGATGGCTGTGTGGGTTGCGGGGTGTGTGAAATGATATGCCCGGTTGAAGGTGATCCGGCCATAGTGGTTGATATTGATAAAATTACGGACTGGGGCTGAGTGAAATGAATTATATTATAGAGTCCTTATCCCAGGTTTTTGGTAATAAGCCAAGCAGGCCATCTAAAGATGAGCAGCCCGAAGCTTTAAAAGCTATTTATAAGGGGAAAGTGGGTAACTTGAGTAAAGCAGACATTGAATCTGCTCGTCATGAACATCGAAAAACCTGTTGTAATAAATGGACAAGACGTCGTTGGATTACGATTATTCTGGTAAATTTTCTTTTTCTTGTTTCCTATAAGTTTGATGTACAGCTTCTTGAAGGAGCGATGACAGCATCACGATTTGTTGGTTTTCACTTTGCCGACCTGAATTCGGCTTTACAGGTCATGTTGGCTTATAAGCATGTGGTTTTGAATCTGGTTATTGGAACCACCACAGTTTTCATTATGTGGTTGTTATTAGGCGGCAGAACCTTCTGTTCATGGGTTTGTCCATATCATTTGCTCGCTGAGTGGACTGAGATGATCCATGTCTGGTTAGTCGGTAAAAAAATAATAAAGGGTCATACATTTCATCGTAAAACGCGTAGTGTTTTTTATGTGATTTTTGCATTGCTAGCCTTATTGTCTGGCTATACAGTTTTCGAAACAATTTCACCAACCGGAATATTAAGTCGTGCAATTATTTATGGGCCAGGAGTCGCATTAATCTGGGTTGGAATTTTACTTTTGTTTGAAACTTTTGTATCTCGCCGGGCCTGGTGTCGATATGTCTGTCCAATTGGAGTGACTTATGCCGTCGTCGGGACAATTTCTCCTCTTCGCGTGACCTATAATGCTGAAAATTGTCACCATGAAGGTGATTGTCGCAAAATATGTGAAGTTCCTCATGTGCTGGATCTAACGATTCGTGGCCGGGCTCACGATATAAATCTTGATGTCGTTTCTGATTGCACAAGATGCGGTATGTGTGTTGATGTTTGCCCTACCGATTCGTTAAATTTTAAGTTCAAAGGTTTGGATAAGTTTTTATAAACCATGATTCAGTTTTCAAATGTCACTAAAAAATTTCGTCGAAACGAAGTCCTTAAGGGTATTGATTTATCCATAGAACGGGGGCAGCGAGTCGCCCTTGTTGGTTCTAATGGTGCAGGTAAAACTACCCTGATTCGTTGTTTGTTAGGGCAGTATAATTTTATCGGCGATGTCACTATTGATGAGATGGATCCTCGAAAGTTTCGTCAACAGGTATTATCCAAAGTAGGATTCGTGCCTCAGTTACCCCCACCTCTTAGAATGCCGGTCGGGCAGTTGATTAAATTTGCATCGAGTCTTTGCAATGCAGACCCTGAGCAAATGATACATGTAGCACATCTATTAGGTTTTGACGCTGTGCAGTTTAATCATCAACCTTTTGTCAAACTTTCGGGTGGCCAGAAACAAAAATTGTTGATCGCTATTGCGCTTGGAAGAGACAGTGAGTTACTAGTCATGGATGAACCAGCTGCGAATCTTGATCCGGAAGCGAGACATATTCTGTTTAAATTGCTAGCCGAAAAACAGCAGACTGCAGCAATGTTAATTTCCAGTCACCGGCTAGATGAAGTAGCTTCTCTTGTTAACAGAGTTGTAGAGATGGATCAGGGTAAAATTGTGCTGGATGATGAGGTCGCTGATCTTGTCGATATGTCTAGTAAGCTGGTGTGCAGTATTAAAATGATTCGGCCAGAAGATGCATTTGCCAAAGCTTTGACAGAGTGGGGTTTTAAACCTACTGATGACAGCACGCTTTGGAACGGCAGTATTGCTGGCCCAGATCGATTAAGATTTCTCGGTATGATTTCAAGATATGCAGCCCTGCTGGCAGGTATGCAAATGAATGAATTAAATGAATAAGTATGCGGTAAAAAATACCTATACTGCTTTCTGGCTGTTTATAGTTTTTATCATTTCAGCCTGTTCAGGGGAGCCAGAAACGGGTCCGGCAGAAGTTAAATGGGATAGAGATATTTGTGATCGCTGTAGAATGGTGTTGAGTGACCCTCATTTTGCGGCTCAGATTCGTTATTTTCCGAAGGATAAAAAGCGTTCTAAAGTGGCAAAATTTGATGATATTGGATGTGCTGTTTTATGGCTTGAAGATAAACCCTGGAAAGGTGATGACAAAACTGAGATATGGGTAAATGATCATCGTAATAAAGAGTGGATAAATGCAGAAACAGCTACATATGTATTAAAGAAAACAACACCTATGGAATACGGTCTTGGTGCTCAGCCAGAAGCAGCCCAGGACGGGTTAAATTTTGAACAGGCTAAAGCTCATATAAATGATGTTGAAGAACGATTCAATGTTCATGGCTTGCAATTGCAACAACGCCTTAAAGAACAGGCACTGGAAAGAGAAAAAATAAGATGAAACACCTGTGGTTGACGGCCTATACCGATATTATTGAATCTCTGCGTGCCCGCTGGTTTATGGTTTATTCGATGGTATTTGGCGGTATTGTGGTATTGCTTTTTGCCTTTGGGCTATCTGAATCGCGTATTATGGGTTTTACCGGTCTATCCAGGCTTTTGGTGACCTATATTCAGTTATCAATGGCGATATTACCCATATTTGTATTGATCACCACGGTACGTTCAGTGGCTGGAGACAGGGAAGCCGGTGTTTTTGAATACATGCTTTCTTTACCTGTTTCATTGGCTGCGTGGTTTTGGGGGCGTTTCTTCGGACGTTTCTTTGTTGTATTTTTACCTGTTTTTCTGGCTATGTTAGGTGCAGTAATATGGGGTGTTCTTAAAGGTTCTGAAATACCCTGGAATCTGTTTATGTTTTATACTGCATTGCTGATGGCATTAGCCTGGTGCTTTTTGGGTATTGGTATGTTGATATCTACTTTAGCGCGATCATCAGATGTTGCTCAGGGAGCTGCATTCATTACATGGTTATTGCTGCTTTTATTTCTGGATTTAATCTTACTGGGCATTATGATTCAGGAAAATCTTCCTCCCAATACCGCTGTAGCCATCGCACTGGCAAATCCTATGCAGGTTTTTCGTACTGCTACAATGATGTTATTTGATCCTCAACTGGTTCTTTTAGGACCAACTGCTTATGTCATTCTGGATAATTTTACCCAGGCAGGGTATATCGCATATGCTGTCATTTATCCGGTAGTTTTTGGATCCATATGTGCGGGTATTGGATACTTTCTTTTCAAGCGTAGTGATTTACCATAACCTTGTTGACTCGATTAACAGTAATGAAAAAAACTTTTGAAGGAATTAGTAAATCCAACTGGATAGCTGGAATAGTGCTGTCTTTTATAGTTATCGGCTGGTTTGTTTATCAGCAGTGGTGGGTTGTTCATCTTCCCCCGGAGCAGGTCAGAGTCTCTTTTGATCCGAAGTGTGATTTACGTGCCGGACCTTGTGTCACAACGTTAGAAGACGGCAGTCGAATAAGTTTTGCTATTGAACCTCGTTCAATTCCTGTCAGTGAAAAACTAAAACTTGAGGTTACTGTGTCATCCGGTCTGGATGTAGATGGGGTATCCGTCGATATCAATGGCGTGGATATGAAAATGCCTCCGAATATTGTCGATTTAAAGGAAACCGGTAATGGACGTTATATGGGTAAAGGTGCTTTGTCTTTTTGTACTAGAAGCATTATGGAATGGGAATCAGTTATTCAGCTGGATGCTGGTGATAAACAGATAAATGTACCGTTTCGGTTTATCACCAGTCAGCAGGGATATTAATCGTCAGCTGTCGAGAGCCAGGCAAAAATATCAGTTAACTCTGCATCCGTGAAATCGTCAAGTAACTCCTCATCTGGCTCTTCAATATCATGTATTCTAACTCTGTTACGTAGCTTTGTAACCTGATTCCACAAGTAGCTGGTGTACTGGCCTGCAAGTAAAGGTACTGCTTTTTTATGTAAACCATAACCATCCTTACCATGACAGCTTGCACATTCTTTTTTATACATCTTTTTGCCCTTAGGTATATCTCCAGGAGCTCGTGGTATTTGCATTAATTTTTTTGATTCCAAAAGCCTGGCGTAAGCATCAAAATCAGCAGCTGTTTCATCCACAGGGGGTAAGCGGGTATTAAGTTTAATTGATGCGATGAATAGAGATACGTTGTGTATATCTTCATCTGGCATTTGGCGCTCATCGATATATTGCAGCATTGGCATATTTGGACGCTTTCTATTTCTAAATAATACTAACTGTTGCGCGATAAATTCAGCAGGCATGCCGGCTAAACGAGGATATTCGCCCTCTTTTCCGCCTTGTCCATATTCACCGTGGCAACCTGCGCAAACTTCATTAATTTCTTCACCGATATCTGGGTCATAATCTAATGCGTGCGAAGGCATAGTGATAAACAGGCTGAATAGAAAAAAACTGGTTGCAGTGGTGTTTAACTTCATGAATTTACCCAAAGGAATTTAAGCTAATTATTATAGCTTTAACTGCTAAAGTCGACTCTTGATTCATGTCAAAGTCAGATACCCATTTTTCTTGTCTAATATTTAGTATTTTAAAGTTCCTTAAGCAGTTAAAATAGTCGGTATTGAACTGAGAATTTATTATGCAATCAATTTAAGGATACTTTGCTCGATGGTGTCGTTTTTCCATTGCCCTTAAAATTCCCCAACATTTACCAACAATGCTTGAGAATGAAAATGCCAGGCATTCATAAACAGTTTTAGAGAAAATATATGCAAAATATAAAATTAACAGTTACTTTGCTAGTCGCTTTATCATGGCTTTCACCTGCTCAGGCAACTACTGAAAATCAACTTAATGCAATAGCAAAAATGGGTGAGTTGAATGGAGTTGCACTGCAGTGTAGTTTTATGGAGCAAATGCAACGTATTAAGTTAAATCTGGTTTTGCATTTACCCAAACAACGAGAACTGGGTGACTGGTTTGAACAGAAAACGAGTGCTTCATTCATGGATTTTATGTCAAAAGATTCATCCTGCCCCGATTCAACAGAGTTCGTTGAGCAGGTAGATGCTGCAATAATGAATATTGAGACTACTTTTAAGCAATGATTGAACGAATATTGTCCGGTTTATACCGGGTTACGATTGCTTGTTTGGTGTTGAATTTACAAGTTAGTTGGGCTGCTGAAAATTTTTCTGTGGTAACCAGCATAAAACCAGTTCATTCAATTGTTTCGGGTTTGATGAAAGATATCGGTGAACCGGAATTATTAATCGGCGATAAAAAAACACCCTTTAATTTTGAGTTGAATCAACAGCAAAAAAATCAGTTAAGCGAAGCCAAACTATTTATCTGGGTCGGCCCCGAACTGGAAAAATCTTTGCAGGCTACGGTCGATCAGCTTCCGGAGAGTGTCAAAGTTGTAGAGTTATTATCCAGCCCTGATTTAAAAATACTGCCCTCACGGCAAAATCCTGATCGTAGAGACCCGTTCTTCTGGATGGATGATCGAAACGTGATGATTATGTTGGATGAATTGACTGAGATTATGATACAGGTTGACCCTTCTCGCTCACATATTTACATTCGTAATCGAATTGAAATGTTGGGGCCGTTAAGACGAATTGATAAAGAGTATGAATATGGATATCGGGGTTTAAAAGCAGGTCTGGGTGTTTTGTATTATGACAATCTGAATTATTTTGAACAGGCCTATGCCTTAAAAACAATGGGCCATGTTTCAGCTTCACCCTGGGATGAAGAGCTGGCCACTAATCTACTTAAAGTTAGAGCAAGAATTAGCAGCCAGGAAGCAGTATGCCTATTTCTTGATAAAAGTATGCCAGAACCAAATCTGCCGCTGTTAATAGAGGGTGAAAGAATTAATATTGGAAAACTGGATTCATTAGGTCTGGATTTAGAGGCTGGACCGGATCTTTATCTAAAGTTGATGGAATATAATACTGATGTTATTAAACGTTGTTTGAATGCTGATATGGATGAAGCAGCAAAAGCTCGGTTAGAAGCGTTTGGTGATGACAGTCCGGTCATTGATGGTTTAGGTGGACACTTCTTTCTGACTGATCATCTGGGTGCTACTGTTACCGAACAGGATATGATGGGCAAGTATGCGATTTTATTCTTTGGATATACCTCCTGCCCAGATGTGTGTCCTACAAGCTTATCGGTTCTGACACAGGCTTTCAGGAAAATGGGAGACTTAGCGGATCAGATTCAACCCTATTTTATTTCGGTAGATCCTGAACGAGACTCGGTAACGTTATTGCGTGAATATGTTGGTTATTTTGATCCTCGCCTGATAGGACTTACCGGTTCTGAAGCGATGATTAAACGGGTTGCAGATCAATTCAAGGTACAGTTTGAGATAGGTAAGAGGGATGAATCTAACCCTGCTATATACACTATGGATCATACGGCCAGTCTATATCTTATGGCACCGGATGGAAGTTTTGTCACCAAATTTGCTCATGGCATTACCCCTGACGCACTGATAAAAGAGCTGTCTGAAATAATACATTAGAAAGGGTTAAAATAACTTTTAATGGCTTTGTATGCAAATTATGTAGGGCATCAAATACCTGAGAATACGTAATTCCGGCAGTTTTTTAGCCGGAATCTCTCTAAATTTACTGCGAAGTTTAGAATCTGATTTACTCTTTTTACACTATCCTCTGGTGAACAGATTTATTATTTTTCTTGTTAGTCTTTTGCTAGCTTCCTAGTTGTTAAAATCGAAATAGTTAAGTAGCAAAAATGCAGCTACCGTTAAGTCTTCAACCGGAGATGATGTCTGTGAATTTATTCGTCAGTTACCTCAGGGTCAGGATGATCTGATAATTACTCGATGAAGGGTGTGTGCAAATGCACGGTTACCTTTATAGCCCTGCGGTTCCCGTTGAAGACAAGAAAAAGATATTATCCAGTTCAAAAAAATCCCCAGACAGTGAGTTTTATAAGAAAATATGGTCAGTTTCTGGCTTTTTAAATGATCCAGGCAGGTAGTCAGTTCTTCACTGAATATTTTGAAAAGTTCAGAAATAATGTTGATCTATATCAATTTATCTAAACATATATTAGCAGTTTAATCTTAAAATTAATGTTTTAATTAACGCTGTTAACTTATGTTGTCGTTTCTGATTACAATTTTAGTTACTGTAAAAAGCATAAATATAGAAGGAATATTCGTCAAATTTAGAAAATATAAATAGTTTTCGAGGTTTGATAAGAGTTCCCATATTTTTAAATACTTTGAGAGCTGAATAAAACGTGTATTTTTCGTTTTTAATTAAACGAAGGCCGGTGAATTGCGAAGTTTGAAATAGTGATTGTGTTTTTTAATTGCTAGTTTAAGGCGGCCATAATATGGATATGAATGGTAGTAAGCTCTTTTTTGATAATGATAAAATTCATCATATAAGGAAGGGCAAGCATGCACACCAAGACAAAAATTTCGATGTTATTTTCAGGAATTGTATTTTGTGGTTTAAGTCTAGTTTCAGCTACAAATGTTTTTGCTGACAAACCGATTCACCAGGTCTCATCCGAAACCTGTAAAACCTGCCATAAAGATATTTACAAACAATGGAAAGGTTCAATGCATGCAAACAGTACTGCATTCAAAGATCCCATTCACGGTACATTCTATAGAAAAGTAATTGGCGACCCTGGAAAGGAAGGTGTCAAAACCAAAGCAGGTAAATACCCTGTTTGTTTACAGTGTCATGCCCCCAATGCAGCAAAAGACAAAAAGACAAAACTTGATTCCAAACCAGCCTATGCTGAGGGCGTTAACTGTGTTGCCTGTCATACTCTGAAAAAACTGGTAGGAGTCGATGCAACGAAAGGTAAATTAGGACTGAAGGCATATGAAACATCTACTAAATTACAGGGCTCTGGACGTCACTCTAACAATAAACTGGCATCACTAGCTGCTCAGGGTGATGATTTTGGTTTTGGTGGTGATGATGACAAGAAACCAAACCCTCATATGGGTGAAGCAGTTGAGGTTGATGGCAAGACAATTCAGTCTCTGCCAATGGAAAGTAATCCTTCTCAGTTAAGAACATCTGATGCGTGCATGGGTTGCCATGATAAGCGTAACAATGCTCATGGAGTGCCTTTATGTGCGACAGGTGATGAATACATAGCCAGTAATGCTCAGGTCGACTGTCTCTCCTGTCATATGCCTATGGGTAAAGGTTTTGCTGACCACAGTATGGGTGGTGGACATGATATGGGAATGCTGCAGCGTTCGGTTGTTTTTTATATGGATAGTAAAAAGAGTGGCGATAAAATTACCTCGACAATCACTCTCAGAAATAAACAACCACATACTATGCCAACAGGTGCGCCGTTCAGAAATCTATATATGAAAGTTACGGCTTATGACAAAAACGGTAATATGGTTTGGGAAAATGCAAAAGGACATCCTGCCAAGCAAGACAAAAAAGCATTTATGTTCTTAACACTGGTTGATGCAGATGGAAAGCCAACGGGTCCTCCAACAGCAAAAGATCAGGGTGCAGATACTCGACTGAAAGCTTTTGAGAAACGTAATTTTGAATACTCTATTCCTGCCAAAGACGTAGTGCTAGTTCGTGCAGAACTTTACTACAACCTGTTATGGCCTGGACTGGTTAAAAAGTTCACTAAAATCCCTAAAGATGTTACAGCGCCTAAGATGATTGCCTCGGCAGAAAACTCTCTGTAACACCGGTTTCTGGGGTAAAGCTGGAGTTTATATTCTTCAGCTTTACCTCAGGCATTAAAAGCATTTAATTTTAGGGAGGGGAAGTATGTTTTCCCGTAATGGAAGTTTAATACACTCTGCTTTACTGGTTTTTCTCGGAATCAATCTGAGTATCATTTCAACAATTAGTTTTGCGGCTCAGAAAAATACGCCGATAACAAAAACAACTTCAACTGCTGACCATAGTAAGTTTGAAGAACTAAAAAAAATATTTAAAACAGGCCCTGAAGTTACCAAAGCCTGTATTAGTTGTCACACTGAAGCCAGTAAACAATTACATAAAACCAAACACTGGAACTGGCAATTTACCAATCCTGATAATGGTGAAGTGGTTGGTAAAAAAACCGTCGTCAATAATTTTTGCCTGAGTATCACCAGCAACCTGCCTCGTTGTACCAGCTGCCATATTGGCTATGGCTGGAAAGATGATAGCTTCGATTTTACCGCCCAGGATAAAGTAGATTGCCTGGTATGTCATGATACGACTGATACCTACAAAAAATTTCCTACCGATGCTGGTCATCCAAATTACAAAGAAAAAGCTTTTCCTAAAGGCAGTAAAAAAATATGGAAAGTGGCTGATTTGAGTAATGTCGCCCAAAAAGTCGGTAAAACTCGACGTGAGAATTGTGGAGTCTGTCATTTTTATGGTGGCGGTGGTGATGGTGTCAAACATGGTGATCTGGATTCATCCATGACTAATCCGGATAAAAATCTGGATGTTCACATGGGGGTTGATGGACTTAACTTTGGTTGTAGCGAATGTCATACCACAGATGGACATGATGTCAAAGGTAGTCGTTATAATCCTGTCGCCAAAGATACCCACGGAATCGATGTGCCAGGTCGTGATGATAATAGCCGGGCTACCTGTGAATCCTGTCATGGTGTAACTCCTCATGAATCAACTTTAAATAATAAGATAAATGATCATACCGATAAGGTTGCCTGTGTAACTTGTCACCTTCCAACTTATGCAAGAGGTGGCGTGCCATCAAAAATGTGGTGGGACTGGACCACGGCAGGTAAAAAAGATGCGGATGGCAAACACATTAAAATGAAAAATGAAAAAGGTTATGTGACTTATGTAACCAAAAAAGGAAATTTTGAATGGGCGGAAAATGTGGAGCCAGAATATGCCTGGTTATCTGGAGATGTACGTTATAAACAACTGGATGAAGTGATAAATCCAGATGAAGTGGTTGAGTTAAATACCTTTGCTGGTTCTTATGATGACCCGGATGCGCGTATTTGGCCCTTCAAGGTTATGCGCGGAAAGCAACCTTACGATAAAGGTAATAATACCCTTGTATTGCTGCACTTGTTTGGTAAGGATAAAGCCGCTTACTGGAAATCTTATGACTGGGATAGTGCTATTAGTGCTGCCATGAAAGAAGGTGGAGCTGAGTATAGTGGAGAATATGGCTTTATCGAGACATCGATGCACATGCCTCTGGCACATATGGTGCCTCCTAAAGATCAAACTTTAGGTTGTTCAGATTGCCATAGTAAAGACGGTAGACTGGCCAACTTAACTGATTTTTATATGCCCGGACGAGATAATAATAAAATACTCGATACTATCGGCTGGCTAGCAATAGCCGGCACATTAGGCGGGGTGGGTTTGCATGGTCTGGTACGAGTGCTTTTTGCCAGAAAAAGGAGGATGAAGTTATGAAAGAAGTCATGATGTATAGCCGCTTCGAACGAATTTGGCACTGGACACAGGGATTGTTGATCATCACTCTGATGATCACGGGTTTTGAAATTCATGGAACCTATCGTTTATTTAATTATGAGCAAGCTGTGGATATTCACATCATTGCTTCCTGGTCGTTAATTGCTATCTGGTTTCTGGGTATTTTCTGGAACATGGTGACTGGTGAATGGAAGCAATATATTCCACCTAAGGCCAATAAACTGCTTGCCATGATGAAATATTATGGTGTTGATATTTTTACCGGTGGTAGTGAGCATCCTCATCATAAAACCAGGCGGTCAAAGTTGAATCCGATACAGCGTATGGCTTATTTGGGGTTGCATACTTTTATGCTTCCTTTCGCCGTAATGAGTGGTTTGATCTACTTTTTTTACCCTTACTGGGCAATGATTGGGCTTGGAGGGCTAAGCCTGATGTTTATTGCTTTGGTACATACAGCGATGGCGTTTATGTTAGTGGCCTTTTTAATTGTGCATCTGTATATGGCTTTAACAACCAGTGAAGAATTCCTCGGTTATCTGAAAGCAATGATAGTCGGTTACGAAAAAGAATAAATATAGAAAATATAAACCTTGAATCAAACCCTGAACAAGGGATTGTTTTTATATAAAAAATAATATGTGGAGATATTTTAACGTGAAGCCAAGTCTACAGACCTCATTTCCAGTTCTGGTTTTATTAGTAACACTACTTTCTTCGACTTCTGTATACGCCGCTAAAGTCACTTTGGATTCTAGTAGCTGGGGGAGCGAAGAGGGTAAAGCCTGTGTTGATTGTCATAGTAAATCCTCGGCGGGGCTCACTCATCAGTGGAAAAATAGTGCACATGCCTTAGCGAATGTTAACTGTCTGGATTGCCATCAGGCTTATGAAGATGATGTTGATGCTATCGAGCACGAAGGTAGTGTAATCGCTACCATCGTTTCACCAAAAGATTGTGGGCGCTGTCATGTACAAGAGTTTAAGCAACAAAAAGGCTCTGTACATACTCAGGCACTGTCTATTATTAAAAATCGTATGCCAGCACTTTCAGAGCATTTTGGCAGCCCATCCATAAATGATGCGGGTTGTGCCAAATGTCATGGTTCCGAAGTTAAGGTTCGTGGAGATGGCACACTCGATCCAGCCAGCTGGCCTAATTCTGGGATTGGACGAATAAATCCTGATGGTTCTGTTGGTTCCTGCTCTGCCTGTCATGGGCGTCATAAATTTTCTAAAGCTCAGGCTCGACAGCCTCAGGCCTGTATCTACTGCCACTCAGGTCCTGATTCTCCAGATAAAAGTATTTATGAAAGCTCTAAACACGGCATGATGTATGAAGCTAATAAAGCAGAGATGAACCTGGATAGTGATCAGTGGATGGTTGGAAAAGATTATTCAGCTGCTCCGACCTGTGTTACCTGTCACATGGGTGCTGCTGGTAAAATGAAATCCACTCACGATGTGGGCATGCGTGATTCATGGAACTTGAATTCAGCGGTTTCTGAGAAGCAATATCTGGTTATTTTTGAAGATGGTGATAAGCGAGAGTTGTCAGCATCCGAGCCTGTTCCAAGGCGTGGAGAAAGTATTTCTAAAATGGATGGCAGTATGGCAAAGGTTAAAGCAGTAGCTTCACCCAAGCGCCGTCGTGGTGCGATGAGTAAAGTCTGTCTTGAGTGTCATAGTAAGGGTTTTGCTAATAATGCAATGTTACAGTTTGATAATGTCGTTGAGTTATATAATGAAAAATATGGTAAACCTGCCCAGGCCATTATGCAGGAAATGTATTCAGATAATTTATTAACACCACTGCCATTTGATGAACCTTTAGAGGTGACTTACTGGAATTTATTTCATGCCAGTGGAACGATGGCCAGACATGGTGCGGCAATGGGAAGTCCCAGTATGACCTGGAAAGGAATGAGTGAACTGGGCAGTGACTTTTATGGGAAGTTTCTGGCTCAAATTCGTGAGGTAGCAGGCAAAGATAAAGGAGAAGCACTCATCAAAAAACATATTAATAGCTCTGAGCATCATGACTGGTTAAATCATCCTGGTAAAGCTAATCCTATCCTGGGTTTTGGACAAGGGAAAGGCAATGAAGATTAGATTACCTCTGCCGGCTTTCATCACTCGTCATGTACTATTTGCTTTACTGATAGGCGGTATTGCAGGTATCGGCTTTATCCTGTTTTTGATTGAATTTGATCATTACACCAGTAGTGAAGAATTTTGTACCACCTGCCACTCGATGGAAATTGTTGCTGATCCCTATCGCCAGTCAAAACATTACAAACCGGATTCGGGTGTTCGAGCCAGTTGTGGAGATTGCCATGTATCTGAGGGCGTTATATCTGCAACCTGGGATCATTTTATCGGTGGTAAGGATGTCATTAATCAGGTTAAAGGGGCTTTAGTGGGGCCAGATTATGATGATCCAGTTATCAATGCCCTGCATTTACCTGAAGCAGCCTTTGCTGCCAGGCAATGGTTTAAAAAGAGGGATTCTGCAACCTGTAAAAAATGTCATGTAAAAGAAGCGATCTATGGTACCCGGCCTGGTACACGACAAATTCATCTTGAAGATGCAAAGGATAAAAGCTGTATCGAGTGTCACTATAATCTGGTGCACCGAAAAGTGCCCCATGAAAAAACCTTTAAAAGAACGGCATGGAATGAAATGATCGAAGTAGAGTTCGGGCTTGAAAAAGGAACGGCTAAAAAACTAATGGCTGAAAACAAATAAACACTGGAGAAAACGGCATGTTATTAACTTTAGGTTGTCAAACGATGCGAGAAGGAGTTGTCGCATCATTAATATTCTTTCTGGCCGGTGTCATGCTTATTTTGGTGGCGATGCACGTGCTGCCGCAAATTTGGAATTTACAGCATATCGTGATGTTTTTTGGGTTTATCCTGTTATTACTGTCACCCATAATCCTGTTATCCACTTTCCTGATTTCTGTACTGCCCAAATCAAAAGAGAAAATGGATAAATGTGACCACTAGGAGCCTGTCGGACTTAGGTAATCGTAGTGAGGGAAAGGCATTTTCCGCAGTAGATTTACCCTAAGTTCGACAGACTCCTGGTATTATTTAGTGCTGACATTGCTCCAGCTGTCGGCTTATTTTAGGTAACAAAATGACAACGGTGGTAATCAGCATAATAAGCAAGCCGACAAAAATTGAAATAAATCCGATATAAGAAAAAATAGCTGGAACAGCAGTATTCAGGTTTATAAACTGGGATATTAAAACTACCACCGTACCCAGAACAATCAGAGATACAGATGATGCAGCAGCTTTTTTCATTAAAAAACAGGCTGATTTAATCATTTTACACTTCCATTAAAAATCAATATATAAGTAAAGTATAATAGACGTTCAGCAAAAGATGTGTGACTAAGTTACACAGTGAAGTTGGTTTATTTCACAGTTATTGAGTTTTACTTGCTCGATGAATGCATGCGATACCAAAAGAAAGGTTGCTGTAAGAAACTTCATTTAATCCAGCGCTTGTAATCATTTCAGCCATTTCCTGTTGAGCGGGAAATTCTCTAATAGATTCAATCAGGTAAGTATAGGCATCGGGATGACCAGCAACCAGTGCGCCAAGCCGTGGAATGACAATTCGTGACCAGGTATTGTAGAAAGGTCGTAACCAGGCATAGGGTGTACTGAATTCAAGGCAGTAAAAGTGTCCGCCAGGTTTAAGTACCCTTGATATTTCCTGAAGGGATTTTGAGATATCAGTAGCATTTCTAATACCGAAGGATATGGTCAGCACATCAACGCTGTTGTCCGGTAAAGGAATGTCTTCAGCGGTAGCCGCTAAATAGCGACATGAGTTACCCAGGCGAGTTTCTGCTATTCGCATCATTTCAATGGATGGGTCGATAATGGTCACTTCCCGGTGATCATTAATCATGGTGCTGGCTATATCACCGGTTCCACCAGCCAGATCAACAAATACCTTTCCTGATGCTTTGTTAATCTCTTTGCAAAAACGATGTTTCCATACACGATGAATGCCCATACTCATTAAATCATTCATCAGGTCATAACGACCAGCCACGCGGTTAAATATACTGCGAACCAGTTTTTCGCGTTGCTCGGTGGTAACCCGGCTTTTACCAAAAGTTTTTGAAAGGCGGTGAGTCATTTAAGCTATTGCCTGCTTAGAAAGGTTAATCCAGAACAGGTAAATAAAAATAGGAATAAGCATCAAAATTCCATACATGACAGGGGCAATCGTCATTGCAGGGTTTTGCATGATGGTACCAGTCACCAGAATTGCAGTGCCTCCATTTTGAATGGAAGTTTCGATGGCAATGGTTCTGGAATCAGATTTAGTTTGTTTCATGCTGCGGGCAAAAAAGTAGCCAATAACTAAAGCGAGTGTTGCCAGCAATAAAGCGGGTATGCCTGTTTGATCGATGAAGTAAGGCATTTTTGACCAGTTCTGGTGGATAATGCCAGCGATAACCATTAATAGCATGATTAAAGGTGTTCGGGTCATCCAGAACTCATGGCCATCACAAAAGGCTTTTTTGTAATGACGCAATAACATACCGAGAGCAACAGGAACCAGGGTTACTACGGAAAGTTTGAGCACGGTAATCAGGAAGGGAAGTTTAATAGCAGTTGAGGCGTCAAGCTGTGAAGCCAGAATCAAGCCGGCAAATAATGGGATGGTTATTGGCGTTAAAAGACTGACAATGGCCGTTAAAGAGATAGATAAAGCCAGGTTTCCACCCGCCAGATAAGAAAATATGTTCGATGTAGTTCCACCCGGGCTAAGGGCGAGAATCATGAAACCTGCAAATATTTCTACGGGTAGGTTAAAAGGGATAAGCAGAACAAAAGCCAATACTGGCAATAATAACATCTGAGATATTAGCCCCGTAAGCACCGTTACAGGGGTATGTATGACAGTTTTAAAGTTGGCTATTGTCAGGCTGGCACCCATACTGAACATGATAAAGAAAAGGGTGACAGGTAAGGCAATAGCAAGTACCAGGTCCTGATTCATAATTGAGGTATCCAGATAGTGGCAAGATAGGCAACGCTATAAATAAAATAGAAACGGCCCGTTAAAGGAGTTAAGTAAATACGCTGTTTCTTTGGAGCATTAAGTAATTTGAATGGCTGCCAAAGTACGACAACGGTGATTAATAATAAAATCAGACCCGGTAATATTTCGGCTTGATACAGTAATACGCTAACGAGATAAACCATTGCCACAATCCAGTAATACAGTTTGACGCCAAGTTTATATCCCTGTCGAACACACAGGGTTTTGATACCGGCTGCCAGGTCTTCTTCATAATCACGTAATTCATTGCTTAACAGTAAAAGCGATGAAAGCAGGCTAAAAGGCAATGACAGCCAGAAAATATTCCAGTGATAATCACCCGATACAACGTAATATGAGCCACCGATTAGCAGCACTCCCATAAATAAAAAGACAAATAAAATGCCGAGGCCCCGTTCTTTATAATTAATCTGTCCACCGGTGTAACCCCAGGCACCAAAAACCCCGAATATGCCAAGTAATAACAAAGGCCAGCCCCTGATACTGACCATATAAAAACCAATGGCTATTGCCAGCAACATGACGATCCAGCCGAAACGGGTATTACGTTTAATGGCCAGCTGCTGAGAACTTGTAAACTGGTGATTGGTGAGATCCCGGTGGTCATTAATTAAATTCACTGCTATCTGCAAGAGTACACCGGTAAATATAACCAGACCTGCCAGGAAAGTGTTTTGAGAGTTTTCTACCAGCGCGAGACTAACGCCCAGACCACAGGTGGCAATGGCAACAATTAACGAAAAGGGGCGTAAAGCCCTTATAAAAGTGGTTTTATCATTCATAACTAGTCGTTGAATTCTAAAGCCCTTTGTCGAGTTCTCCAATAACATTGATCAGTTGTAATCATTGAAATGCTGCTAAAATAAAAATTAGGGGCTAACACTAAAGTACAGTAATCCAGCTGGAATTCTGTTTATGGGTTAACTCACCAATTTCAATGGCCATAGGTGCTAGTGAAAGAAATTCATTAATACTATCGGGTTCCACTGCGACTAATAGCCCACCACTGGTTTGTGGATCACACAGGATATGTTTCTGTTGTTCGCTAAGAGTAGTAATATGTTGTCCATAACTTTCATAATTGCGTTGGCCCCCTCCGGGTATGCAGCCCATTTGACGGTAAGTTTCAACAACCGGATCAAGCAACGGGATCTGATCAAAGTTGACAGTAGCGGCAACATTACTGCCCTGACAAACCTCCAGTAAATGCCCCAGCAAACCAAAACCGGTGACATCTGTCATGGCTGTAATACCAGGCATTTGTCCAAGCCGGGTGCCTATTTTATTGAGTTTGCACATGCTGTTAATTGCAATATCCTGGTGTTCGGGTTTGAGTTTTTTCTGCTTTTGAGCTGTGCTCAAAATACCTACCCCCAAAGCTTTGGTAAGAAAAAGAGAGCATCCTGCTGTTGCCTGGTCATTTTTCTTTAGCTGAGAAATTTTTACCCGGCCGGTAGCGGCCAGTCCAAATATTGGTTCTGGTGCATCGATGCTGTGGCCACCAGCAAGAATAATGCCTGCATCTTTACAGGCCTGTCTTCCACCATCGACCACCTCACCAGCAATTTCAGCACTCAGTTTTGTGATTGGCCAGCCCAGTATTGCTATCGCCATGATCGGGGATGCGCCCATGGCATAGATATCGCTCAATGCATTGGTGGCGGCAATTTGTCCAAATTTGAATGGGTCATCAACGATTGGCATAAAAAAATCGGTGGTACTGATAACAGCCTCGCCATTTCCCATGTCATAGGCTGCGGCATCATCTTTATTTTCATTACCCACCAGCAAATTTTTATCGCTAGAAAAATTGATTTGTCCCTGCAGAATACTATCTAAAACTGATGGGGCAATTTTGCAACCACAACCGGCGCCATGACTGTATTCAGTAAGTTTTATTGGAGATGTCATTTGTAAACCTTTTTATTAATTTTGTTCAGGTAACTATTTTTCATGGCTATTTCAAATTCACCATTAGAAGTATATTCAAAACCGAAAACAGGCTTCCAGAAGCGTTGATTTTCCATGCATAGATAATAAAAAACATATTCTTTCCAGTCATCAGGAAAGCTGTTGTAAACAGAAGTAAACAATGACAATTTAATGTCATCTGGATATGACAGCTTACCATCGGCATCGACCAGCGGCATTTTAAGTATCTGGCTGGGGATAGCTTTTTTGCGTATTTCCCGCATCACCGATTTTATATAAGTTAATGTTCCCAGAGAAATCAAGGCGACTTCATCGATATCAAACAGAGAAGTGAGCTGATTAACAACTGCCTGGTAATCCTCTTGCCAGTTATTGTAATGAATAATTGGATGAAAATGAAAACCGACCACAAAACCCGCATCGGCGACCTGCCGGGCAGCTGCCAGACGTTTCTCCAGAGAAGCTGTTCCATGCTCTTCATGACGAATAAGTGTCGGTGTGCTGAGTGACCAGGTGCAGAGAATATTTTTGGGTGCACCAGATTTAATAAGGTGACTGACATTAGCTGATTTGGTTTTTAGCTCCAGAATGACATTCGGATTTTCATGGGCAAAATCAATAACAGCATCTAGCACACCGTGACTATTTCCCCACATCAGAGAATCGGAGGATTGCCCTGTGCCAATATGATAGGTTTTATCAGGATCAAGTTTCAGGTTTTTAAGCTTGTCGGCAAAACCTTTATCAAAGTTGATTTGCTTTCCGTCAAAAAAAGACTGGATACTGCAGTAACTACAACCATAACCACAGTTATCCACGGCATCCAGTGTTTGCAGGTTGCAGCATAAAGTACGAGGTGAAGCGACAGGGCAACGGCCTAAACCCAGAGATTTTTTTTCAATTGCCTTAGGATTAGCTGCAGCGCTTATTTTAGGGGCAGAGCTATCGTCAGGATATCGATTATCTTCTGATTTAAGGTTTTCCCAGGTTGTTCTCAGTTGTTTCATAATCTGCTGTTTAAGAGCTTTGCCGGTAGCATTTAAACTGCTCTCATCTGGCCAGACATCCTGAATGGAGTCTCCTCCCCACATCTGCAAATCCAGTGCAATTTCACAACTTTGTCGGCAATCCTGAACGGATAAACGTAGAGACAAAGCCTGATCAGCCAGGAACTGTTTAGTCTCCGGGTTAAGCGATAAATAGAAAGGCTGTTCAGTAATAGGTGTTTGAGAAGAGCTCATGAATGTATGGGTTAACTGGTATTTATGGATCCTATTATACGGTTAAATATGCATTAAAAGTCATTTTAAACACAAGGAGAAATAGAGGGGGTTACTGGCTTTTAAGTATAGCTTAAGCAAAGCAGCAGGAAGAGCATGATTCAGATCAACGAAGACTGATCTATTGCGAAATATGGTTGCTTTAGTTATTTAGCTAAATAGTATAAACCCTAAAGATGTCATGGCAATGGAAGAGCTGTCTCAGCCCGTGGTGTCCGATAATAAAATGTAGAGCAGTTGAAGCACGATTTACTCATCATATTGTGAATGGAGAGGGAAAGTACGATGACTCAGGCTAACTTCAAGTTTATTAGTGACGATCTGGTTAATGATCTGGATGAGAACCCATTTACCGTTGTCAGCTTCACAGGGAATGAGGCAATTTCCACACTGTACGAATATCAGATCGAATTAAAAGCTCCCCTTTCTTATGACATTAACCTGGATGATGTATTGGATAGCCCTGCCAGTTTTGTTATCGATCTGGACGGTATTGAATATCCGGTTCATGGTATTTTGTCAAACTTTCAGGAGCTGCAAACCACACCAGAATATATCTATTACAAAGCTGTGCTTGTACCCCGTTTATGGGCGCTGTCTAACTATAAAACGAATGAAATTTATACTGACGAAAAAACTGTCGATGAAATAATTAAAACAGTATTTACTGAAGCTAATAATGAAGGTTTGGGTATAGATTTTGACCTAACTAGTCTGGTTAAAACAGATTTACTAGTCCGTGACTATGTCTGTCAATTTGGTGAATCTGATTTTGACTTCCTTTCTCGACTGCTAGAAAACGAAGGTATTTACTTTTACTTCGATCAAAGCAGCGGAGTTACAGAAAAAATTATATTCATCAATGATATGAATTATGAGTATATTTCCCATCCGGGATTAATTTTTGATGTAACACCTTCGACAAGTAAATTACATGACAGCATCGATGCCTGGAGCTGTCGCAAGCAACGTCTGGCTGCTGGTGTATCCGTTAGAGACTACAACTCTGAACATCCGTCGGTTGATATTTCTCGAACCTTTCCAATAGATAATGCATTAGCCGATACGCATACTCAGGGAATTGACTATATTTATGGTGGAAATATCCAGAAACCAGAGGAAGCAAGTTACCTAAGTGAAATTAGAGCCCAGCAAGCCCTGTGTAATAAAACCCGTTATTATGGAGAAGGCAGTGTTACACGTTTACAGGCAGGTTACCTGTTCGAGATGGAAATGCATCCAAATGGAAAATATAACGGTATCGAATATCTGGCTGTAGAAGTTAATCATGAAGGTCAGCACCTGGATATGGCTCTCTCGTCAAACACGACTAAAAAAAATCCATCCAAACCTCAATATCGTAATAGCTTTGTGGCAATAGAAGCCTCAGAACAATTCCGTCCTGCCCTGGTTACTCCAAAACCCCGTTTTTTTGGAACCATGACAGCTTTTATTTATGGAGAAGGAGAAGTTGACAATATAGCCCAGGTTGATGATTTTGGGCGTTACCGTGTTCATTTACCGTTTGATCGGGCTGATGGCGCTAATAACGATATTGATCCACCTGACCCTCATCGTAAAGCAAGTGCATGGATACGCATGGCCCATCCGTTTGTCGGCCAAAATTCGGGTATATATTTTCCTTTGACCGATGGTACCGAAGTATTGTTGACCTTCATCAATGGTGATCCTGATCAGCCTGTAATATCCGGGGCTGTACCTAATGCAAGTAGGCCATCTCGATTGAATAGCGGAGATACCTATAATCAAATAGTTTCATCAAATTTACAGGAAAATATTTCTGGTAATACAATATCTATTGGTGGAGTCATCAATGACGCTCTGGAAACTTTTTCAGATAATGATCTTACTGTTGGGTTGCATTCTCTAAATTCAGATCTGGATGAGGATTCAGTCAATCAGGGAAAAACGATCAGTGGTACTGATATGGAATTGAGTGATTCAATGTTACCCCCCTGGTCTAAGTCTCCCCCAGATAATTATGAGCCGAGTTTAATAAAATTTAAAAATTACCCCAATCCGTTAGTGACAACTCTTGCTCCATCAATGGCTGATGGTGACTGGAAAAGTGGTGATATAAATATTGATCGTGGAGCTGGTGATAATTATGTCTATGCCAATGCAAGAACCTTCGCTTATCCCCAGCATGAACGGGTTTATTTTATTGGAACTTTCCATGAAGACTTTCATGTTAAAGATGATTTTCTCAATGCGGCAAATAGTTGGACAGGAGTAAGTGAACAATTTAGTTTTCCAGCTCCAGGTAAAGACTTTCCAGAAGGGTTAACAGGAGTAGATAATTCTGATTTAGATGTTAATCCTAAGGGAGTCAGAGGAGTAGCAGAAGCAAAGATCTGGGGAGACCAGATGAACTATGCCTGGGGACGTTCGTTTAACTGGGCGGGTGGTCCAGCACTGGGAGGAGGTGATAATGGTTCCTTTGCAGAGTATAACTACGGAAATGGGTATACAGAGAACCTGCAAAACAGTACTGGTGGAACTTCTGCTGATTTGCTTGATGCTGAAAAAGAGCATATGGATGATTACACAACTTATGGTGAGTTTATGGGAGCTAACCTTGCTAATGTTTCGGTAGAAAAAACCTTTGGAACAACTTATTCCTATCAAAATGGATTTTCACTGGATATTAAGGTAGGTAATGCTTATGAAAGGGTTTATGGAGACGTAAATGAAGAGGTTCATGGTCATGTGGTTTCCCATGTTCGTGGATCGAGTCATGGAACTCACCATGGAGCAGTCAGTGAAATGTTTCTGGGTGCTAAAAATGAATTTGCCTGGAGCTTTGAAAATGCAATTCATGGCGGCTTAGCTACAGACTTTTATGGGGGGTTAAAAGTAGACTTTTTTCTAGGTGGAACACTGAATATCAATTTAGCAGCAGACTTTTTTGTAGGGTTTGGTGCGAATATAGGCTATCAGGGAGGAATTGTTTTTACTTATACGGGTGGAGCGGGAGTGGAAAAAAAATCCACAAGAATCAAAGATGTTCCTGTTGAAGTGAAGAATAATCTTGTTAATTTTAAAAAAGCGATTACAGATTTTACGGATGGCACAAGTGTATTAAATAAAGCAGGATTAAAGTTAGAACTAGCATCTATGTTTATTTTTGCATAAAAGATTAAGTATTTCTTTAACCTTAAGTTCTCATCCCGTTGGATGGACAAAATAAAAACCTAAAATATGTTGAGACTATAAATGAAGGTAATAAAGCCACTTCAGTTAAGTTTGCAAATAAAACCCTTTACCTGGCAGAAGAAAAATCAACTGGCAGTAACAGTACTGCTCGGCTTTCCATTTGATAGTAGCAAAGAAGTTTTACTGGAACAGGAACTATGGAGTCAGCTTCCAGATTTGCTGGGAGATTATACTTTTCTGGATGCAGGCATGCCGAAACCCTATGGAGAAGTTCTTGTTTACGGAAATTATTATGCCCCGGGAGGGCAGGCAATCGCTGCGGATCGAGTGCAACTGGTTATGGGGTCTGTTGATAAATCGTTGGCAGTTATTGGGTCGCGATATTGGCGAGCAGTGCTAGCTCCTACTGAACCCGAAGCATTTACTCAAATGTCTATTACCTATAACAATGCTTTTGGAGGTAAAGATTATAAAAAAAATCCAGTTGGTAAGGGAATGGATGAACAGGATGTTTTTGGTGAATTACGCCTGCCTATGCCGAATATAGAATTTCCAGATCATCTGGTTACCTCAACCAGTCAAAGACCTGAGCCCGCCGGTTTTTCTCCCATTGATATGATGTGGGAACCCCGTTCATTAAAAATGGGAACATATGATGAACAATGGAAGCAGGAGTGTTTTCCGGGATACCCGGTTGACCTTGATTGGAGTCACTTTAATGTAGCCCCTACAGACCAGTGGATTGAAAATTTCTGGAGTGGTGATGAAACTTTTAAAATTCTCAATATGCATACTGAAAAAAGTGAGACCTCGGGAAAACTTCCATCATTTCGTACTCGATGTTTTATGCAAAAACAGGCTGAAAAACATTCTCAATTTAGTGAAATAGATATGCGGGCAGAAACCGCTTTTCTTTTTCCCAATGAAGAAATTGGTGTAATGCTATTTAGAGGAACTGTGGAAGTGATCGAAGATGATGCTACTGATATTGATAACTTTCTGGTTGCCTATGAAGATCTGTCACAGCAACCACGCAGTGAAAAATATTATAAAGATGCATTAGAAAATCGTCTGGATGAGAGTAAAACCTTTAGGTACATGATGTACACCAAAGATATCATCCCGCTGTCTGAACGGTGTGGATTTGCTCGAATGCTTGATGAAGTCGTTGTGAGTAGTGAAAGTGAATTATCTAAAAATCTGGAAGCCAGGGGAGAAGCTGAAAAACAGAAAGCACTGGAAATGATTGAGGAGCAGAAACAGAAGTTCATCGAAACAATGCAAAAGCAGAATATTGATCCGACACCTTACCTTGAAAAGTTTGATATCCAGAAAAACCAGGAAATAGATGATCCACAGATTAAAGCAATTATGGAAACAGTGGAGAAAATTATGCCGGGTATAACAAAAGGAGATGCTACGGCGATTAAACCAGAGGAGGTTGATTTTAGTAAATTTGATGACTTCAATAAACAAATGGATGAATTAGCTGCGGCAAAGGTGGAGCAGGCGAAACAACAATTAAGAGATGTCATTGAAAAGGTAAAAGGAACTGAAGCTGAAGAACAGGTCAGACAGAAAGTTGAAGAGGCAATCAAGCAAATGGATGAACTTCCATTATTACCTCGTGTGTCTGATGATGAGGCGATAAAGACATTGAAGGTTCAGCTTACTCAGATCGAAGAAGAAAAAGATAAATTACGTCAGCAAGGAGTTTCAGAAGAAGATATATCACGTCTGAAACTAGATGTGGATATTGATGATTTAAGTGAGAAGCTAAAAAATGGAATGGCAGAACTAAAAGATCTGTATCGAATTGGAGCTCATTATATTGAGGGTAGACCACCGCATTCAGTACCGATGGATATAGTTCAATATCGATTTAAAAAAGCATTAGAAAAAGGTGAGTCGTTTACTGGAAGAGATCTTTCTGGAGTTGATTTTTCTGGTCTTGATCTTTCCGGGCTGGATTTATCTGATTGTTATCTTGAATATACAAATTTCACTAATGCAAAACTTAAGGGTACTAATTTTAAGCGGGCTATTTTAAGCCATGCTGATATGTCTAATGCAGACCTGTCTGATGCTATTGTAAATGAGTGCAATATGGGGGACTGCAAATTAAATGGGACCATATTTTCAAATGCTGATTTTTCAGAAGGTGTATTGGATAAATCTGATTTTACTAATGCAAAGTTGTCTCATTGTGATTTAAGTAATATGAATTATCTTGATGCAACACTGATCAATATTTTTATGGAGGACTGTAACCTTAAAGGGTCCAGCTTTCTGGAAATAAACTTATCAGGAAGCCAGTTTGTTGATTGTGATTTACAGGAATGTAATTTTATTAAGAGCCGATTAGAGGGTTGTAATTTTTCAAATAGTAACTTGAGCGTATCTAATTTTATTGAATGTAATCTTGATCATTCTTTCTTTACCCGTGCGTATATGGGAAATGTTCGTTTTCTTGCTAAATGCTCTTTGAAACAATGCGACTTTACAGCTGCAATTTTAGACAGGGCTTCATTGCGTGATGCCGATGCAGAGAGCAGTAATTTTGAAAATACAACTTTCAATATGGCTGATTTTGGTAATGCTAATCTTCAGAAAACAAAATTTTATGGTTCAGTAGGAAAGCGTGCCATGTTGATGAAAGCTGATTTAGCGTATTCAGATTTTTCATCGGTAAACCTGATGGAAGGTTCCTTAATGAAAGCTCGGTTGACCGGAGCTGACCTGAGTTATTCGAATTTATATTCTGTTGAGTTTATGGGTGCTACGGTAGGAGATACTGATTTTACCGGTGCAAACCTGGATTTGACTGAGTTGGAAATTTGGAGTCCATCGAGATGACTCCAGAAGAACTAGTGAAGTTAGTAAAAGGTGGTGAAATATTTGATGAGGTCGATCTGAGTCAGAGTGATTATGGCCAACTAGATATTGCAGGAGGGATTTTTAATAAAGTTAATTTTTCTCAGTGTAGCTTCAAGCAAAGTAATTTAAGGGAATGTAATTTTATTCAGTGCAATTTTACGGGTTCAGATTTTTCGAAAGCAGAGTTTGGAAAGGCAAATTTTGTAACTTCAGTTTTTACCAATAGTAAATTTTTAAATGCAAATATGGAAGAAGCTAATTTTGTTGATGGTGACTTCAATCATACAGACCTAACAGCATCAAATTTGACTAAATCAAATTTTGTTAATGCACAAATGCAGCAAGCAAAACTAATTTCTACAAATTTACTATTTACAAATTTTATCAATACGAATTTTTCAAATGCAAATATTCAACAGGCAAATATGGACCGTACCAATATTATTGAAGGTGATTTAGAAGGTGTGAGTCTACGAGATGCATTAATAAAACAATGCGTTTTTCAGGCTCCAAACTTGAAGGGACAAAACTTTGCAGGCATGGATCTTTCCATGACTCAATTTCGTGAAGCAGAAATGAGTGACTGTGATTTTACTGGCGCTAATTTAACCCAGACCGGTTTTATGGGAGCTAATTTGAAAAATTCTTTATTTGATAATGTTATTGCTGACATGGCTATTTTTTATGGTAGCAAGTTGTCTGGAACAAGTTTCAAGGGTGCTAAACTTGAAGGAGTTACTTTGAATGAAAGTGATCTGACAGATGCTGTTTTTACAGGAGCACGAATGGCCAAGGCCCAGTTAGGCGATGCAAACTGTGAACGTGCAATTTTTTCAGGAGCTGATCTCAGCTATGCTGACTTTTCTCATGCTATTTTGACCGATGCAGACTTAACTAATACCAGTTTGTTACAAGCTAAGTTACATGAGATTCTTGATATAAATACTTTATGGGATGGTTCAACGAAATATCTTGCACAAGGTATAGATAAGAAACGCCTCAAAGCAGAACAGTGGAAACCCCGACCCCGAACAGGAGATCGATAATGAAGCTAGATAAAGTTACATCTTTGAATCGACAGCCAGCAAAAGAAATTGAGTATGGAAGCGTGCAAAGTCTCGTTGATGATCAGTTTGTTGTGCATAGTCAGGATGATATTTTTATGGCTAAACGTGCTTTTAGTTGTGTCGTTAATCCTGAAGTAGGTGATAAGGTTATGTATTGTTGTGATGATCATCAACAATGTCACATATTGGCTATCATTGAACGGCCTGCCCATCAAAATGCTACGTTAGCATTTCAAGGGGATATAGCAATTGACTCTGCTCGGGGTAGCCTGTCAATTACTGGAAAGGAAGGTATTCAAATGGCTTCTGCCGAATCAGTAACAATGGTTTCCGACAATATCAATGTGTTGGCTAAGAAAGGCCTAATAAATATCAGTGATGTGGCTTTCACGGGTGAAAAGGCAACCAGCCATATATCCAGTTTATCTACTTTTGCAAAATCTATAGATACCGTTGCAGATCGGTTATCACAAAAATTAAAGAACTCATTCCGAATGATCGAAGGTGTAGATCAAACTAAAGCTGGAGATGTTCTTACAACAATAAAAAATCTGTTTTCATTACGTTCTCGTCAATCGGCAATTCTGGCTAAAAAAGATATCAAGATTGATGCGGAACGTATTCATATGGGTTAAGTGTGGAGCTATCATGTTTGCAAACTGTCAACTAGGTGGAATGAATATGGCGATGCCGGATGTCTGTAAGGTTCCGGCCCCACCTCCACCAGTAGGACCTGGAATGATCCCCATCCCTTTCCCCAATATTGTTAATTTACCGATGGCAATTCCGCCTACTGCCTGCTTGAAAGTGCTTATTTCTGGAGGCTTTGCTCATAATCTGATCACTACCACTCCGATCAGTAATGGTGATGAACCGGGCGTTTTAGGTGGTGTAGCTTCTCAGGTGTTTATTGGGCCCAGCAAACATTTGATAGGCTCATTTACGGTTTTATATGGTGGTATGCCTGCAACACGCTCACTTATGGATATTACGGGACAGAATGGACTGGTATTGAATGCTATTGGATCTACGCTTGTGCCATCGCAGTTCAAAGTGATGATCATGAAGTAATTCGCATTTCTATCGGCAGTTTTATAAAATGTTTAAATGAATATTATTCATTATTTTTTTGAACAGCCTGCCAAATCTGAAATCCCAGCCAGTTGTCGCAATCCATTTGATAATAATCCTTACCCGTTGGCTATTTCTGCAAGTGAAAATTTGCAGCAATGGTTGATAGAGTCTCCACTAATATCAGATCAACTTTTCCAAAAAGAAAATGGAAAAATGTTTGGTGTTTTAGTGATTGAGGATGAAGTTGGGAAAATTGGTTACCTGGCGGGTTTTTCAGGCATGTTAAACAAGCAGTGGGAAGTGCCGGGTTTTGTACCTCCTGTATTTGATATAAAAAAGCAGCAGAGTTTTTTACTCGAAGGTGAAAGACAGGTTAGCCAGCTAACTGAGAAAATAGATCAACTTTTAACATCCCCACTTCGACAGCAAGCAAAAACTAAACTTAAAGCGTTAGAAAAGCAGAGAGAGATTTTGCTTGAAAAACTTAAGTCCAGGCATAAAGAAAATAAACAAAAACGTAATCAGGATCGACAAAATAATAAGGAGAGTTTAGAAAAATTATCGTATCTGTCTCAACAGGATAAACGTGATTTTAAAGCAGAAAAATCCAACTGGGAAGAATTGATTAATAAGGCTGAAATTAATATTCAAAACAACTTTGAAATTGAAATAATTGAACTTATCAAAAAACGTAAACAGCTTTCGCAGCAGTTGCATAAAAAAGTTTTTGAAAATTATTTGCTGGTCAATAAGCTAGATGAAAGTGAATCTTTAATTAATTTTTTTGATGGAAAAATACCTCCGGGTGGAGCCGGTGATTGTGCCGCCCCAAAATTGATCCAGTATGCCCATCTAAATAAATTGAAAATATTAGCAATGGCTGAATTCTGGTGGGGAGCAAGTCCTGCAAAAGGAGTTAGGCATCATGCTCACTTTTATCCGCCCTGCCGGGGTAAGTGCCATCCGATTCTGCCTTTCATGTTGCAAGGTGTCTGTGTGGAACAGAGTGCAGTTGTTGAAGACTCACAACCACTGTTGCCTGAGATAGTGTATGAAGATGAAAACCTGGTGGTTGTGAATAAACCAGCAGGTTTGTTATCCATTCCGGGCAAGCAAATAAAATATTCTGTACTGAGCTGGCTACAACAACGTTATCCGCAGGCAACAGGGCCTTTGTTAGTTCATCGACTGGATATGGTTACGTCGGGATTATTGTTGGCAGCAAAAGATTCACAGACTCATAAGCAATTACAAAAACAGTTTATAAATCGAAGTGTGAAAAAACGTTATGTTGCCGTTTTATCAAAAAAGTTAGAAAAGCAGAATGAAACGGTTAATTTACCCTTACGGGTGGATCTGGATGATCGTCCCAGGCAGGTCGTTTGTTATGAGCATGGAAAAAAGGCGGTGACTCATGTGAAGGTTATTTCAACTGATGAAGACTCTAGCCGGGTTTACTTTTATCCTGTTACAGGCCGCACCCATCAATTGAGAGTGCATGCCGCCCACCAACTGGGACTGGCAGCCCCCATTGTAGGTGATGAACTGTATGGTAGTCGTTCAGAAAGACTGTTATTGCATGCGGAAAAGCTCGGTTTTGAGCACCCGCTAACAGGTGAAAAAATTGAAATTATAGCTAAAGCACCATTTTGAGGTAAAAAGTAAAAAAATATGTAATTCTGACTTATCTGGTCAATACAGTTAGTCTGATCTATAGTGGAAGAATTGAACCTTTATGGCGCAAAATTTTCTAAGTGATATGAACTATAACCGCTTGATAATTATTTCTGCCTGGCTTTTATTAATAATGTTTTTGCCAGGCTGTAGCACTAAGATACCGCCTGAAATCAGACAAAAGCCGCTTAACTCCCCGAATGTGGCTCAAGTTCGTGAGCAGCTTGAATCTCATCTATCTAATAATGTCCGTTGGGGCGGTATTATTGTCAGTACCCAGAACAATAAAAATAGCAGCAGGCTAACGGTTGTTAGTTTACCGTTGAACTCTTCGGGAAAGCCTAAACGTTCTGATAGCAGTTCAGGCCGATTTCTGGCCGTAGTGAAAGAATTTCTTGAGCCAATGGTATACAGCAGAGATCGTCAAATTACCGTAACTGGATCTATAGTGGGTACCGAATCTCAAAAAGTTGGCGATTTTTTGTACGAATACCCGGTTGTTGAAGTGAATCATTATTATTTATGGCCATTAGAACCGGATCCGGTCATTATCGAGCATCCTTTTCATAGCCGCCATGACCTCTGGTTTTACCCCATTTATTTCCCTGGGACTTATCCTTACCAACTAAATAATTTCTACCGTTAAAGTTTAGAAGCTGTGTGCCGAAACAGATTGTGTACTATATTTGTATGACTATTTTCGGTTTCAGGTATTACCATGCTTAAACAATTTTCAATTCACTCAAAGTTGACCTTTCTAAGTCTTGTATCGATCGTTCTGATACTGTCTTATGCAGCAATGCTTTCGCTCTCTGAATATGAGCAATACAATAGCTCAAAAAAATCTATTGATGTTGTTGAGCTATCGGTATATATGAGTAATGTGCTGCATGAACTGCAAAAAGAGAGGGGGGCCAGTGCTGGTTATTTAGGCTCAAAAGGCAAAAAATTTACTGAAAAATTGCCCCAGCAACGTAAATTAACAGATGAAAGAGTCTCACTTCTAAAAAAACATCTGAGTTCAGTGGTCAATCCGTTCACCCAGATAGCTTCTGAAAAAGTAAATTTCTCGAAGCTGAGCTCAATGCGTTCCAGTGTTGATAGTCAATCTGTAAATACAAAATCTGCCGTGGGTTATTACACTGCTTTAAATAAATCCATTCTCGATACTATTACAGAATTCTCCACGCTTTCCAAAGATCATGAAATACGCAATATGCTCAATAGCCTGGTGTTGTTTATCAGTGCTAAAGAGAGAGCCGGAATTGAACGAGCGATACTCTCTGCAACATTTGCCAGGGATGAGTTTAATGCATTTTTAAATTCGAAATTTTTATCAGTTATGGCCCAGCAAAATGCCTTATTTAATCTGTTTGAACACAGTGCTAATGAAAAGTTTAAGCAGTCTTATTTGAAAATAACAAGTGATAGTTCTTTTGCTGAAGTTCAAAGAATGAGGGATATCGCACTTTCTAAAACAAAAGGTTTTGATACAGATCCTGCTTATTGGTTTAAAACAATTACCCAGAAGATTAACCAGCTTAAAAAAATGGAAGATATAATCACTGGTTCTGTAAAAGTCATGGCCAGGGATATTGTAACCAGGTCATTATTTGTATTGATTTTTGTGTTTGTAATTTCCCCAAATCCACATATAGGAACTTAACCCAGCATCACCCTGCTTTAAAAAAAACTTTTTCAATCAAATCTGTCGTTACGGCCACTATTCAGTAGACTGTTTAATGAAAAGTCAGCTCACTAATGACAGCATTTATTGTTATT